>JAWQFT010000008.1:0-51063 GCA_035968055.1 Jaaginema sp. PMC 1080.18 | reverse complement strand
TTATCAGTCAACAGTCAACAGTCATCAGTGTTTTAGGCAGTAGGTCTTGGGCAGTCGGCAGTCGGCAGTCGGCAGTCGGGAGAAGAGTGGGAAGCTACTACACGGGGTGTTATCGAGCAATTTTAGCGACGGGAGACTATATATCTCTGTACAGCCGTGAAGTTTTAATAAAGGACGAGGAATGAGGCGAGACAATACCTCAATTCCCCATCAAAACAGCCGTTAAATCTTAGCGGAAAGGTGGCGAGTAGAGTAGACCGCCATTTGTCCACAGATCGTTTTGACCTCGTTCGAGTTTGAACTCAGAACCTTCTCCCAAGTTGCGATCGTAAATTTCGCCGTAGTTGCCCACGTTTTCGATGACCTTAGCCATAAAGTCATTTTCGAGACCCAAACCTTCACCCAGGTTGCCTTCAGCCCCTAAAAAGCGGCGAATGGTGGGGTCTTCGCTTTCTTTCATTTCGGCCACGTTATCTTGGGTGATGTCGAGTTCTTCGGCTTCAATCAAGCCATAAGTCACCCATTTCACCACATCAAACCAAGTAGAATCGTTATTAATCGTTACCGGGCCGAGGGGTTCTTTGGACATGGTGACATCCATCAAGACATGATTGTCCGGATTGGGAAGGGTGGTACGACGACCAACAAGCTGGGATTTGTCCGAAGTCATGCCTTCGCAACGACCTTCAGCGTAAGCGGCATAAGCGGGGTCGGCTTGTTGGAAAGTTACAACCTCAACTTCCCCTTCTACGCCAGCTTCGCGCAAGTTATCGGTTAAGTTAAGCTCGGTGGTTGTTCCCGCTTCCACACAGACGGATTTACCCGCGAGGTCTTTTAAGGTTTTGATGTTGCTATCCCCGCGAACCATCATGCCCTGACCGTCATAGAAGGTGGTGGGGGCAAATTCTAAGCCGACTTCCGTATCGCGGTTGATTGTCCAAGTGGTATTCCGCGAGAGCATATCGACTTCTCCCCCCGATAAGGCCGTGAAACGTTCGGTGGAGTCGAGGTTGCGATACTCAACTGCTTCGGGATCGCCGAGGACTGCGGCGGCTACAGCACGACAAACATCTACATCAATGCCAGAGTATTCGCCGCTTTCGTTGACGAAGCTAAAGCCGGGAATCCCGCCATCTACGCCACAAATGAGCGTACCGCGTTCTTTGACTTGTTCGAGACGACTGTTCGCGGTAACAGCACCACCTTCGCCACCTTCAGAACTTGATGGGGAGTCAGCACTAGCACAGGAGGTAATCGGTGCTGCTAGTAGTAGGGTAGCAGCCAAAAGGGAATGCCATTTAAACATTGATTTCAACACCGCAATCTATCTTTGGTTCTAAATTTATTCATTAATATTTAGCCACGCTCCCAGGATTTTTGGTGCAAATTGATACAATTTTTTGAATAAAGACCGCCTTGTTGTCAAAAATAATGAAAATTGAGCTAGATTCTCGACAAAATTTAGGGGGCAGTCGGCAGTCGGGAGAAGTTAACGAGGAATGGTAATGGTGAACTTTGTGCCTTCTCCGAGTTGGGACTGACAGTGAAAATCGCCACCGTGACGTTCGACGACGATTTGATAGCTGATGGATAAGCCTAAGCCTGTGCCTTTACCGATGGGTTTGGTGGTATAGAAGGGGTTAAAGATGCGCGATCGCTTGTCTTCGGGAATGCCCATACCGTTGTCGGCAATACTGACGGATACTCGCTGATTTTGAGCATCGAGGGCGGTGCTAATGGTGAGTTGGGGTTGAAAGTCGGGTTGTTGCGTGTATTTGTCTTCTAGGGCATCGATGGCGTTACCGATTAAGTTGATAAAGACTTGGTTGAGTTGTCCGGCGTAACATTCGATTTGGGGTAGGTTGCCGTAATCTTGGGTAATGGCGATCGCCTTGCGGTGGGGTTTGGCTTTGAGGCGATGTTGCAAGATCATTAAGGCACTATCGAGGTTTTCGTGGAGATCGACGGCTTTGCGTTCGGCTTCGTCTAAGCGGGAGAAGGTTCGCAGGGATTTGACGATGGCGCTAATACGTTGCGTGCCAACTTGCATGGATTTGAGGATTTTGGGGAGGTCTTCTTGCAAAAATTCGAGGTCGATGTCTTCGATTTTTAGGGCGATCGCGTCGGGTTTTGGCACAATGGTTTGGTCGTAAAGTGCAATCAAACTGAGCAAGTCTTCGCAATAAGTATGAACATAATTCAGATTGCCATGAATGAAGTTGACGGGGTTGTTGATTTCGTGAGCGACACCGGCGACCATTTGACCGAGGGAGGACATTTTTTCGGTTTGGATCAGTTGGCTTTGGGTGCGACGCAGTTCTTCTAAAGTGCTTTCGAGTGCTTGCGTTTTGCTTTGGGTTTGGGTGTAGAGTTGGGCTTGGTCGATGGCGATCGCGAGTTGACTTACCACCGCTTCGAGGAGTTCGATTTCGCTATCTTGCCAGGGACGCGAGGTACTACATAAACCCACGCTCAACAGCCCGACTTTCCCCAATTGCGTGTGGATGGGGATGGTGAGGTAAGAAGTATAACCCAAGTTTTGGAGTAAGGTTTTCAAGTTGGCATCTTCGCATTCTTCGAGGTTGTCGAGGCGTTCGTAAGTGCCGTCTAAAGCTTTTTCGGTGATGATTTTGGTGACGGTTGTGGGATAGCAGCCGACGCTACTAGCGACACCGTTAGCGCTGTATTGTTTGATGACTTCCCAAGCGGGGGGATTGAGATCGGGGCGATACCAACTAAAGCTGACGCGATCGATATTGAGTAAGGTCTGGACTTCGCGCACGGCGGTTTCGAGGATGGTATCGAGGTCGAGAGAGTTGCGAATTTGACCTGCGAGGCGGTTGAGGAGGGCTTCTCGTTGGGCTTGACGCTGGATTTGGTCTGAGGAGCGACGCAGGGCAATTTGGGCGATCGCGTTTTCTTGCCAGAGGGCGATCGCGTCGGCGGCGGCTCGCAGTAAGTTAATCTCTAGGGTTTCCCATAAGTTGGCTTCCTCGCAGTTGTCGAAGCCGATAAAGCCAAACCAATCATCGTTCACCCGAATCGGCAGCAGTAAAACCGCTTGTACTTCCAGAGAGACGAGGTATTCTTTACCCGGAGCCGATAAATCTTGAATCAGAGCAGTAACAATTTCTCCGGCTGCGAGTAGGGTGTCCCAACCGGGAAAATCCGTACCGAGATCGATTCCCTGTGCTTCGGGGTTGCCTGACTCTGTGATGATGTTCGGAGCGCACCATTCGGCTTTGTGTTGACACAGGATGCGATCGCCTTCAGCATAGTTTTCAAAGACATAGACGCGACTCGCACCACTGGCTTGCCCCAACTGCTGCAAAAGTGGCTCATAATCGCAGCGATCGCTTTCTAAGGCAAAAAGGTATTGCTGCACGGAAACTAGGGCAGATAGGTACTGTTCTCGTCGGCTGAGGTCATGTTCGGCTTGTTTGCGTTCGGTAATGTCGATGGCTGTGCCGACTAAACGATAAACCCGGTTATTTTTATCTTTGAGGGGATTAAGAGTGGTCAAAAACCAACGTCCCGGATTCAGATGAGGGAAATATTCTTCATAACTAATCGGATGACCCAGGCTACAGCAGTTTTGGTAGTTACGGCGCACTCGCAGGGCAATTTCTCCTTCTCCCAAGAGTTCTTCTGGCGTTTTACCGGCAATCTTTTCCGAGCGCCACTGAAAAACAGCTTCGGCGCTAGGATTGCAGCCGACAAGGTAAAATTCTCCTTCTGAAGTTACATCAGTAACAAAAATCAGGTTTTCGATGCCGTCATAGATACTGCGTAAAAAGGCTTCGCGATCGCGTAAAATATGCTCGGCTTGACGACGCTCGGTAATATCGGTAAAGGAAGCGATCGCGGCATAGGGTTGGTCTGCTGCGGGACGAAACAGGGGTTGAGCATTGACGGATAACCACGAAATATTGCCATTGGTCTTATTGACCCCCATAATTTTTTTCTGGGCTACTCCTGTTTCTAGGGCTTTGACGATGGGATATTCTGTAGAATCCAGGGGAAGGCCTTTTTCGGTGATTACTTGCCATTGTTCGCTATCAGCCGCAGCCTCTTGAAAACTATCTTCTAAGCCCAGCATTCTTTTGGCACTAGGGTTACAAAGTTGCAGGTTGCCATCGGGTGTGAGTAGGGCAATGCCTTCAGACATAGCGTTGACGAGGGATTGGTAGCGGGTTTCGCTGTCTTCGAGGGCGGCTTGAGCGGTAATGAGATCGGTAATATCAAACATGATCCCATCCCAAATCGCTTCTCCTTGAGAGCCTAATTCGGGTTTGGAGACTCCCGATAACCATTTGACGCAACCTGAAGGGGTTACAATCCGCCATTGATGTTGCCAACGAGTCATGGTGGTGGCTGAAATGACGATGGATTCTTGGAAAGCGGCTAAGTCTTCGGGATGGACTTGTCCCCAAACAATGCTGCTATCTTGGCACATTTGTTCGGGGGTGAGTTCCATAATTTCTTGGCAAGCCGGACTCGCGTAGGTGAAGCGGTTGCTACCGTCGCTGTAGATAATGTATTGATAGATAATGCCGGGTAGGTTTTGCGCTAGGGATTCGAGTTGACGCTCGGTTTGTTGGATGACTTCTATTGTGCCTTCTAAGCGCTGGGCTTGGGTTTGAGTATCCACCACTTGCCAGAAGCGATGGCAAACGCGCTTGCTACGATGATTGGGGCAGAGAATGGTGTATTCTACTTCGGGGTTGAGTTCGGGGTGTTGTAGGGCATTTTGAACGCGATCGCGGTCTTCTGGGGCGATCGCGTCTCGCCATAACCCAGGATTAGCTTCAATTTCTGAGGGCGATCGCTCATACAAATCCGATGCAGCTTGATTGAGATATAGGAGTTCTTGAGTCTGAGCATCGATCGACCATACCACACTACTCAGGGTATCAAGGAGACGAGAGACTTCCAAGGAATGTGCTGCCTTGGAGTCTGCCCAAAATGCCGATTTTGACCCAGTGTTAGACATTCGCCAATAACCTCAATAGCTGTGGAAAACGGAGTAGTAAAAGAGTTTGTCTTACTCGTACAAATTAAATGGGGATCGTACCAAGTTACCCCAGAAATTGTGAAAGTTATGGCTCAAGGATACACGAGTAATTTTATCTCTGGCTAGAGATTGACCGCTTAATAAAGTAACTTTAAGTCTCAATTCTTCGGATTATTAGAACTTGCTTTTAATTGACAATATAGTCTCATTATTTCAGCTAAAATTCTACTAAATGTCTTAATTCTTTTGAGAAGAAGAATTGGTAACAAAACTGTAAATGGTTTGGGTGGCTAGATGGGAAAATACCGAGGAGGGTTTTTGGTCGTGGGAGAAAGACTGACGATCGAGATTGACTTGTAGACCTGTCATGGGGTCGTCTCCTGAAGCAATCAGAAACTGGAGACGCTCAATACAAGGCCAAGTCCCTAAATCGTCGAGAATTGGCTTGATGGCTTCGAGATAAGGATGATTTGCGTCTTTATACCAATCTGATTTGGCGAGATGGGCTTGGTCGAAACCGAGGTGAATCAGTAAGGAGGGACGCTCAAAGAGGGCGATCGCGACGGGTCTAGCTTCTTCTTGCACCAGTAGGTTACAATTTTGGGCAAAATGGCGCAATTTTTCCAGTAATTCGTATCGTTGCGTCACGGATTGGATATCTTTTGTCCAGTCAATTGCGACGGTGACCAAATATGTTTGCAATAGTAAGTGACCGAGTTTTTGCGCTTTGGTTGCTAGGTAATTGGAGTTGTAATCGGTGGCTTCGATGAGTAAGGGGACGCGATCGACGATTTCTAAGCCATAACCTTTCAATCCGGCAATTTTCCGAGGATTATTGGTAATTAGGCGAATTTGCTTGACTCCCAAATCGTTGAGCATTTGTGCGCCCATCCCATAATCGCGCAAATCTGCTGGAAAGCCAAGGCGCTCGTTGGCTTCGACGGTATCTAGTCCTAAGTCTTGCAGGGAGTAGGCTTTGAGCTTATTGACTAAACCAATACCGCGGCCTTCTTGACGCAAATATACGACTACCCCCAACTCTGAGGCTGCAATCATTTTCAAGGCGGTTTGTAGTTGCATCCGACAATCGCAGCGTAATGAGCCTAGGGCATCTCCGGTTAAGCATTCGGAGTGCATTCGCACTGTGACGGGTTGGGCGGCAAAATCGGCGGGATTACCTTTGATAATGGCTAAATGTTCGGTATTATCGAGGGCGTTGCGATAGGCATAAATCTGAAATTCCCCGAATTGGGTGGGAAAGTTACAGACGGTTTCTCGATAGACAAAACGGTCGTATTTGAGGCGATATCCGATTAAATCGGCGATACTGATTAATTTGAGTTGGCGATCGCGGGCATATTCGACTAATTGTGGTAATCTAGCCATCGAACCGTCAGCATTTTGAATTTCGCAGATGACTCCCGCCGGATATAAGCCGGAAAGTCGTGCTAAATCTACTGCGGCTTCGGTATGTCCTGCTCGCTTGAGTACACCGCCATTTTTCGCCCGAATTGGGAAGATATGACCCGGACGGCGCAAATCTTCAGCACGAGAGCCGGGATTAATGGCAACTTGGATGGTGCGTGCGCGATCTTCGGCTGAAATGCCTGTAGTGACCCCTAAATGGGGTGCAGCGTCGATACTAACGGTAAAGGCTGTTTGATTCGGATCGGTGTTTTTCGTGACCATGAGGGGCAAATCTAGCTGATCTAGACGCTCTCCCGTCATGGCTAGACAAATTAACCCCCTAGCTTCGACAGCCATAAAATTAATAGCATCGGGGGTGGCAAATTGCGCAGCACAGATTAAATCTCCTTCATTTTCGCGGTTTTCGTCATCTACCACGACAATGGGTTTACCTACTTTGAAATCTGCTAGGGCTGCGTCAATAGAATCGAATTGAAAAGAGTTGATTTGAGGCGATCGCATTACGAGGGTTTCAGTGAGGAACTGTGTGCTTTTGATTGTAACTCGATTTGCAATTAGGCTTGTCCGGTGCTAAAAACGCGACCAATGACTTCTTCAATCGGGGGATCGCTGACACTGAGATCGCTGACGGGGAGTTGGGCTAAAATACGAGCGACTTGTTGCGTTAAATCGGCTCGTTTGACTAAAAAGCGGACGGATTGACCCGCGATGTTTTCAATTTCGCCATATTCTTTTAATTTCTCTGTCGGAAACGCTTTTTCTAACTCTACTTTAACCTCTCGATAGGGGGCAAAGCGTTCAAATAAACGGTCTAAGCGGTCGTCATAAATCAACGAGCCTTGGTGAATCAGGAGGACGCGATCGCACAACGCGGTAATATCTGCCATGTAGTGACTGGTCAGCAAAATCGTCGCTTGGTAGCGTTGATTGTATGCTCGCAAAAACTCGCGTACTGCTCCTTGAGCGTTCACATCCAAGCCCAAAGTCGGCTCATCGAGAAACAATACTTCTGGCTGATGTAACAGCGCAGCAAGCAATTCCGCCTTCATGCGCTCCCCCAGGGATAATTTACGCACGGGTTGGGTCAGTTTATCCTCTAACTGTAGCATTTCTGTGAGTTCTGTCAAACGCTGCTCGAAGACGCGATCGCGTATCTTGTAAATTGCCGCATTAATCCGTAACGAGTCCAAAGCTGGCAAATCCCAAAGTAATTGTTGCTTTTGTCCCATAACCAGGCTCATTTTCTCTAAAAATGCTCCCTGACGGCGAAAAGGGACATAACCCGCAATTCGTACTTTTCCCCCCGACGGATGCACCAATCCCGTTAACATTTTCAACGTCGTAGTTTTGCCTGCACCATTAGGCCCAAGAAAGCCTACAACTTCGCCTTTTTGAATTTGAAATGAGACATCTTTAACGGCATGAATTTGACGATATTGGCGACGGAAAAAATGGTTTAATGTGCCTTTTAATCCGGCTTGTTTTACGGCAACATTATAAGTTTTGCTCAGGTTAGCAACATCAATAATAGTCATCTTTTCAGTAATCAGTAATCAGTTATCAGTTATCAGTTTTGGAGGGAGATTTTCAGTTGTCCGTCGTCAGTCATCGCCTCATCAGTTGGGGAGAGTGGGGAGGAAGTTAGTTTTCATAACAAATGTTATGTAAGCTGTATTCGGCGAAGCTTAATCATCAACAACCAATAACTAACAACTAACAACTAACAACTAACAACCAACAACCAACAACTAACAACCAATAACAAAATTTAAGCATCCCCCGGATTCAATTGTGCCATCCGCCAAGTGACATAAGTGCCAATCGGACTCCACAATAAATAAGGCAATAACAAAACAAAAGCCCACAGAGAAATTGGCCAAACTAATACAGCCAAAATTGCGCCTAATAAAGTCCCCGTTGCACCAATAATTGTACCCAACATCAAACTCCGAAAAGCACACATCACTGGTGTATAAGCAATAATCGCAATTTCAACAATCAGATAAAACGCCATCAAAAACCAATTACCCGGTTGTTCTTGCCAAACCAAATACGCCGACCAAGCCCCGCAAATCAAAACCACTGTCCAGATAACCGGAATAAACTTTTCAAAAGTTAACCAAGACGGGCGGCGCTGACGGTTAAACCATTGTAAATTAGGAGTGATGGAGCTACCCGCCCCCGCGACGATGAGCGCGACACCGCCGATAACGAGCCAAGAAGGAATCATATTTGCTGATTTTTTTGGTTTTTATGCTTAAATTTTGCTTTATTTTGCTGCTTTAAAGGGTCTATCGGGGGAGGGAATTTTAAGTATTGATAGAACGACGAAAGCGTATTAATCTCAAAACAGCATTAAATGAAAATCCCAACAATAAAGATTAAAAACAGGGGTTGCAATGGCATCTCGTAGATGCGTCGTTTGTTTTGTGGCTAGTGGAAGTAATTTTTAAAATAGTATGGTTGACTCGGTTTTTGAGCGAAAAGTAGATAGCGCTTATTCTCAAACTCAAGAAGCGTTTAATCTCGCAGCAATTGATATCGGGACAAACTCAATTCACATGGTTGTGGTGCGAATTGAACCGACATTGCCAGCCTTTTCGATTATTGCTAAAGAAAAGGATACAGTACGTTTGGGCGATCGCGACCCCAAAACCAAAAACTTAACTCCCGAAGCGATGGAACGAGCTTTGGCATCTTTGCAACGCTGTCACGATTTAGCCGTGAGTTTCCAAGTCGAAGAAATCGTCGCTGTAGCCACCAGTGCGATGCGCGAAGCCCCCAATGGTCAAGCCTTTTTGCAGCAAATTGAATCAGAAGCGGGTATTGCCGTTAACCTCATTTCCGGTCAAGAAGAAGCGAGACGCATTTATCTGGGAGTTTTGTCCTGCATGGACTTCCAGAACCAACCCCATGTCATTATTGATATTGGGGGAGGTTCAACCGAGATTATTTTAGCCGATTGCGATCGCCCTCGTTTCCTCAGCAGTACCAAAGTTGGGGCTGTCCGTCTCACCCAAGAATTTGTCACCACAGACCCAATTAACAAAAGCGAATTAAATATTCTACAAGCTTATGTGCGCGGTATGTTAGAGCGTCCCGTGGAGGAATTGCGTTCGACTCTCAAAGCCAGCGATCGCTTAAACTTAATAGGGACATCAGGTACAATCAAAACTATTGCCACCATCCACGCTTTAGCTCACCAAGGTAGCGAACCCAATCCCCTACAAGGCTACGAATTTAGCCGGGAAGACCTGGAAAAGCTCATCGATGACTTGGCCGACCTCGACTACAAAGAACGGGCTGACGTGCCAGGAATGGACAGTAGACGAGCCGAAATTATTGTCCCTGGGGCAATTATTCTCCTCGAAACCATGCAAATGCTCGACCTCAAAAGCTTAATGGTTTGCGAACGAGCGTTGCGTGAAGGTGCAATCGTAGACTGGATGTTGACTCACAACTTGATTGAAGACCGCTTGCAATATCAAGGAGAAGTCCGTCAACGCAGCATTATCAAGATCGCCCGTAAATACAAAGTTAACATGGAATATAGCGATCGCGTTGCTCGCTTTTCCCTCAGTATTTTCGACCAATTACAAGGAAAACTGCACGAATGGGGCGATTATGAACGGGAAATCCTCGGTGCAGCCGGAATGCTCCACAATAGCGGCTTATTCATCTCCCATTCCTCCCACCACAAACACTCCTATTACCTGATTCGCAATGCCGAATTACTCGGTTTTTCCGAAACCGAAATCGAACTCATCGCCAATATTGCTCGCTATCACCGCAAAAGCAAACCCAAGAAAAAACACGAAAACTACAACAACCTCACCAAAAACCAACGCCACATTGTCAGCGAAACCAGCGCCATATTACGCCTCGCTGTCGCCCTCGACCGTCGGCAAATTGGCGGAGTCCAAGGGGTAGAATGCGACTATGATGAGGAAAACCGCGAGTTGACTTTGGTTTTAATCCCAACTTTCGATAAAGACGACTGTGCCTTAGAAATCTGGAATCTCGCTTACAAAAAGGACGTTTTTGAGGAAGAATTTGACGTAACTGTTACGGCTATAGTCGCTGATGCGTCCTGATAGTGCAGGAAAATATTGATTATTTAGTCGCAGTATGAGGAATTGGCAACATAACAAGTGTTATGCCTCCCATAACACTTGTTATGTAACAGGAGAAAGTGTCAACGCTCTGTGTGAAGTACCCAACGCCAACGCTTTACTTTGGCGTTGGGCTTCGGAGCTTCAATGACAATTGCCTAAAGTCGGGTTTGTTTCCAGCTTTGGTCTTACATCGTCGACCCAGGCTAAAACGTCACTTCCTGACGCTAAGAAATAATAATAGGTGCTTCTCCTCTTAACTAACCACACCATACAAGCTTAAGGCTTGAGGAAGTTACCATGAAACGACGATCTTTGATTCAATTTGCGGCAGCTTGTACGGGTTCAATTGTAGCTAACCAGATACTTGCAAGTTGTGGAGCATCGAATCAAACAGAAATGATGGCTACCCCTTCTCCATGGCAAATGCCCGATGAATCAGAAACCCACGAACGTACCTGGATGGCTTTTGGTGCAAGTCGCGCAATTTGGGGACGCAGACTACTACCCATTGTTCAAGATAACTTAGCCGCGATCGCCACAACAATTGCCGAATACGAACCTGTATCTATGTTAGTTCGGGAAGCAGATTACGATCTTGCAGCCCGTAAATGTGGCTCATCCGTTAACTTAATTACCTGTCCTTTAGATGACTTTTGGCTGCGCGATACTGGCCCTGTATTTGTTAAAAATAGCGACGCAACTTTGGGGGGAGTTGATTTCAATTTTAATGGTTGGGGAGAAAAGCAAGAATACGATCGAGATGCTGAAGTTGCTCAATTTGTTATCGATCGCGTGGGCTGTCAAACTCTCTCAACTTCTTTAGTATTAGAAGGAGGAGGAATTGAAGTTGATGGACGCGGAACAGCCATAATTACTGAAAGCAGCGTTCTCAATCCCAATCGCAATCCTGGAGTGAGTAAAGCGGAGTGCGAAGCCCAACTTAAAGCCCTTTTAGGTTTGCGTAAAATTATTTGGCTACCCGGTGTTCGCGGTGCAGATATTACTGATGCTCATGTGGACTTTTATGCCCGTTTTGTTAGCCCCGGAGTTGTCGTGGCTGCGGACGAAACTGATGCCAATCTTCTTGATTATGAAATAACAAAAGAAAACCTAGAAATACTAAGTTCTGAAACCGATGCAGATGGCAATGAATTAGAAGTGATTGTTATCGAAAATCCCCAAACTATTCGTCCCACCTCTGATACAGATGAATTTGCTGCCGGGTATATCAATTTTTATGTTATTAATGGGGCAGTTCTTGTGCCAGAGTTTGGCGATCGCGTCGCAGATAGTAAAGCTAAAGGAGTGTTACAAGATTTGTATCCCCAACGAGATATTATCCAGTTAAATATTGACGCGATCGCAACTGGAGGTGGAGGGATTCACTGTACCACTCAACAACAACCTCAATCTCAGCTAAAGTCATAATCTTGAGATTCTTTAGCTTACCTAAAAGCAGAAAATCTTTCTCTGAGTAGGTGTGTATAATGCTAAATTTATGGTGAGATCGATCGCGAATAGAAAAACAAGCAGGAGCGATCGCCTTGAAAATTAGCGTATTGGGAATGGGTTTAATGGGCGCACCCATGGCCTTAAAATTAGCGGAGAATGGTTATGAAGTCACCGCTTACAATCGCACCCCAGAAAAGCTGAAACCTCTCGAAGGCAAGGGCATAAATACCACCACAGACCCTACAGCCGCCCTCCAAGCCTCTGAATGTAGCATTTTGATGTTGAGCGACATTTCAGCGATTCGCAGCGTCCTGCTCGATTCTGAGACGAGCAAGCAGCTTATGGTCGGGAAGACAATTATCCAAATGGGGACGATTGCACCCCAGGAAAGCAAAGCCCTTAAAGACGAAATAGTTGCAGAATACCTCGAAGCCCCAGTATTAGGCAGTATTCCCCAAGTGAAAAGCGGGACATTGCAGATTATGGTAGGGTCAACTCCAGAGCAATTTGAGCAGTGGGTAGAAGTCCTTAAAAACTTTGGTGAAAACCCTCTGTATATCGGGGAAGTCGGGACAGCAGCCGCGATGAAATTAGCAATGAATCAGCTTATTGGCTCGCTAACCACGGCATTTGCGAGCAGTTTAGGGATGATTGAGCGAGAAGGGGTAGATATTGAGCAATTTATGGACGTTTTACGAGAAAGTGCTTTGTATGCCCCTACCTTTGATAAGAAATTGGCTAGGATGCGCGATCGCGATTTTAGCAACCCCAACTTCCCCAGTAAACACCTACTCAAAGATATTAATTTGTTCATCCAAGAAGCTGAATCCCTGGGACTCGACTTAAACTTAGTTCAGGGAGTCAAAGCTGTAGTAGAAAAAACCCTCAACTTAGGACTCGCAGACCAAGACTATTCTGCCCTATTTTCTGCCGTTGCAGGGACAGAATTAGACGCAGGAGAATAATCTTCGCGATTGAGACGCTCTCCCGTTTCAATATCAAACCAATGGGTTTTATGGGGGGGAATTATTAGTGTAATTGCATCTCCCTCCCAATCATGGTCTGAAGGCACTAAAGACCGCAATACAATATCTTCTGAGCCGTCCACATTCAGACTAATTAATTCTTCGCGACCCAATTGTTCGGAAAGAAACACTTTGCCTTGAACAGTTTGGGCATCTTCGGGAGAAGCAACTGCTAAATCTTCCGGGCGAATTCCCATTACTACTTTATCAGGATTGCGGGTCAAATTCGGTAACTTGAGTTTAAAATTTCCCACAATTGCATGATTATCTTCACAACGTAAAGTAATTAAATTCATCTGGGGACTGCCAACAAATCCTGCCACAAACTGATTAGAAGGCTGGGTATAGATACGGTCGGGGGAATCCAATTGCTGCACAATCCCATCTTTCAAAACCGCCACTTTGCTCGATAAAGTCATGGCTTCGGTTTGGTCGTGAGTAACGTAAACAACGGGCTTATTTTGACTGCGAAAAAGTTGCTTTAAATCTGCCCGGACTTGTTCCCGTAAAAGGGCATCTAAGTTACTCAAAGGCTCATCTAACAAGAATACATCAGGATTGCGGACTAATGCCCTTGCTAATGCCACCCGTTGCCTTTGTCCCCCGGATAATTGCCCCGGTTTGCGATTCAGTAAATGCTCAATTCCCAAACGGTGAGCAACTTCCCCAACCCGGCGTTTAATCTCGTCTTTGGGGGTTTTGCGGAGTTTGAGAGAAGCCCCGATATTTTCGGCAACCGTCATGTGAGGATACAACGCATAACTCTGGAATACCATAGCCATGTCGCGATCGCCAGGGGGGACTTTATTTAAGTTTTTCTCCCCGACTTTTACCGTCCCTTTGGTTGGGGTTTCCAGTCCAGCAATTAAGCGCAGTAAGGTAGATTTACCGCAACCGGACGGCCCTAATAATGTCAAAAACTCGCCATCTTTTACCGTCAAAGTAATATCTTTAACCGGAACAACATCAGGAGCAAATTGTTTGCGTAAATTTTCTAAACTCAGAGTAGCCATATTTATTTAGTTATTGGTTGTTTGTTGTTGGTTGTTTGTTGTTGGTTGTTGGTTATTGGTTGTTGGTTATTGGTTATTGGTTATTGGTTGTTGGTTGTTGGTTGTTTGTACCGTTTTCCCTAAATCCCTAAATCCCTTAATTGGTAATTGGTAATTGGTAATTTCCTCCCCCCAATCCCTACTGCCCAAAACTACTGCCCCTTAGTAGCTGTTAACTGAAATTCCCACTCCCCCCCGATTGCCGATTGCCGACTGCCGACTGCCCAAAACTACTGCCCACTGCCCAATCCCTACTGCCGTGTCAAGCTTAAAATAGTGGAATAGCTTTTTCGCTCTATTGCTTACGTTATCAGGGTTTCGAGCGTTTTCTTAAGGTTACATTTAAGGCTTGACACGGCACTACTGCCCCGTAATCGCTGATTACTGAAACTACCCCTTAACTGCCCCAGCCGTAATCCCTTGGACAATCCGACGCTGGAAGAATAACACCAGAATAACTAAGGGAAATGTGCCAATAACTGTAGCAGCCGCAATCGGCCCGTAAGGGATTTCAAAAGCCGAAGCCCCCCCAATCCTAGCCACAGCAACAGGAATTGTCAGCATATCTTCTTCTGTAATAAAAGTCAGAGCGAAGATAAACTCATTCCAAGCGAAAATCAAGGTTAAAATGCCCGTCGTCACTAATGCCGGAATCGTCATCGGTAAGACAATTTGTAGCAGCATTTGTACTGTATTATAACCGTCTACTTTGGCCGAGTCTTCTAAGTCTTTGGGTAATTGTTGGAAGAAGCTGCGTAAGACTAAAATGGTCAAGGGTAAATTAATCGCCGTATAAGGCACAATCAGAGCAATATAGTTATTTCCTAAATGCAAAGCTTTGACAATTTCCAGTAATCCCAGAAATAGCAAAACATAAGGAAATAAGCTTACAATCAAAACGCAAGCCAAAATAATATTTTGTCCTGGCAACTTTAACCTTGCTAAAGTGTAAGCGGCTGGCGCACCAATGGCCAAACAAATAATTGTCGAGACGACAGAAACCAAGGCACTATTAAATACATAACGCCAAAAACTCCAGCCCAAATTTGTGTAATGGCTAGTTGTTAGTTCGTTAGGAGTCGGAAAGTAAATATTAGGAATCGCCGAAATCGCATCATTAGTCTTAAACGAAGTCAGCAATTGCCATACAACCGGGGCAAGACAAAATAGGAGAATCAGAATTACCCCTACCCAAACGCCAATTTGACCCCAGTCAATGTCTGATTTATTTTCTGTTGTTTGTTGTTGCGCGATCGCCATTTTTTTGTTATTAGTTGTTAGTTATTGGTTATTGGTTATTAGTTATTGGTTATTAGTTTCGTTTCTCGACAAAATTCAATTGCTAAATGGTCACTAATAACTGATTACTCTCTTTCAAACGTTAAATTTACTTTTTTAGGCTGAAACCCTAATATAGTCTAGCGTTGAGCCTATTTTAGAGTAACCCCAAAGAGCCAAAGTTTCTGACATCTTTGGAGGGGCATAAATCCCACTCCCCCCCGATTGCCGAGGAGCCGATTGCCCACTGCCCAAAAACCAATGCCTACTGCCCACTGCCCACTGCCCACTGCCCACTGCCTAATTCCCCCCCGTCACATTAATGCGAGTTTTAGACAACAAATACCCCACAATCGCTACAGCAATAATTAGTAGTAAAAACGTCACCACCACCAACGCTGCCCCATAGCCAAAATCCAGGTAGCGGCGTACCGTTGCATAAATGTAAATTGATACCATTTCCGTAGCACCCGCCGGGCCACCTCCCGTCATCACTTGTACTAAATCGAAAATCCCGAAAGACTGGGCAAAACGGAAAAGTAAGGCAATCAGAATTTGGGGGGCAAGGAGGGGTAAAGTAATCTGGAAAAAGCTTTGTACCGGATTTGCCCCGTCAATGGAGTGGGCTTCGTACAAATCCGAAGAAATGGATTGTAACCCCGCTAAGAAGATAATGGCGATAAAAGGCGTAGTTTTCCAAACGTCAGCAATAATTAAGGCTAACATCGCCCGAAAAGGGTCACCTAGCCAAGTAATCGGTTCGCTGATGAGTCCAATGCGACCCAGGATATCATTCACCACCCCGAATTGGTCGTTAAAAATCCAAGCCCAAGCCAAACCCATTACTGCCGTGGGTAATGCCCAGGGAATCAAAGCCGCCGTCCTGACTAAACCCCGTCCCCGAAAACTTTTATCCAGGATGAGGGCGATCGCCATCCCTAAGACTAATTCCAGTACAATACTAACAACGGTAAATATGCTGGTATTCCACAAACTCCGCCAAAATCGCCCATCTCCAAACAAGCGAGCATAGTTACCCAAACCATTAAACTCAGCAGTGAGTTCCGTCCCTAAATTTTGTTCAAATAAACTCAGCCAAAATGCCCGTCCAATCGGATAAGCAAAGACTAATAATAAAACGAGTAAAGCCGGTGTAATCAACCACCAACCAATGCGTCTTTCTCGCTGTCGAATTGCATCTTGTGTCATTTGTTATTGGTTGTTTGTTATTAGTTGTTGGTTGTTGGTTATTGGTTGTTTGTACCGTTTTCCCTTAATTGGTAATTGGTAATTGGTAATTGGTAATTTCCTCCCCCTACTGCCCACTGCCCACTGCCTACTCCCCCCGATTGCCGATTGCCGATTGCCGACTGCCCAAAAACTGATTACTGATTACTGATTACTGATTACTGATTACTGATTACTGAAGACTAGCTTCCCAAAACACTCCGAGTCTCCCTTGCTGCGGCAGTCATCGCCGCTTCAGGAGTCATATCCCCAGTAATTACCGCGCTGAGATAACGTTGCAGAATATCCGAAGCCTGGGCATACTGGGCAATCGGAGGACGCAACGCCGAATTTTCCACCACATTCAGTAAGTCGGGATAATGGGAATATTTAGCGACCAATTCCGAGTCCGTAAACAACGATTTCCGGGCAGGAACATAACCCGTTTCCAGGAAAAACTGCCGTTGTACATCCGGTTGACTGAAATATTGCATCACTTCCCACGCTTCGTCGGGGTGAGAGGTGGTTGCAACCATGCCTAAACCCCAACCGCCTTGACAAGCCCCGCTATCATCTTGAGGGCTGTGTACCATCGGTTTAATCGCAAACTGATTGCTAATTTCGGAGTCTTGGGCAAGGGGATAGACATAAGGCCAATTGCGTAAAAAGACCGTATTGGTGTTTTGAAATAAGCGGCGGGTTTCCTCCTCGGCGTAAGTCGTCACCCCAGGCGGCGAAATACCGTCTTGAATCGTTTGGTAGAGAAATTCTGCCGCAGCAATGGCTTCCGGGTGGTCTAAGCCCACTTCACGGCTGTCTGGGTCAATCCAATATGCCCCATGTCCAGCCAGGATTTCGACGAACATCGCCGCCATGCCTTCGTACTGTTTGCCTTGCCAAACATAGCCCCAATCCGCAATACCTTGGTTCTGCAAGTCTTGGGATATTTGCATTAACTCGGCGAAAGTTTCTGGGGGTTCATAGCCGCCTTGTTCGAGTAAATCGGTGCGATAATACAACATCCCGCCGTCGGAACGAAAGGGCATTCGGTATAAGTTACCGTCGTAAGTTCCGCCGTTGATGTCGCCGTCAAGAAACTCGGATAAGTCAACTTGGCTGGCTGCAACAAATTTATCCAGGGGTTGCAACCAACCTGCCGCCGCAAATTTGGGAACCCAGACAATATCCATGTAGGCGAGATCATAGGGGGCATCACCGAGGAGAAAGGCTGAGGTGTAAAGGTCTTCGACGAGGTTGGTGTCGTTAGGGCCTTTAACGATTTGCAGGCGAATGTTGTTTTGGGAGTCGTTGAATCCTTCTACGATGGAGTTCCATTGCGTCCCTTCTAGGGTTTGAATCATGACGCGAATGGTGACGGGTTGTTGGGTGAAGGCGGGAACAACCCATAGGAAAGTAATGGTAAGGGAGGTAAAGAGAAAGATGCAAAAACGCTGTATTTTTGGGATTTTCCAAAATCTCTTGGTCAAATTGCCGAGCAACTTGCGGATATTCATTTATTTTGCTTTTTTTTACGATATATAGCCGAATTTCAAAAGGTGTATTAATGTTTATCGGCGTAAAATATTACAAAGGGTCTTATATTTTTACTGATACCGCAGTTTTTGAATTTGCTCGTTTGGGGTTGCTATTTTTTAAGAAAAATTAAGTTAAAGTTACAGAAGTTAATATTTTTAATGCTTTAGAACCCCGATTTCTTCAAATAACCGGGGTTCTCTTAAGATTGTTTTGAGTTGGGTAGCAGTTTGCTGGTGAGATGAGCTAGTTTTTACTACTTCTGGCGTGACATACCTTAAGCTGAAAAGGCTAAAATGCTTGTGTTTGGTGCGTTACGCTTCGCTAACGACACCCTACTTAATCTACACTTTTAACTGTGTCACGGCACTACCTATTGCCTCAAATTAAAGCGGCTTCGATATCGGCTTTTTTGAGATTACGACCAATGAAGACTAAGCGAGTTTTTCGGGCTTCTTGGGGTTGCCAGGGACGATCGAAAAAGGTGTCAAAGCGATCGCCTACTCCTTGTAATACTAATCTCATGGATTTGTTGGGGACGGCAACAAAGCCTTTAATGCGATATATTTCTCTGGTGGCGACTAATTGTTTAAGCTGGTTAATCAGGGGTTTGGCTTCAAATTCGCGATCGCAATTCCACTCAATGGAGTTGATTTCGTCGTCGTGTTCGTGGTCTTCTTCGGTGTCGTGATGACTGGGACGATTGGCTAGGTCTTCTTCAACGGCGGCATTAAATCCCAGGAGAATTTCAGGATTAATGGTATCAGTTTGACAAGGAATAATTTTGACTTCCGGGCGAATTTCTTGCTGCAACCAGGTTTGTACTTTTTGGAGAGTTTCAGCGTCCAGTAAGTCAATCTTGGTGAGTAAAATTAAGTCGGCACAAGCGAGTTGATCTTCAAATAATTCCTCGATTGGCGTTTCGTGATCGAGGTTGGGGTCGGCTTTTCTTTGGGCTTCGACGGCTTCTATATCGCCAACTAAAGTTCCGGCAGCTAGGGCTTGGGCATCCACAATAGTAATGACACTATCGACGGTGGCATGATTGCGAATATCGTGCCAACGAAAGGCTTTAACGAGGGGTTTAGGGAGGGCTAAACCGGAAGTTTCAATCACAATGGAATCGAGGCGGGATTTTCTTTCTAAAAGTTGCTGCATCGTCGGGTAAAATTCCTCTTGGACGGTGCAACAGAGGCAGCCGTTGCTAAGTTCGACAATATTGGTTTCGGCTTCGTCTTCGTCGCAAACTTGACAGCTTTTGAGGATTTCGCCATCAATGCCCACTTCGCCAAATTCGTTGACGAGGACGGCGATTTTACGATTGTTATTTTGGGTGAGGAGGTGACGAATCAGGGTGGTTTTACCTGCCCCTAGGAAGCCGGTAATGACGGTGACGGGTATTTTGGCAGCCATAGAGTTTTTAGTTTGCTGTTGAGAATTGCTTGAGTTTTAACGGGTTTTTATTGTAGCGATTTATGAGGCAAAATTTTGTGAAAAAGGGGGTTGCGCGATCGCGGTTTTTTTGATATCATTTTCTTTATAATGGGAATAGTGACAAAATTTTTATTTTTGCACAGATTTCCATTATGATATAGACTATATCACGAAAAAAAGCTGAAGTCTAGCCCTTTCCCCCAACAAAAATTTTGCCATTAATTCATACCAAATCCAGCGCCCGATATACCGTCTGTGCCACTAATCCGCCCGCAGATTAAAAATCTAGGGCTAATCTAATAAAGTTGGCTTTCGCAGACTCCAAGAAATTAACAAATCGGGAAAAACTAACGCTTTTGTACTTGAGATTGGGGCTTTTTCAACAACCGTTCGGCACTCACCGCAGCCACCCCCACCGTCACAATCAACATCCCCAAAACTTCGGGAAAACTGAGGGCTTCCCCCACAATCAAAAACGTCAACAACGCCGTAAAAACAGGCCCCGTCGCGCCAAAAATAGAAGCCCGTGCTGCCCCAATCAAACTAATGCCAATATTATTCACCAAATAGCTAAATAAACTAATCCCTCCCAACACCAAACCACACATCACAATCTCAATTTTCAGATCGGGATTAATGGATACCGAACTTTGAGTAAAAGGCATTAAAAAGCTGAGAATTGAAAACAGCAAAATTGTCGCAAAATTAATCGCACTCAAAGGAATCGGGTGAATCACTTTAGCCCCAGCTTGAATCAACAATACATACAAAGCAAAAGTTATCCCAGAAGCCGCCGCGATCGCAATCCCCGGTAGAGAAATATTGCCCACTTGACTACCTCCCCCAAACAAAGCAATAATCGCCACCCCCAGAAACACAACCCCCGTGGCAGCACTGCGAATCAAACTCGGTTTTTCACCAAAAATCAGCCACGACAACAACACCGTAACAATCGGAAAGATAAAGAAAATCGTAATCGCAACCCCAGCAGAAAGTAGCCCGAAAGCAATGTAAATTAAAACTTGAGAGAGAAACAAAAAGAAGCCACTCCCGACTACCTTTAGCCACAAACCTGTATTTTTAGACTGAACAAACTGCTTAATATCTTGCCAAGTATTGGGATACAAAAACCCTGCTAGGACAGACATCACCACAACCACAAAAATCATTCGCAGCATCAGTAATAAAACCGCATTACCAAAACTCGGTGCAATATAACTCCCCAACCGTAAAATACCCCCAAAAATATCCGAAGGTTCGGGTTTGACAATAACCCGCGTCACCACATTTTGCAGGGATAAAGTCAGAGAATAAAGCAGAATCATAATAAAGCCCAGCTTCACCTGAGACGGCTGCGGACGCTTTTTCTGCGGTTTTGGGGCTGAGGGTGCTGGCGGAGGGGTGGGTGGCGCTTCTACGGCGGCTGGGACGGCATTTTGTACGGGTCGCGGTGAGGGCGCTGCGGGAATCGCTGGAGGAGGAGGAGTCACCGAGACAGGTTCGGCCATTTTGGCTTCAAGTTCAGCTTTGAGTCGCGTTACCAAAGCATCCAAAATCGCCGTTCCCTGCTGTTCGAGGCTGTACATTTGCCCCAACTGTTGAGACAAAGAACTTTGATAACTACTAAGGTCTTGTTGTAGAGTTCTAAAAGTAGTTCTGAGGGTCGTATCCAAAGACGCGATCGCCCGATTCGCATTTTCACTGTAATCGTTGATTTGCTCAACCGAGTAAGTTGTCGGATAAGCCGAACCCGAATTGAGTTGCTGTTGCAGTAAATAATGTAATTGTTGTGCCAAAGCCGGGGCAATTTGTTGAACTAAATCCTGTTGCTGCTGCTCTTGCTGCTGACGACGAAACTCCAATTGTTCCGTTTCTTGTAACAAGCGATTTTTCCGCGTTTCTAGCTGGTTAATATCTTGATTTAACTGTCGCAAGACCTGGTTTTTCAGGTATTCTAATTGGGCATTAATCGCTTGCAAATTTTGTTGAGGTGTTGCTGTTTCATTAGCATTAGTTCGATCCGGTTGATTGTCCTGTGTCCCCATAATCGCTTTTGTGTCCTCGTCTCCGGTTTGACCGCGCTGGCTGAAGTTGGTCGCAGTCTTACTTAACGAAGTTTAGGCGGCTTTGTCAACTGGTTTTGAAGAAAAGTGTATTTTTCTTTGGTCAGTAGTTAAGTTTGGGAGGGCAAATCGGCTCAAAATACAAGCTGCAAAACCGTAAACGCGATCGCGCTAATCATAGCAGCAATGGGCAAAGTTACCGCCCAAGCCAGGATAACCGACTTCAACGTGCCGAAACGGACATTCTCGCGACTTTGCAGTAAACCAATCCCCACCACAGCCCCAACTAAAGCGTGAGAAGTCGAAACCGGGAAACCCAACCGCGACGCAACTAAAATTGTGGCTGCTGTGGCTAACTCCGCGCAAAAACCGCTACTGGGCTGTAGAGGAATAATATCTTCCCCAATTGTCGTAATCACATTCTTGCCTTGAATCCCCAAGCCTAGGACAATTCCGACACCACCCACGAGCATAATCCACAGAGGAATGGCAAACGGTTCTAAAGGGACAGTGTTGGTACTGAGAATATACACCACGGCGGCTAAAGGCGCGATCGCATTCCCCACATCATTTGAACCGTGAGCAAACGCCACAAAACAAGCACTCAACACCTGAAAACGAGCTAATTGCCCTTCTAAAAGCGAAAAATGCTTTTTCTGTCCCGGCGGAGTAATTTCAGGCTGCTGCGCTCGTTGTAGACGCTGCCAGCTAAACAAAGTCAAACCCACTGCACCCCCACCCCCGATCGCTAAAGATAGGGTATGAGACGGCAAATCCAGATAAGGCGCTTTTGTCACCAACTCCGGCAAAACAATCGCCCCAAAAACCCCCAACAAAATCACACTCAGCCAGGGAATCCACTCTTGCAATTGCAACAACGGCTGAG
Source organism: Jaaginema sp. PMC 1080.18 (assembly GCA_035968055.1). Classification (GTDB taxonomy): domain Bacteria; phylum Cyanobacteriota; class Cyanobacteriia; order Cyanobacteriales; family Spirulinaceae; genus Jaaginema. The sequence goes on along the minus strand of JAWQFT010000008.1, from coordinate 28,556 downwards.
GCTGCTGCAAAATCCAGCGCCTAACTACACCGTAAAAAACTGCCGCGACAATCCCACTAATCAGGGGAGTCAAAATCCAAGCGATCGCGATTTGACCAATTTTACCCCAAGCGATCGCGTCGATCCCCGCCGCCAAACCGCTAAACCCCGCAATTGCCCCCACCACCGCATGAGACGAAGCCACAGGCAAACCCAACCGAGTCGCAATTTGCAGCCAAATCCCCGCCGCTAATAATACCGCAATCATCCCTAAAAGCAAGGTTTGAGGGCGATCGCGAAACAACTCAGGATTCGTAATTTCCGTTGCCAAAGTTGCCGCCACCGCTTGCCCAAATAACACCGCCCCCAAAAACTCCAAACCCCCCGCCACGATTAAGGCTTGACGCAAACTCAGCGCCTTTGACCCCACCGAAGTCCCCATAGAATTTGCCACATCATTAGCCCCCAAATTCCAAGCGACAAATACAGCGAGGAGGGCGATCGCGATTAAAATCATTTTTGAGTTATTCGTTATAAGTTGTTAAGTGAAATACTTTTTTTTACCCGAAGATTGGACAGTCGGCCGCGTTTGGGAATTTGGCGGTTTGTGGGACGAAATTTCTTGGCGACGTAAACCTCAAATTCAGCGACTGAATATTGCCATTGTCGAACAAGGAGAAAGCTTATGGCTCTACCAAGTGGAAGATGCCGTCTTGATGATAGAAGTGACTCCGAACGCTCAAGCCAGCCAGCGCACTATCGGTCAAGTCGTGCTGAAGCGCTTAATTACTGCCGAAAACGCCATGTTACGCTTGTCCGGGGCTGATGCGATCGCCAACCAATTGCCAAAATAAGTTGATTTTTGGCTGAATTTTAGCCTTCAAAGATTCCTTGAGTCCTTAAATTTTTCAGGAATTCTGAAGCGATCGCCCTTGCGTAGAACTCTCTCCATCGTTTACACTTCTTTAAATACTTCATTTGACAGAAGACTTGGCATCACGCTGGCAATCCCTCAAACTTGGTTAAAATTATCGTTGGCAATTTAGCCGAGTTTAGATTCAAGCGCTGAACCAAATAACAAACGTCCAAGTTAAAGAATAATTCTTGATTGATTAGGAGGAGCGTAGTCGATGGGACTACCTTGGTATCGAGTTCACACAGTCGTCCTGAACGATCCAGGCCGTCTGATAGCCGTTCACTTAATGCACACTGCCCTGGTTGCGGGTTGGGCAGGCTCAATGGCTTTATACGAATTAGCCATTTTCGACCCCAGTGACCCCACTTTAAACCCCATGTGGCGACAAGGGATGTACGTCCTTCCCTTTATGTCTCGCTTAGGAGTCACCTCGTCTTGGGGCGGTTGGAACGTCACTGGCGAACCCTACACCGATCCCGGTTATTGGTCTTTTGAAGGAGTCGCAATTGCCCACATCGTTTTGTCGGGCTTCCTATTCCTCGCCGCTTGCTGGCACTGGGTATTCTGGGACTTAGAACTATTCAGAGACCCCCGTACTGGCGACCCTGCCTTAGACCTCCCGAAAATGTTCGGGATTCACCTGTTCTTATCCGGTTTACTTTGCTTCGGTTTTGGTGCATTCCACCTCACTGGCCTCTGGGGGCCGGGAATGTGGGTATCTGACCCCTACGGGATTACAGGCCACGTCGAAGCCGTCGCCCCCGCTTGGGGGCCAGAAGGCTTTAACCCCTTCAATCCCGGCGGTATCGTCGCCCACCACATTGCTGCTGGCGTTGTGGGGATTATTGCGGGGCTATTCCACTTAACCGTGCGTCCTCCAGAGCGCTTATACCGCGCCCTACGCATGGGGAATATCGAAACCGTACTATCGAGCAGTATTGCTGCGGTATTCTTTGCCGCTTTCGTTGTCGCTGGAACAATGTGGTACGGTAACGCCGCCACCCCAGTCGAATTATTCGGCCCCACCCGCTATCAGTGGGATCAAGGCTACTACGCCCAAGAAATTGAACGCCGCGTTCAAGCCAGTGTCGCCGATGGCGCTAGTTTATCCGACGCTTGGGCAGAAATTCCCGAAAAACTCGCCTTCTACGACTATGTAGGGAACAGCCCCGCTAAAGGCGGCTTATTCCGCGTTGGACCGATGATCGATGGCGACGGTATTGCAGTCGCTTGGCAAGGTCATCCCGTTTTCAAAGACGCAGAAGGCCGCGAATTAACCGTGCGTCGGATGCCGAACTTCTTTGAAACCTTCCCCGTCGTTTTAACCGACTCTGAAGGCATTGTCCGCGCTGATATTCCCTTCCGTCGGGCAGAATCAAAATACAGTATCGAGCAGACTGGCGTAACCGTGAGTATGTATGGCGGGTCTTTGGATGGTGAAACCTTCACCGATGCCCCCACCGTCAAACAGTTTGCCCGTAAAGCTCAATTGGGCGAACCCTTTGATTTTGACGTAACCAGCACTCAGGCAGACGGGGTGTTCCGTACCAGTCCTCGCGGTTGGTTTACTTTCGCCCACGCCACCTTCGCTTTGTTATTCTTCTTCGGTCACATCTGGCACGGTTCTCGGACGCTGTTCCGCGACGTATTTGCTGGTGTCGAAGCCGACTTAGAAGAACAAGTAGAATGGGGTATGTTCCAGAAAGTAGGTGACAAGACAACCCGCGCCAAAAAAGCCTAAATCTTGGAGATTTAACGCTTTGTGAAAACAGTATTTGGCGATCGAATATTTCGCGATCGCCAAGTGCTTTTGAATTTTACTGATAAACTGTTAGTAGAGAGCTTAGGAAAGAACAAGATGGAAAGTGTTGCTTACATTTTGGTATTAGCTTGTGCCGTTGGGGTTTTATTCTTCGCGATCGCCTTTCGCGAACCGCCTCGCATCGAAAAGTAGTTTTTGCTGCGATTTAACCCAACAGCTAGAGAACACTGAGTCGCGCTCTTTTGATACCTTTCTCAACGGTTTTCAAGAGTTCGCGACTCAAATTTCATTTTTGAGTAATTCCTTCTAGGGGTTTTTTCCTGGGTTGGTTGTAAGTGTTTCGGGGACAAATTTCATGCAATGCCCTTCTTGCCAACACACTAAAACTCGCATCTTAGAATCGCGCTCCACAGAAGCCGGGCAAAGTATTCGGCGACGGCGGGAATGCTTGAATTGTCAACACCGCTTCACCACCTACGAGCGCATCGAATTTGTCCCCATTGTCGTGATTAAACGCAGTGGACGGCGCGAGTCTTTTGACCGTTCTAAGGTCTTGCGAGGGCTGACAAGAGCTTGTGAAAAAACAGGGATTGAAATCCAGCAACTCGAAACTTGGGTAGATGATATCGAAGCCCAACTACACCAAGAAGCCGGACGGGAAGTAAGGAGCGATCGCATCGGCGAATTAGTGCTGCAACAACTGCGCCAAGAAAACGAAGTCGCTTACGTCCGCTTTGCCTCAGTGTATCGCCAATTTACCGGGATAGAAGACTTTATTCAAACCTTACATCAGCTTCACCAGTCTGAATTAAACACCTCTCCCACCTCAGATTGGTATGCCGAAGAATCGCCCACTTGTTCTACCGCGATCGTCTCCTCATAACGCGATCGCCTCAAAAACACCTTAAAAATTGTGTTAAGCTAACAACAATCGATTATCATGAGGGATTGCTGCGCCCCTAACCTTCTCCATTTTGCCCCAAAATGCCGAAGTTAAGCGCCTGCATCCAACTCCATAAAAAACGAGAGGAATTTTTCAAAGTTTAGCACCTTGCAATCTTTCCTCAAGCTCATGCCCTAATCAATCTTATTCTCCAAGTAGAAAAGGGCATCAATATCCATGACGAAAAAAAGTAGCACCCCAAGTTTGTTAAGATAAGGATTGCTTGCGAGCAAAACGCAATTTTCGCCAAGGCAAATCAAGCCGTCCAAAACCAAACGGCTCGATCTCAAACCCTGGAAAGCACCAGGTAGCAAACACCCCCTGAACCATCCCTTCAGGAAACCAGACTCAAAGTTGAGTGCAAGGCAAAACCTATGACTTTCCTCGTAAAATCATCAAAAATTTGCCCAAACTTTACCACGGAGACAACTAACTAGGAAATCCAACACACATGGTCAGTCAGAACATTACCGTTAACAATCGAGATATAGGCTTTAGCCACGAAGACTTCGCTGCGCTACTAGACAAGTACGATTACCACTTCAGTCCCGGCGATATCGTGCCTGGAACAGTATTTAGCATGGAGCCAAGAGGCGCATTAATCGACATTGGTGCTAAAACCGCCGCTTATATTCCGATTCAGGAAATGTCAATCAACCGCGTTGACGACCCCAACGAAGTCTTACAAGCCAACGAAACGCGGGAATTTTTCATTCTGACTGACGAAAACGAAGACGGACAACTCACCCTCTCCATTCGCCGGATTGAATACCTGCGAGCTTGGGAACGAGTCCGCCAACTCCAAACCGAAGACGCAACCGTGCGCTCCAACGTCTTCGCCACCAACCGAGGCGGTGCCTTAGTCCGCATCGAAGGCTTACGCGGCTTCATTCCCGGTTCTCACATCAGCACCCGTCAAGCCAAAGAAGACCTCGTCGGTCAAGACTTACCCCTCAAATTCCTTGAAGTAGACGAAGACCGCAACCGCCTCGTTCTCAGCCATCGTCGTGCCTTAGTCGAACGCAAGATGAACGGCCTGCAAGTCGGCGAAGTGGTCACGGGTATGGTACGCGGCATCAAGCCTTACGGAGCATTCATCGACATCGGTGGAGTCAGTGGCTTACTCCACATCTCCGAAATTTCCCACGACCACATCGACACCCCCCACAGTGTCTTCAGCGTCAATGACGAATTGAAAGTCATGATCATTGACCTCGATGCCGAACGCGGTCGTATCTCCCTATCCACCAAACAACTCGAACCCGAACCCGGCGATATGCTCCGCAGCAAAGAATTAGTCTTCGAGAAAGCCGAAGAAATGGCCGAGCGCTATCGTCAGAAGATGCTCCAAGAACAACAAGGCATCGAACCTACTGAGGAAATCGTCGAAGAAATCGTCGAAGAAGTAGAAGAAGTAGAAGAAGTCGTTGATACGGTAGAAGAGCCTACCGAAACCGAAGAAGCCGTTGAAGAAACTGCCAGCGAAACGGAAGCCTAAATTCCATCGCGAAACTAGACTTGATTGAGAAAGAGGGAAACCCCCTCTTTTTTTTATTAAACTTAATTCCCTAAAAAAAGCGAACAGCCCTTCCTTCACCGAAAGACTGTTCGCGCTGACACTTTTCTCAAATCAACCGTTAACCCGTATTCCGCATTCCCGCAGCAATACCGTTAATCGTCAACAACGCCCCTCGCAGCAACTCATCCTTGCTGTAGCGGAAGTGAATTGTCCCCATCGTACCTTGACGAGTATACTCCCGCAGCCGCTTCAGCAATGACACCTGGAGGAAACCCAACGGCACAATATTGCCATTCCGCAACTGCACCGAACGCTGTAACTCTGGGTCGCCATCCAACAACTTGCTATGACCGCTAATCGTCAGAACTAAATCTCGTGTCAGTTGATATTCTTGGGCAATACGGTCAAATAAGCGCTCAAAACGTTCCTGGTCTTCTGGAGTAGACAGTTCCTTGACATAGTGGTGAGCCATTTGTAAATCCACTTTAGCCAAAGTCATCTCCACTTTAGAAATTGCCATCTTAAAGAACGGCCACTTGAAGTAAAAATAGCGTAACAACTTCAAGTTCTCCTCCGGTTCTCGTTGTAAGAACTCCTGCAACGCCGTACCCACACCATACCAAGACGGCACCAAAAAGCGGCTTTGCGTCCAGCTAAATACCCAAGGAATCGCCCGTAAACTACTCAGGTCTTTCTTGCCTTTCTTACGACGAGCGGGTCGCGAACTAATCTGGAGTTGGCTAATTTCGGGAATCGGCGTAACCGACATAAAGAAATCAATAAAATCCGGGTCTTCGTAAATAAACGCCCGGTAAGCACGACGGGAAACCGCCGCTAACTCCTCCATAATCTCGTTCCAGGGCGTAATATCATCAAAACCACTACCCAGTAAACTCGCTTGAATTGCTGCGGTTGAAGCCATTTCGAGGTGATACAGAGCTAAATCGGGCAGGGAGTATTTAGAAGCCAAGACTTCTCCTTGCTCGGTAATCTTCAGTCGCCCATTAATCGTGGCATTGGGTTGAGCTAAAATCGCTTCGTAGGCAGGCCCGCCACCGCGACCGACAGAACCGCCGCGACCGTGGAAAATCCGTAAAGCAACCCCATATTCTTCGGCTACTTTTTGCAGGGCTTTTTGGGCTTTGTGAATTTCCCAGTTACTACTTAAAAAGCCGGAATCTTTATTACTGTCGGAATAGCCCAACATGACTTCCTGTAGCGGTTGAGCATAGGGCAGGGGCGAATGGGGATGCTCGCTGGTATCAGCATTTTGGGATTCTAGGGCGATGTAACCCCCAGCTAAACAAGCTTGATACAGCCCTAATTCAAACAACTCGCGCATTACCGAGGGGGCGCGTTTGAGGTCGTCTACAGTCTCAAAGAGCGGGACGATGGCAATCATGCTGACTCCGGTTACGGGGTCGTATAAGCCGGCTTCCTGGGCTAAGAGTAGGACTTCTAGAACATCACTCACATGATTGCTCATGCTGATGATGTAAGTTTGGCAGGTTTCTTTGCCAAATTCCTGCTGCACTTGACGCAACATCCGGAAGGTTTCGATGGTTTCTTTGGTTTTGTCGGAGAAGGGCATTTCTGCCGGAATTAAGGGACGGCGGGTTTTGAGTTCCTTGGTTAACCATTCGGTGCGTTCGGCTTCGCTAAGTTCGTTGTAGGGTTTGGGTAAGATTTGCAGATAATCGGCAATTTCTTCAATGGTGTCTGAGTGCCGTAAAGATTCTTGGCGAATATCTAACTGAGCCAGGTGAAAGCCGTAAATTTCTGCTTGGGCAATTAAGCGGTCGAGGTCGCGACAATCTAACCCTGTTTCTGCGAGGTTGCGCTGAATTAAGCGCAGTTCTGCTAAAAATTCTTCCCCAGATTGGTAGATGGTTCTGAGGTTGATTTCTTCGGGGTGTTCTCGCTGACCGGGTTCGGGATTGACGAGTAGGCGGTTGCGATCGCGCGTATTCTCCAAGCGCTTTTGGATATAAGCTAACTTGAGACGATAGGGTTCTTGACGATAGCGAATGGCCAACTTATCATAAACTTCCCCTAGATGCGTTCGGTCTTGTTCGAGGGAGTCGAGCAGTTCGGGTAAGACGTTACTCCAGTGCAGGGACAAACTCAATAAACTCGTCAATTCCTGCACGGATTTGATATATTTGCCTAACACAATACTGCGTTGATAGCAAGCGGTTTCCCAAGTGACAGCCGGAGTCACCGAAGGATTGCCATCTCGGTCTGACCCCACCCAAGACCCAAATTTACAAAAGTTGTTTTTCGGCGGTCTCAGTCGAGGAAACGCACTTTTGATGCCTTGTTTAAGGCGTTCGGACAAATGGGGTAGGGCATCAAACAATACTTCTTCAAAGTAGTGGAGGGTGTAATCTACTTCATCTATGACAGCAGGTTTGAATTGATGCAATTCATCAGTTCGCCACCACAACCGAATTTCGGCGGTGAGTTGTTCGGTGGCACTTTCGGCTTCCCAAGAGGCATCCCACCCCAAGCTGTTATATTTTTCTTCTGCTTGGTCGAGTTGGTGCAAAATCCGGGCAATACGTCGCTGCTTTTTACGAATGGTATGACGCACAATTTCTGTCGGGTGCGCTGTAAACACTAAGCGAATGTCAAGGCTATCAAGCAAGCGTTGAATTTTTTGCGGCGGCATATTTTGCTCGCGCAAGTAGGGAAACAACCATTGATAAGTGCCGGATTGTTGGTTGCGAACATGGCTGTCTTGCCAGCTTTTTTCGAGTTGGCCGATGCCGGGAGGACTGGTACTATCTGGTTCTGATGTTTCTGGATTGGTCGTGGGACTAGCGCTGGCCGCGGCATGGCTTTTACTTTTTTCGTAACCCCGCGCCCATTGGCGATCGCGCTGTTCGTAATGTTGCTCGACAATATTAATCAGTTGGAAATACAAAGCGAAAGCACGACTGGCACGAATGGCAGCGTTTAAATCCAACCCTTCGATTAACTTTGATACCGAGGTATTCGGTAAGTCGTTGGTCGTTTGACCTTCCGGGGAACATAACGATCTCAATTGTTGCAGGAGGGTTACCATCTCCTCACCACATTCGGAACGCAACACTGATTTCCACAAATCCTCAACTAACTTAAGGCGATGGCGCAGCAATAACGTCGAACTTGAAGGGATGGCCAATTCGGGTTCAGATGATTGGAGAAGCGAACTCATAGGGCTTGTTCTCGCGATAAGAGGAAGACGGTTTCGGTCTGACTTGAACGGGAAATAACTAGCTTAAACACGATTGTCAACATCGACGGTTTCGGGAAAGTTCAAAATCGGCAGGCGATCGCCTCGGAAAACTTCTTCGCTGGCTCGGCCTAACTCTTGCGTATTCTGCACGAGAGCGTCGAGTAAAACCATGCCAACAAGGGATGAAGCCGTTAACAAACTTAACAAGATTTCTGAAGAATTGGCTAATCGATCGGTATTCACAGCTAATTTCGATGTATTGATCGTGTTTTGGTCATGCTTTGTAGTTTACCTGAAGGACTAAATCCTTGTTACATAATTATTGTTTAGATTTATAGAAATTTTGATTCGGTAACTGTGGCGGTTGCTACAGACCTAAAGCTACTTTTTAGTAAAGCCAGCTCAAAACCCCAAAACTTCTGGGCAGACAGACGCATCTACAGATTAGCAGCTACGCGATCGCCCAATTTCCGAGAATTCATACGGACTGCCCCACGGCAATTTTGAAGATGAGGGTAGAACTGGATCGCCGCCATATCCGCTCGTCTTAATAACCCTTTGCCAATTTGTACCCCCTAATTTCTATGGCTCATAATTTCATTCAACATCCCGATTTCAAAACCCAAAATATTAATACACCCAGTCTTTTCTTAACATCCTCTTTAGCCCTTTTACCCCCTGGCCTCGATCCCCAAAAAGCCATGAATATTATTCTCCGCCCCCAAAGAGATTTAGATATTAAAGGAGCTTCTTTATTACAACAAAAAGTGTTTAGCTTATTTCCTGCTCCCCCTCACTCAAACTGGGCAATCGATCTCGTTCAAGTGCAAAACATCGATCATTTTGGTTTGACTACTTTAGTCACAATTCGCCAAGCCGCTCAACATTATCAATGTAATTTATATCTCTTTAATCTCAAACCCTCTGTTCGTTATATGCTAGCCATTACCGAACTCGAATCCCAGTTTAAAGTCGTTGACAATCTTGAAACCCTCTTTACCGATGGTTTGCGGATTGTTTTATGTTAATTCTAAAAATCTTGGATTATGCCAAAAAAGACCCACCCTCAGCTTCGGGGTGGGAGTCGAAAAAGCTAAAAATTACAGTGCGATCGCCTAACCTAATAAGCGTCTTGTAACTCGTAAAAATCTGGCGAAATATAATCTTTCCGCAGCGGCCAGCCCACCCAATCTTCCGGCATTAATAACCGTTTCAAATTCGGATGACCCTCAAAAACAATGCCATACATATCGTAAGTTTCCCGTTCTTGCCAATCAGCAGCTTTCCAAATCCAATACACCGAAGGCAGGCGGGGATGATCGCGGGGTAAAAACACTTTCAGGCGGACTTCTTGAGGGCGATCGGCATTATCGCTCACTTTAATTAAATGATAAAAACTGACCAACTCTTTCCCCGGGCCGCAGTCATAACCCCCCTGACATTGCAGATAATTAAACCCATTAGCAGATAGTGCCGTAGCAATAGGAATTAACAACTCAGGAGCGAGCTTAATCATCTCCGTTCCTAGATGATCTGCTGCTAAGGATTCCACCTCAAAACCATTCTCTTGCAACCAGGAAGCCGCCGGACCAGCTTCGACAATAGCAGTTTCTGATTCTGCTGCGACTTCTTGATTTTCTGCTTCGCTCACCCTTTAAGCCTCCTCTTTTGCTTTCTTTTCTGCCAATGCCGGGGATACAGGCATTCCGTAAGCCTCAGCCAATTCTTGGGGTGGGGCTTGACGAGTTGGCGATTGTAGATACTGACCGTCGTGAATGGGCGCGATCGCCTTCATACTATGAGTCGTACTATAAAAACGATGAGTCTGTTCGATGGTCGCGGCTCGTTCTTGAATTGACTCGTCAGCGACTTTCTTGCGTAACTTCACAATCGCATCCATAATCGCTTCCGGACGCGGGGGACAACCGGGAATATACACATCCACCGGAATCAACTTATCCACACCCCGTACCGCCGTCGGCGAATCGACACTAAACATTCCCCCAGTAATCGTACAAGCTCCCATCGCGATGACATACTTGGGGTCGGGCATTTCTTCATACAAACGCACCAACGCCGGGGCCATCTTCATGGTGATCGTCCCGGCAGTAATAATCAAATCCGCTTGTCTAGGACTCGAACGCGGCACTAAGCCAAAGCGGTCAAAATCAAACCGCGAACCAATCATCGCCGCAAATTCAATAAAACAGCAAGCCGTGCCGTACAACATCGGCCACAAGCTCGATAACCTGGCCCAATTGTACAAATCATCAACGGTAGTCAACACCACATTTTCGGATAAATCTTGCGTGACTCCAGTGCGACTGACAGGATTGAGTATTTTTTCCCGTTGTTGTTGTTCGAGTTCTGTCACAGAAGTTGGATTGGAATTCATGACCATTCAAGCGCTCCTTTTCGCCAAGCGTATACTAAGGCAATGACTAAAATTGCAATAAAAATCAAAGCCTCGATAAAAGCAAGCAGTCCGAGTTGGTTAAAAGCAACCGCCCACGGATAGAGAAAAACAGTTTCTACGTCAAAAACCACGAAGACCAAGGCGAACATATAGTAGCGGATGTTGAATTGAATCCACGCACCACCAATCGGTTCCATGCCTGATTCGTAGGTTGTACGGCGCTCCGGACCGCCAGTTCTGGGTCGTAATAGCTTTGATGCGGTTAATGCCAGGATTGGCACCAAGCTAGACACCAGTAAAAATCCGAGAAAGTATTCGTAACCACTAAGGGCAAACACTGTGCTTTGATTTCCTATTCTTTAACTATCTACAAGTCTTTATGTTAAGGGAATCGTTCAACATCACACCAGCAATTTCGCAGTATCTTTGGGTTTTTCCCTTCTGAGAGCCAGCGTTGGTGACTGGGTATCGGGTTTCTCGTTGCTCCCTGAGTTAACACTTCTTAATTATACTGTTGGTCTTCGCTGCTTGCATCCCGCGACCTCTGTGCAGCCAAAAATGAATTAACGTTAAATTTTGTGCGATAATTTGTAACAAAGATTTTAAGATTTGCTGCGAAAACGCCATGACTGAGACGGACTCAACTCAAGAGCAAACCTTGGCCGAACAAGCACCATCCCGGTTTGAGTGCCGCAGTTGCGGTTATGTTTACGAACCGACCAAAGGAGACAATACCAACAACATCCCACCCGGTACTCGTTTTGAGGATTTACCCCCAAGCTGGCGCTGTCCGGTGTGTGGCGTGCGTCGTCCGCAATTCCGCAATATCGGTTCTGTTGGCGCTCCTTCGGGCTTTCAAGAAAACCTGGATTTTGGCTTTGGTATTAATCGCTTAACGCCAGGACAAAAAAATCTGCTCATTTTTGGGGGTTTGGCCTTGGGGGTTTTATTTTTCCTGAGTCTCTACGGCTTGAGATAATCTTTTGCGAAATACTGTACAATCTTGCGGTGCTGCCGTCAGATGAACATGAATTTATTTGTGAAAAAACTGAAACAAATCTTAATATTATTAGTAGTCGCTGGCTTTTGTGCGAGTTGTAGCTCAGTTGCCAATTTGAGTTACAATCCCTGGCAGGCGATCGCCCTTCCCACAGAAGCTCGGCTACTCAGCCTGGACTTTACCGACGACCCCAACCACGGTTGGCTTGTCGGCAGTCAATCAACCCTTTTTGAAACCCAAGATGGCGGCGAAACCTGGCAAGAACGCCACCTCGACCTGGGGGAAGAAAAACTGAGTTTTACTTCAGTCAGCTTCAACGGGCAAGAAGGCTGGATAGTAGGAGAACCTTCGGTCTTACTGCACACCGAAGACGGCGGGAAATCTTGGTCGCGCATTACGTTGAGTGCCAAGCTACCCGGAGCGCCCCAAGCCATCTTAGCCTTGGGGCCTCATAGTGCCGAAATGACGACCAATGTCGGGGCAATTTATAAAACCACCGATAATGCTAAAACTTGGTCGGCTTTAGTCGAAGGTGCTGTTGGAGTTGTTCGTAATATTGCCCGTTCTCAAGATGGGGAATATGTCGCCGTATCATCTCGCGGCAACTTTTATTCGACCTGGAAACCGGGCGATCGCACCTGGACTCCCCACGAACGCACCAGTTCCCGCCGCTTGCAAAACATGGGTTTTGGTCAAGATGGTCGTCGCTGGCTGATTGCTCGTGGCGGTCAAGTCCAGTTTTCCCTCCCCGATGACCCTGAAGCCGAATGGGATGACATTTTGTATCCCGAACCTTCCACCAGTTGGGGACTTTTAGATGTGGCTTACCGTACCCCTGAAGAAATTTGGGTATCGGGCGGTAGCGGCAACTTATTAGTTAGTTTTGACGGTGGCACAACTTGGGAAAAAGACCGCGATATTGAAGATGTCCCCTCGAATTTATACGATATTATCTTTACCCAAGATAATAAAGGATTTGTTCTGGGCGATCGCGGTTACTTACTCAAATACAAACCGGATATGGTTGCCTCTCAAGCTACCTAAAAACCCAGGCAAGCTTGTTGAGTAGGCCGTTGATTCCGTATGATATAAACTGGGCATTTAACATTTGTAAAGAGGAGAGCTTTTTTCATGTCAGGTACTACAGGAGAACGACCCTTTTCCGATATCGTAACCAGTATTCGTTACTGGGTGATTCATAGCATCACCATCCCGATGCTATTCATTGCGGGTTGGCTTTTTGTGAATACGGGTTTAGCTTACGATGTGTTTGGTACTCCCCGTCCTAACGAATACTTCACCAAAGAGCGAGTCGAGTTACCGATTGTGAGCGATCGCTACGAAAGTAAGAATCAAATCGATCAATTTACAGCCAAGTAAATCAGTTTAATAAAAGAGGCAAAATGACAAGTAATAATCCCGGCAATCAACCGGTTTCCTACCCGATTTTCACCGTACGTTGGTTGGCAGTTCATACCTTAGCTGTCCCCAGTGTGTTCTTTTTGGGCGCGATCGCGGCCATGCAATTTATTCAACGATAAGAGGTTAATATGGACCGTTCACCAAACCCCAATAAACAACCCGTCGAACTAAACCGCACCTCTTTGTATCTTGGGTTGCTGTTAATTTTCGTGTTGGGAATTTTATTTTCCAGCTACTTCTTTAACTAATCAAATTGACCGTAAAAAATTAGGAGGATCGCTCAAATGTTGTCAGAAGGACGTATTCCTTTGTGGGTTGTCGCTGTAATCGCTGGTTTAGGCGTAATTGCCGTTGTCGGCATCTTTTTCTACGGCGCTTATGCTGGCGTAGGTTCTGCTCAATAACCCCCGTATTACTCAGACTTCAAAATAAACCGTCAACTCATCTTAGGGTTGGCGGTTTATTGTGGTAAGAAATTGAGGATTGAGTTAAATTACCTCAACTTCATTTTCGCGAAAATGGGCTTTAAATTTTTTCTCAAATTGAACCAAAACCGGAAGGTTGGCACTTACGGGTCGTCCTTGCCAGTTGGTGACAATTTCGATGACTTCTCCTTCCATTCCCTTAAGATCGAAGGGTTCTTGCTTATGTTTGGGATGGTGATATACCACCACTGATTGAATCACTCGTATGCGATCGCCAACATTCATAAAAGTTTGTTTTGTTTTCTGCTCATAAATTGCGTTTACTTCGCAACCTTATCAGTTTACCGCGATCGCGATCCACCCGACATCCTTAATTTTGAACCTCTGCGGGGGGTGTTTCCTGCAAACTAATTTGAGAGCGCAAGATCGCCACCGCCGCGATCGCCGAGAGCGCCACTAACACAATCGCCACCCCCCAGACCCAACTCAAGCGAGAACTCGATGCGGTAGTCGCAGTTTCCGGTACAGACGGCTCAATCTCCGGGGAAAGCGCTTCTGGGGTATCGAGGTCAGTAGATAGGGCTTGACCATTGCGAGACGCGATCGCCGCCTCTCGTTGCTGCTGCGGCAATTCAGCTAAATTCACCCAAACCGGTTGCTGAGGAGATACCCCATACATCGCCCCCACCACCGAAATATTATCCCGACCATTATGTTCGTTCGCTTGCTCAACCAAGCGTTCTAATGCCGTTTCCAAAGGAATTTTACCTCGCAGAACATCGGGAATCACCGACGGCCAAAAACGCTCTAAAACCCGGTTATCGCTCAAACCATCAGAACACAGCAACAACACCCCATCTTCCTCAATAATCAAACGCTGTACGGCGGGTCTGAGCAACTCTGCCGGGCGCGTCCCCAAAGCTTGCGCTAACGCCCCCGCTTCGGGATGTTGGCGAGCGACGCGGTAGAAACTGCGTCCAGCACGAGTCTCGCGACTGGCAATGTCATCATCTACAGTCAATTGCTGACAATAATGTTGCGTAATCCAATACGCCCGACTATCCCCCACCGCAGCCAAATACAATTCATGACTATTGCCAACACCCTCCGCATTCGCTGCTGAAACTTGTTGGGGTAATTGCAAAGCCATAACGAGGGTAGTAGCCATGCGGCGACGGGATTCGCGGCCTTGTTGGTCGTTCCGATAAACGATCGCATTATTGGTAACGCGAATTGCCGCCGCCAGTTGTTCGGTGACGAGATCGGGGGTGAGGACTTCGCTTTCTCGAGCCGTTTCCGCCAAAAGCGATCGCATTTGCAATTTCAGAGATTGCACCGCGAGTTGGCTGGCAATTTCACCGCCCTCATGGCCGCCAATACCATCGCAAACCAAGAGTAAATGGGAACTGAGAGCATCGAGGGTTTGGATTTCGGTAATGCCCAAATCGCCGCGCTGGGGATAGCAACTATCTTCGTTGTGTTGTTGCAGCCGCCCCGGATCGCTCCTTCCTGCCACTTGAATGCGTAAAGGTTGGCGAGAGGCTTGTGCTAATAAGATTTCGTTGAGGGCATTAGCAATGGTTTTGAGGGCAACGCCTTCGGTATGGAGTCCGGCGATAATTTCAGCAATCAAAGCAGATACTTCGACTTTGGCGCGTTGGCCTAAATCCTGCCAACTTTCGCCCAGTTTGGGTAGCGTTGCCTTGGGAATTGAGGGGAGAGCGCGATCGCGATACAATTCCCGCAGCCAAATCCGCCAGCCCTCAACCCGCAAATTTTCCGGCACTAACAACGAAGCCGCCACCCCCACCTCAGCCAACGGCACCCACAACTGGAGAATTTGCCACAACCAGTAAATTTGACGAGTGGGAGAGCCTTGTTCCCAAACTTCCCCCAACGCCGGGTAAAGCGTGCCAGAACGGTCAATGGGCACATTTTCCAGGAGGAGTACCTCAGTGCCATCCACCTCTACAGTGCCGTACACCTGGGGAACGTGGAGCGAGTGAGCATAGAGTTGGAGATAGGGAATCGCCATTTCAGGAATTGTTGCTTGGGAATTGAGGGGGCGATCGCTTTGGGTATCTTGCCAAATTTGGGGAGCAAGCACCGTAAAGCGGTCGCGAATCAACCCCCGAAAGGATTGCCCTTGAACTTGGGGATGAGCCGCCCAAAGAAACGGTTGGGATTGGGATTGAGAACTACTCATAAACTCAAAAAATGGGGAACGGCACCAGGACAGAAAGTTAAAATTTAACTGACAGCCGTTCTATAAAACTTACTCAAACCAACAATCGCAGGTTTGATGTTTACTTCTTGCTTCACTCTGGTAGTGTCGACACCATCCAGTCCACAAGCTGACACGGTAGAACTTACCGCCAAATTTACCAAATTAATCGCTGCATTTAAGTCGCGATCGCCCCTAAAGCCACAATTTTCACAGTCAAACCTTCTTTCACTTAAGCTGAGAACGTCTTTTTTATGACTGTTCAAACCCCCCATCTTCTTAGACTCTTAATGTTAAATGTAAATCGAAACGGGGAAATGGGGGAGGGGGTTGCCAACCCAAGTGCAACTCTAGGTTATAAAAACCTGTAACATTTTTCCTAAATTGAGCGCGATCGCCTTGTAGTCCTCCCCAAAGTTAAGTTATCGAAAACAGATGAGTTAACCGGGACTGGCGATCGCTCTTACCTCTCTTCTGCCAACGCGATCCTACTGCAATATTCACGACCCCAATGGAAGCACCCACATGATTAATGTATTGAGTCCTACCTTACTTTGGGCGATCGCCGGAGCCATTTTGTGTTTGATGGAGTTATTTATCCCCACTGCTTTTATTGAATTTACGATGGGCATTAGTGCCTTACTCGTGGCAGTCATTTCTTTATTTGTCCCATCGTTTTCTTTACAAATGGCAATTTGGCTCGTACTTTCGGTACTTTTAGTCATCGCCTCTCGTCGCTTTTTTAGCCCCAAGCGGTCTTTTGCCACGTTAGGAGACGACACCGAAGGCAGAACCCTAACGGCTATTGAACCCGGAGAAACCGGTCGCGTTCTTTACGAAGGCAACTCCTGGGCTGCACGATGCAGTGACGAAACCGAGAGCCTTGACCCCCAAGAAAAAGTTTATATCGTCGGTCGCCAAGGTAACACCTTGATTGTTGTACCTCAAAAACTACTCAATTCTTAACCCCAAATTATGGAACAGTTACTCTTACTCATTTTCCTTGCCCTAGGCGGTTCTACCGTCGCCGGTTCTGTCAAAATTGTCAACGAGAAAAACGCTTGTTTAGTCGAAAGTTTCGGCAGTTATAAAAAACGCCTCGAACCGGGTTTGCGTTTTGTCGTTCCCTTCGTCGATAAAATTGTTTACAAAGAAACCACCCGCGAGAAGGTACTCGATATTCCCCCTCAATCTTGTATTACCAAAGATAACGTCGCCATTAGCGTCGATGCGGTGGTGTATTGGCGAGTGATGGATTTGTATAAAGCTTATTACAAAGTCGAAAATCTGCGGGATGCGGTAGTTAACCTGGTTTTGACGCAAATTCGCTCGGAAATGGGCAAACTCGAACTCGACCAAACCTTCACCGCGCGATCGGAAATCAACGAAATTCTCTTGCGAGAACTCGACCTTTCCACCGATCCTTGGGGAGTCAAAGTCACCCGCGTGGAATTGCGCGACATCGTTCCCTCGCGAGCGGTACAAGACTCGATGGAACTGCAAATGGCTGCCGAACGCCGCAAACGGGCGGCAATCCTCACCTCCGAAGGGGAACGGGATTCCGCCATTAACTCTGCCAAAGGTGCAGCCGAAGCTGCGATTCTCGAAGCCGAAGCCGCCAAAAAAGCAGCCATTCTCAAAGCCGAAGCCCAAGCTCAACAAGAAGTCCTCCAAGCCAAAGCCACGGCTCAAGCCCTGGATATTGTCACCGAGAAACTCAAAGCCGACCCCAACGCCCAAGAAGCCTTACAATACCTTTTGGCGCAAAGTTATTTGGATATGGGCAAAACTATTGGTGTCAGCAACAGCAGTAAGGTGATGTTTATGGATCCCAATAGCTTAGTCGGTACAATTGAGGGAATTCGGGCCGCCGTCGGGTCTGCTGCCCCAAAATCGACCCTGCCAGCTTCACCCCAAGACCGCTATCCCTTGCCTAAAGTCTCAGATGCCGATTTGAGCCAAGGTTTATCACAATCCAGGGGTTACGATTAATTGAGTTTAAAGCCTTGGAACTGTACGGCAGTTGCCTTAACCGCGATCGCGCCGACATAAGCCGAAGGTAAAGGCAAATCTGCTAAAATCCAATCCTGTCGCCGTTCGTCCTGGGAAACTCGTTCCAGGACGGCGGTTTTTTGTAGGGAAACCCTAACAGATTGTAACTGTGTAATCCCGACTCCTGTGGCTTTGAGAAAGGCCTCTTTGCGCGTCCAGCCCCGAAAAAAGGCGAGTTGCTGCTCTTCAAGAGGTAAGGCTTGTAGAACGGCGGCTTCGGTAGGGGTGAAAAAGCGTTCTGCCAATTTTTCGGCAGTCGGGAGGGGACGCATCAATTCGAGATCGATGCCTAGGGGGTAGGATTGTGCCACCGCATATAAAACTAAGTCGTGAGAATGGGAGACATTAAAGGTTATGTTGTAGGGGTTTGAGGAACTGGGGAGTTGAGGTTTGCCGCGATCGCTATAGATAAATTGAATATCTTGGGGGTCTAAATTGAGATAACATCCCAAAAGCGATCGCAATCTACCCCGTCCGGCAACAAAGCGGGCGCGATCGCGTTCAAAATAGTAGCGATTGGCGCGATCGCGTTCGTCTGGAGATAGCATCTTGAACCAGACTGCAACATCCCTCTCCCTATCGGGCAAATTCCCCTGCCAAATCTGAACAATATTACCCTCAAGTTCTTCTACAGTAGGAGGTGAAAATTCTAAGGGTCTTACCTCAAAACGCATGGGTAACATTTCCAGTGGAGTGCCAGCAATCTTCAAGTTACAATTTTCGCTCATTCTCGGCGCGATCGCGCCATCTTGGTATCAATCCCAAGGGTCTCATGGGGGTGACTCCCGACTTTGAGTCTGACCTCAATCTCTGTCAATTACGTTCTCAACAACAACGGTTTTGTGCTAGATCGACAAAAAGGTAATCTTGGTGTGAGGTAAGACTATGACACAACTTCCCAATCCAGAGAACGAACCAGAACCCAACAATCCCTCCGAGTCTCCGCCTTCTGTGAGGCGCAGACGGCGATTGTGGCTATGGGTAAGTTTAGCTGTAGTTGCGACCCTTGGCGGCGGTTTGACGGTGGGTTGGTTTGTCCTCAAACAGCAACTCACGCCCCACATTTCCCGTATTCTCACCGAAGCTGTCGATCGTCCGGTGAATCTGGGGAAAGTGCAGCGTTTATCTCTGGGATCGGTGCGCTTTGGTCAAACGGAAGTCCCTCCCACCCCCACTGACCCCGATCGCGCTATCGTCAAAGCTGTAGATGTCAGATTCGATCTCATCCGCCTCATTACCGAACAGACCCTTGCCCTCGATATTACCCTGATCGAACCCGACGCTTATATTGAGGAAAATTTTGAGGGGGATTGGCTCGAAATTACCGTCATCGAACGGGAAGGAGAACCCCTCATCGATTTTGATGTCCATACCATTCGGATACGGGATGGGGAAGTCATTTTAGTTAAAAGTCTGGGTGAAACTAAATTCAACGAACCTGTTGAAATCATGATTCCCGAAGCGATTATCTACACCAAAGAAGATTACAACATCATTGAAGCGGATGCTGTCGGCTCGTTGGTGGGGGGAGGGGAATTTGATGTCAACGGCACAGTCAAGTGGCGAGAATGGGATGGGAAAGTAGCGCTAACGGCTCAAGATATCAATTTGCCCTACCTGAGTCGCTTGCTGAATGCGCCTTTAGAAATTGAATCTGGCACGGTTGGCACCAATCTCGAAATCGAACTCAACGGCGATCCGAGGGAGGAATTACCCGAATTGCAAGGGGTCATGACCTTAACAGGACTCAGCGCCCAATTCCAGCAGCCGCAACAACCCCCAGCGACTCCCCCCGTCGAAATTGAGGAGCGATCGCCCTTTTATTTTCTCGAACAACTGCCCATTCAACTGCCGGCTGTTACGAATACTAACGGCAAATTCCGCTTTCGCGATCGCGTTATCGTTGTCGAAGAACTCAATACCCAACTCGAAGCCATTACCGCCGCAGTAAGCGGTCAAATTGACCTGGAATCTGGCTACGATCTCGCGGCGGTTACCGAATCCATTACTTTTACCGAATTGCTCGACACCTTCGACTTAAAAGCACCCCCCTTTAAAGCCAAAGGCGCAATTCAAATTGCCTTAGCTATGACCGGGCCTTTAGCTAAACCCTTGATTACCGGGCAGATTAACAATACCGAAGTCATAACTATAGATAAAATTGACCTGCAAGCAGTCAAAGCCAATCTCGCCTTTTCCCCAGCCAGTCGCACCTTAGTTTTACAACAGTTGACTGCCAAACCGCGAGTCGGAGGCGCGATCGCCGGTAAAGGCCAAGCCCTTTTAGGCCGCGGAGATCGAGCCAGTCGCCTCGTTCTCGACCTCGATCTCAACGCCATTCCCGGCGACGATTTTGCCGCTTTATACACTGACAATCTTCCCCTCGAAATTGGCCTCGTCTCCGCCCAAGTACAGGTTTTTGGCCCCCTCACCAAAATCGAAGATTTACGAGCCAATGTTACCAGTAATCTGCTGTTAGGTCGCGGTCGAGTCAACATTAGCAATATAGCCCTCCAAGAAGGACGCTGGCGAGGAACAGTACAAGCCGCCGGAATTCAGCCCGCTCGCTTTTTACCCATTCAGCCCGAACTGCAAAACCAAATTGGCACAGCTAATGCCGTTTTTGACGTTTCCGGGCGGTTACAAAACTTTACCCTAGAAACCTTACAAGCCTCTGGTTTTGTGAATGCTAACGTTGCCGGGGGAACAGTAGTCGCCGATAACTTGCGCTTGCGTAACGGGCAGTTTAGTCTCGACCTGATTACCTCTGGCATTCAAGCCGAAAACCTCTTGAGGGACTTTGTACCGCCCGATATCCCCTTGAGTCCTTTAGGAACTCTCGGCGGTAGTTTAGCAATTTCGGGGCGCTTAGATGGGAGCGCTGAGGGATTGCCTGTAAGGGACTTAGCCGGGTCAGGAGCGCTCGGTTTGGCGGTGGCGAGTGGCACAGTGCGCGTCACCGATATTGCCCTACAAGGAAGGCAAATTCGAGCCAACGTCGCCGCGAATCAAGTTCAACTCAGCCGTTTTACCAACAGTTTGAAATTACCACCTGCTTTAGACCGCGCTCGGAGTTCTGTGGGTGCTTTGAATGGGACAGCCCAAATTAGCGCCGATTTGAATAATTTAAGCATTGATAGGGCAAGAGTATCGGGAACGGGTCAAGTTACAGTGGCGGGGGGTCGAATTAATAGCGATTTTAGCCTCAACAACGGAGCTTGGACGACGGTATTAACGGCAACGGGCTTACAACCCCAGCGCTTGTTAGCTAATGTTCCCAGACAGTTTGATAATCCCCTTAGCGGGCGTTTTACCGCATCGGGTACTTTGGATAACTTGTCCCCCGCGTCGATTTTAGCTCAGGGGTCGGGTCAAGTTAATGTGGCCGGAGGAACGCTGACTGCTAGTAATATTCGTCTCAATCAAGGCATCTTACAAGCGGTTTTGCGTCCCCAAGGTATTCAGTTAGGCCAGTTTACCGACCTTGTTACCGGAACAACGGCGGGTCAACTCAATGTCACGGCGAATCTCGCTAATTTATCCCCACAGACGATTCAAGCCACGGGTCAATTAGATTTTAATAATGTTGCTGGGGGAACTTTAGCGGCTCGTAATATCCGCTTAAATCAAGGCACATTACAAGCAGTTTTGCGACCCCAAGGCATTCAGTTAGGCCAGTTTACCGACCTTGTTACCGGGACAACCCGTGGCGAAGTTGATGTCACCGCCAATATTGCCAATTTGTCTCCAGAGGCGATTCGGGCTGCGGGTCAGTTGAATTTTAGCGACGGTTTGGCAGCGATTGACGGGCCGTTGGCGGCGAATTTTGCCTGGACGGGATCGCGCTTACAACTATCCCAAGTTAACGCCCCGAATCTGACCGCCAGTGGTTTTATCGAGGTTGACGAACAAGCTTTAGCCGCAGGACGAATTAATGCCGATCTCATCGAACGCTTTAACTTAGCGGTGGATGCTAGGGGGGTGAATTTACCGCAACTGGTGGCGCAAGTGCGGGAGGTTGCCCCGTTACCCCCCAATGTCCGTCGAGCTTTAGACCAAGTTGCCCTAGGGGGTACAGCCGCTTTCGATGGCATTGTTCGCGGTACTCTGCGTCAGCCTTCGGCCATTGGTAATTTGACATTACAGAATTTGGTGGTGAATAATTTGGCTTTCGATCCTCAGTTAGGGGGTCCGGTGAATGCCCAAATCGGGGAAAGGGTTACAGTGGATTTAACTGGGGTACAAGACCGTATCGCTTTAACGTTGGGGCCGGATTATCGCCCGGAATCGTTGGATTTACGAGTGGATGATACCTTCGCTCGCGGCAGACGCGATGGGGATTTGTTTGCGGTTAATGTGCAGGACTTTCCCTTGGCTTTATTACAGGATTTAGCCCCAGAGGGATTAATTCCTGCGGAGATTGCCCGACAGCCGATTTCGGGGAATTTAGCTGGCAATTTTAATGTCGATTTGCAAACCTTTGCCGCTTCGGGGAATATTACCGTTGATAATCCGATTGTGAGTCGGATTGAGGGCGATCGCTTTACTTCCCGTTTTCAATATGCTGATGGTAATCTGGCATTGTCAGATACGGTGTTTTCTGCGGGGGAAACTCAATATCTCCTCGATGGTAATATTGTGCAAACCGCAGCAGGCCCGGCGTTTGACATTACGCTGAATCTGGATGACGGTCGCATTCAAGATATTTTGACCACCCTCCAAATTTTTGAACTGACCGACTTTGCCACTTTGCTGCAATTACCCGAATATGGTTCTGCGACGGCATTAGCCCGGACGGAAATTGATGTCAAAGGCCAGCCCTTACTGCAACAACTGCGCCGTTTAGCTGAAGTTGAAGCTTATTTACGCTATCAACGCCAACAGCGTTTGGCGGCTTCTCCTTTACCGCCTCTAACCGAAGCCACGGGGGATGTGAGCGGTCAGATTACCGTATCGGGAACTCTCCGAGATGGTGTTGAAGCGGAGTTTGCTTTTAGGGGAGATGCTTGGCAATGGGGGCCATTTGTCACCGAAAACGCGATCGCCCGTGGTAGTTTTGCTGATGGGGTGTTAACGGTGTTACCCCTACGTCTCGATTTAGCGAATGGTGGTTTTATCGATTTCTCTGGGGCAATTGGGGGCGAAACGCCTTCCGGTCAATTGCAAGTCGAACAACTCCCGGTGGCGTTAGTTCGGGAGTTTGTACCGCTTCCGGCAGGTTTGGGCGTTACGGGCTTGATTAATGTCAATGCGACTTTATCAGGTACTCAAGAAAATCCCCGCGCGAGGGGACAACTGACTGTAGCCGACGCAACTCTCAATAATCAGCCGATTGAGGCAACGGTTGGTAATTTTGTTTACAGTAATGCGCGGCTTAATTTCTTCTTGGAAAGCATTTTAGCCGCAGAAACTGAGCCGTTAACTGTTGAGGGTAGTTTTCCTTATCAGTTCCCCTTGGGAAATGCCTTGCCACCCAATGATAATGAATTCGATCTAACCTTGAATCTCGCCAATAGTGGTTTGACGGTGTTGAATGCCCTTACTAATTCAATCGTCACTTGGGAAGACGGCAACGGGGAGGTAGATTTAGCGATTACGGGAAGCTACGACCAAGAAAACAATCAGATTTTGAGCTTAAAGGCCGATGGCACGATTAGCTTAGAAGAAGCAGTGGTGGCTTCGCTGTTTCTACCCGAACCGATTACCAATATTAATGGCGATATCGACTTTAATCTCAATCGTATTACGGCTCAAAATGTTAAGGGTGAGTTTGGCGGTGGGGATGTTATTCTCACAGGAACTTTACCTCTAGAACGAGCTACTGATGTAGATGAACCCCTTACTTTGAGCTTGGATACCCTCGCGGTCAATATTAAAGGACTTTACGACGGTCAAGTAGGCGGTGATATTCAGGTCACTGGGGCGGTACTCGACCCGATTGTAGGAGGAGAAGTGACGTTATCGGAAGGCCGCGTTTTGCTGGGGGGTTTAGTAACTCTACGGGGTAATACGATTGGTCGGAGTAGTAGTGGTAGTGACGATAACACGAGGGGCTTCAGACAAATTCTCGATGCTTTGTCTGTGAATAGTTTGAATGTTAATCTGGCAGAGGGATTGCGCTTGGAAGTACCGTTGGTGTTAGACTTTGCCGCAGATGGCAATATTTTGCTTAATGGCTCGTTGAGTGCTTTGGAGGCGGATGGCAATGTCAATTTACCCAGAGGTCAGGTAAATTTGTTTGCGACCCAGTTACGTCTAGATCGGGGTTATTCTAATACAGCGAAGTTCCGCCCAGACTGGGGTCTAGACCCTCGTTTGGAGTTGGCGTTGGTGGGCAATGTCATTGAAGGTACGCGCAGTCCGACCTCAAGCACTACGCCGTTTTCGACGGAAATTCGCGATTCGCAAATTAATGTGGGAACAGTGGAGACGATTCGCGTTGAAGCGACGGTAGATGGTTTTGCCTCTGACTTGATTGCCGCGTTGCGGGTTGAACCGGGAATTACATCTCAGCGACGGGTACGAGCAGTTCTCGACCTTAACAGTACCCCTCCCCGCAGTGAGTCGCAGATTTTGGCACTGTTGGGAGGGAGTTTTATTAATGCCTTTAGTCAAGATGATGCGGGGATTGGGTTAGCGAATTTGGCTGGCAATGCTTTGTTTGGCGGTTTACAAAATGCTCTAGGGGATGCTTTGGGGTTGAGCGAGTTCCGTATTTATCCTAGTCCCGTTCCTGAAGATGACCAGCGTACCGAGACTTTTGGGGTTGCAGCAGAGTTGGGGATAGATGTAACGAATAATATTGGTTTTTCGGTGACGCAGTTTTTAACCCCCGCAGATGTTCCCACTCAGGTTAATATTCGTTATCGTTTAGATGATTACGTTTTGTTACGCGGCTCGACGAATTTCTCTGGCGAAAATCGCGTCTTGTTGGAATATCGTCGGCGTTTTTGATTGTATTTTTTCTGGCACGAATTTCATGTTGCGACTCGAACATATTAGTAAAATTTATTCAACTGGCGAAGTTCTCAAGGATGTAACTTGGGAGGTGAAAGATAGCGATCGCCTGGGACTTGTCGGCGTGAATGGGGCGGGAAAATCGACTCAACTCAAAATTATCATGGGGGAGGTTGAACCGACCACGGGAGGAGTGGTTCGTCCGGCAGATATGAAGGTGGCTTATCTGACTCAAGAGTTTGAGGTCGATCCTTCTCGAACGGTTCGCGAAGAGTTTTGGACGGTGTTTGCTGAAGCTAACCAAGCCCACGCCAAAATTGAGCAGATTACCCACGAAATGTCCCTGGTTGACCCGGATGACCTCGATCGTTTGATTCACGCCTTGGATAAGGCACAACGGCAGTTTGAGGCTTTGGATGGCTATACTTTAGAAGCCCAGATTGAGAAGATTTTACCAGAAATGGGTTTTAATCCGGAGGATGGCGATCGCCTGGTGAGTTCGTTTAGTGGCGGTTGGCAAATGCGGATGAGTTTGGGGAAAATTCTTTTACAATCGCCGGATTTGTTGTTATTGGACGAACCAACGAACCATTTGGATTTGGAAACCATTGAGTGGCTTGAAAGTTATCTCAAGTCTCTCAATACGCCGATGGTAATTGTGTCTCACGATCGCGAGTTTTTAGACCGTTTATGTACAAAAGTGGTAGAAACTGAGCGGGGTATTTCGACGGTTTATTTAGGTAATTATTCGGCTTATTTACAACAAAAAGCTGAAAACCAAGAAGCACAATTAGCTACTTACGAACGGCAACAAAAAGAACTGGCTAAACAAGAGGTTTTCATTGAGCGTTTCCGGGCAAGTGCAACCCGCAGTACCCAAGCGAAAAGCCGCGAGAAGCAGTTAGAAAAAATAGAAAGAGTTGAAGCGCCTACAGGTGGTTTGAAGTCTCTAAAATTTCAATTTCCTCCTGCTTCTCGCAGTGGTTTGGAAGTAATTAAAATTGAGGATTTGACTTATACTTACGATGATACAATTTTGTTTTTAGGCGCAAATTTATTGATAGAACGGGGCGATCGCGTGGCTTTTCTCGGTCCCAACGGTGCGGGAAAATCAACGTTGTTACGCCTCATTATGGGAATCGAAAAAGCTGATGATGGAATTGTTCAAATTGGCAAGCATAACGTGATTCCCGGTTATTTCG
This sequence comes from Jaaginema sp. PMC 1080.18, assembly GCA_035968055.1. Taxonomy (GTDB): domain Bacteria; phylum Cyanobacteriota; class Cyanobacteriia; order Cyanobacteriales; family Spirulinaceae; genus Jaaginema. Next base: position 2,519 of record JAWQFT010000008.1, on the reverse strand, counting down.
AGCAAAATCAAGCTGAGGCGTTAGCTTTAGATAAAACGGCTATCGATACAATTCACGATGAAGTCCCCGATTGGAAAAATGAAGAAGTCCGCACATTGTTGGGACGATTTCTTTTCAGTGGGGATACGGTTTTCAAACAAGTTAAGGATTTGAGTGGCGGGGAAAAAGCACGATTAGCTTTAGCTAAAATGCTCTTGCATCCGGCTAATTTATTGTTGTTAGATGAGCCGACTAATCACCTGGATATTCCCGCTAAGGAAATGCTCGAAGAGGCTTTACAGGAGTACGATGGTACTGTTGTTATTGTTTCCCACGACCGCTATTTTATCTCGAAAGTTGTCAATAAAATTGTTGAGATTCGCGAAGGGGAATTAGTTGTTTATAATGGCGATTATCATTACTATTTAGATAAGATTGCCGAAGAAAAAGCTAAAGAACAGCAACGTCAAGAATCCGAAAAGCGAGCTGCTAAAAAAGCAGCCAAAGCTGCTAAGAAAAAAGATAAAGATAAACAAAAGAAAGCGGCAAAGTCTCGCTCTTAATCGGTTAGTTTTGTCATTATGGTTGATTAAGGTTCAACCTGAATGCCGTGGGTGGTAAATTGAGCGATCCACATTCCTAAATCAGGATTGTCAATCGCTTGTTTCACTGCTGCGGCCACTTTCTCAGCCTCGGCTTGAGTAGCACATAGCGCAAATACTGTGGGACCGCTTCCTGACATCATCGTACCTAAAACTTCAGGACGCTCAAAAGCGGCTTTTAGCTCGGAAACTTGAGGATATTCTGGCAAAACTACTTTTTCTAAGTCATTATGCAGCAATTGACCAATTTTTGAGCCGTCTTGATGGGCGATCGCTTCGACAAGGGGACTAGAATGAACGTAACTGGTTCTAGCTTGGATGCTTTGGTCATCTCGTAAATAAGTATCGCCGAACTTTTGTCGATAGGTGGTATAAGCCCAAGCTGTGGAAACTTCTAAACTTTGGTATTTAGCTAAAATGACCCAAAGATTGCGAGAAGAGGCGATTGAGTCGAGTTTTTCACCTCGTCCTGTCGCGATCGCTGTCCCTCCCGCAATGCAAAATGGAATATCAGACCCCAATTGCGCTGCTAAAACCTGCAATTCCGGTTGAGTTAAGCCGAGATTCCACAATAAGTTTAACCCTACCAATACTGCCGCTCCATTGGCCGAGCCTCCTGCTAAACCAGCCGCAACGGGAATCCGTTTATCTAGGGTAATGTCAACACCTCCCTGACTCGCAAAGACTTGGGGAAACTGTTGTGTCATGAGTTGAGCTGCTTTATAAGCTAAATTTTGCTCGGGCAAAGGCATTTGAGGATGATTGCAGTATAACCGAATCGTGGGGGCGTTATTAGCTACGATTTCTACGCGATCGGCTAAACTGATACTTTGTAACACCATCACTAATTCATGGAAACCATCGACGCGATCGCCGATAATTTCTAAGTGCAAGTTGATTTTTGCTGGTGCAATCAGAGAATATCCTGGCATAAAATAATTTTTTTCTGAGATTGATTTCAGTTTATTTATGAGAAAAGCCGTGATTCTAATAATAATCTTCAGCAAGGCGATCGCCTAACTTTATTGCACAGTTACTTTTAAAAGCTCGCGTTGGGCTAAAATGCGATGGCTCAACTGTACCCAGTCTCGAACGCCCAAATCCTCAGCTCTTGCCTGGGGATTTAACTCTAGATTGTCTAAAATTGAAGAGACTAGAGTACGGTCTATTACACTGCTCAAGTTTTTCCGCAGCATTTTACGACGATTGGCAAAACCTAATTCGATCAACTGCTCTAAAAAGCGTGGATTCTGAGCCTTAATTTCAGGCAGTTGAGGATACAAACGGATTACCGCAGAATCCACTTTAGGAGGTGGATAAAAGGCTTTTGCTGGCACATCGCAAACCTTTTCGCATTTCGCCAGATACTGAACTCGCACTGACATAGCACTATATGCTTTATGACCGGGTTGAGCCGTAACGCGATCGGCAATTTCCCGTTGTACCAATAAAACAACTGATTCATAATGCGGTACTTTAGGTTGAGCAATAGAACCTAAAAGCTTTTTTAAAATTAGCCCTGTAATATTGTAGGGAATATTAGCAACTACTTTATTCGGAGATTGAAATAAAGGAAAAGTTTCTAAATTGTCATCTAAATCAAGAGACAAAAAATCTCCCTGCAAAAGCAGGAAGTTTTCAAGATGTCCCAAGTTTCCGACCAGTTTTTTACACAAGTCCCGATCGATTTCCACAGCGACAACTGCTTGGGATATAGATGATAGTCGTTTCGTTAAAACTCCCATTCCCGGGCCAATTTCTAAGACGCGGTCTTTTTCCTTTAACTCCGCCGCAGCAATAATCTTATTTAAAGCTTTTTCACTGCGAAGCCAATGTTGAGCAAATCGCTTTCGAGGTTTCAAAGAAATGGCTAGAAATCTAAGTTTAAAAAAGAACCTGGCACTGAGCTATTGTCCCAGGAGGTGACCCTCCAAGTAT
>JAWQFT010000007.1:0-65877 GCA_035968055.1 Jaaginema sp. PMC 1080.18 | reverse complement strand
CCTATACAAACTGTTCTAAATACAGGAGGCACAAACTGATGTTTGAGCAATGGCAAAAATTCAATCCTGGTAAATGGACAACTGAAGTCAACGTCCGAGACTTTATTCAAAAGAACTACACTCCTTATACAGGCGATCGCGCCTTCTTAGCCCCTCCCACAGAACGCACAACAACTCTGTGGGATAAAGTCACCTTTTTAATGAAACTCGAACGGGAAAAAGGCGTACTGGATGCCGATACCAAAGTCCCCAGTTCCATTACCGCTCACAATCCCGGCTATATCGCCCAAGACCTCGAACAAATCGTCGGCCTGCAAACCGACAAACCCCTGAAACGGGCGATTATGCCTTACGGTGGTATTCGCGTCGTCAAAGCCTCCCTCGAAGCTTATGGCTACGACCTCGACCCAGAAACCGAGGAAATCTTCACTCAATACCGTAAAACCCACAACGACGGCGTATTTTCCGCTTATACTAGCTCAATGCGACTCGCCCGGAAATCTGGTATTATTACCGGACTCCCCGACGCTTACGGTCGCGGTCGGATTATCGGAGATTACCGCCGTATTGCCCTATACGGAGTCGATCGCCTGATTGCTGATAAACAAGACCAACTGCGATCGCTCGAAGTAGACGTAATCGACGAAACCGTGATTCGGTTGCGCGAAGAAATCTTTGAGCAAATCAAAGCCCTCAAAGAACTCGTCGCAATGGCCTCCGGTTATGGTTGCGATATCAGCCGACCCGCAGCCAACGCCCAAGAAGCCGTCCAGTGGACGTATTTTGGCTATCTCGGTGCGGTGAAAGAACAAAACGGCGCAGCTATGTCTCTCGGTCGCACTTCCACCTTCCTCGACATTTACATCGAACGGGATTTGCAAGCGGGAATCCTCACCGAAGCTGAAGCCCAAGAAATCATCGACCACTTCGTGATGAAACTGCGAATGGTACGATTCTTGCGCGCCCCGGCTTATAATGAGCTATTTTCGGGCGATCCGGTGTGGGTGACTGAATGTATCGGCGGTATGGGCGAAGATAATCGTCCCCTCGTGAGTAAAACTAGCTTCCGCTTCCTCCACACCCTCTACAACCTCGGCCCCGCCCCCGAACCCAACTTAACGGTATTATGGTCGGAACGGTTGCCCGAAAACTTCAAGAATTTCTGCGCCCAAACCTCGAAAGATACCAGTTCGATTCAGTACGAAAACGACGACTTAATGCGTCCCGAATATGGGGATGATTACGGGATTGCTTGCTGTGTGTCTGCGATGCGAATTGGCAAGCAAATGCAGTTCTTTGGTGCGCGGGTGAACCTGGCAAAAGCCTTACTGTACGCGATTAACGGCGGTAAGGATGAAAAAACTGAAGTGCAAGTTGCGCCCCCATTTGCCCCCATTACCGGGGAATATCTCGACTACAAAGAAGTCAGCCAAAAATTTGACTTGTTGATGGCTTGGTTGGCGAAACTCTACGTCAACACCCTCAATGTCATCCACTATATGCACGATAAATACAGCTACGAACGCATTGAGATGGCATTGCACGATCGCGATGTGTATCGGACAATGGCTTGCGGGATTGCGGGTTTATCGGTGGTGGCTGATGCTTTGTCTGCGATTAAATATGCGAAAGTCAAAACCATTCGTAATGAAAATGGTACGGTGGTTGATTACGAAGTGGAAGGGGATTATCCTAAATACGGCAATAACGACGATCGCGTCGATACCATTGCTGCCGATCTCGTTAAGTCCTTTATGGACAAAGTGCGCCAAAATAAAACTTATCGAGATGCCACTCCCACCCAATCGATTCTCACGATTACCTCAAATGTGGTGTATGGTAAGAAAACAGGGAGTACCCCCGATGGTCGTAAAGCTGGCGTTCCCTTTGCCCCTGGCGCGAATCCCATGCACGGACGAGACACCAAAGGCGCGATCGCAGCCTGTGCATCTGTAGCGAAATTACCTTACGAACACGCCCAAGACGGCATCTCCTACACCTTCTCCATCGTCCCCAACGCCCTAGGTAAAACCGAAGAAGCGAAAATTCACAACCTCGTCGGCGTACTCGACGGTTACTTCCACGACAGCGGACATCACATCAACGTCAACGTCCTCAACCGCGACACCCTCCTCGCTGCGATGGATCATCCCGAAGAATATCCCCAGCTAACCATCCGCGTTTCCGGTTATGCGGTGAACTTCGTCAAACTCACCCGCGAACAACAACTCGATGTGATTAGCCGCACCTTCCACGAACACATTTAGTTCGTCACATCTAATCTCAAGTGAACTCCTCACACTAGCCCGCTTTTTGCGGGTTTTTCTTTAGGACATTCAGCCCATAGGCCAAAGTTTCTGACCTCTTTGGAGTGGAACAATACTTCGGTGCAACATAAGGGAAACCAACAACCAACAACAGAAAACCAGTAGACTATCGGGTAAACGTTCCACTTAGGCGCTGGTCACTGATAACTGATTACTGATAACTGATAACTGAAAAAGACTCCACCGTAACAGGTAGAGTCTTTTTACCGCTCAAAAAACGTAACTTAGCAGTTTAAGCTTCGCTTTCGATGTGAATAAACAAAAGTCCCATCACCACGGCGGGCATTAACCAACAGACAATGGGAATTAAAATCCAGGGTAAGTAAGCTGCTGCGTATGCGCCTGTCATAATTGTTGTTTCCTATGATAGTGTTTGCATTGATTTCCAAAAAGTGATGGCGATCGCGATCGAGCGAACCACCTGTAAACTTATTAGTTAACCAAACCGCGTAGAATCGCATCTACACCTGAAAGGTTTTCGAGCAGGAAGTAAGCGACAAAAGCACCCCCCATTGCACCAACAAAGAAACCACCAGCAAATTGACTCCAACCACTGGCACTTTGTAAGTTATTGGGAGCATTGGGGACACCTTTGAAGTAATCCGCCAGAGATTCGTCTTTTTTAAAGGTTACGAGACCGTAAGCCGATAAAGCTGCCGTTGCGATTAAAATTAACCCGATCGCGGAGATCAAGCCCCCTAAGTTAGCCGCTTGTTCGTAATCCCGTAAAGGGCCTAATGCCGTCCAAGGGCCGACGAGGAAGTAACCGTGAGCCATTCCGACTTCTAAGCCACGAATCAACGGCGAGACTCCTTGACGATAAGCAGGGAGGTTGTTAATAAAGGCTTTGGTAAAACCCGATGCCGAAATCGGGGTGGCTAAATGACCGACGAAGGGATCGCCGTCATAAGGTTGAATCATCTCGATGTCTCTGCTTGTCATAGGCGTTTCTCCTGAAAAATCTTGAGAAAAGGTAAAGATGACATTATTTTAAGCAGTTAAGGGATCAAACGCTGTCTGCGATCGACGGTCTGTTAAAAAAGTTCATCAAACGGGGGGAACTGGGATTGTCGTATCCTAGTGTTATGTCAAAATGTTTTTAAAGGCGAAATTATTATGCTTAAAGGATTTTGGACTCGCTGGGGTAGCGATCGCCCCTGGCAATCTCGTCTTCTGAGTTGGAGTTTGGCCGCGATCGCTGCGGTTTTCTGTTGGGCTACCCCGGTTCTAGCAACTGGAGTGTACGACCTTCCTGCCCTCAATCCCGGTGAAAATCTTTGGGTTATTGACCAAGCGGGAGCAATTAGCTTAGATAATGAAAATAAATTGAGTGGTACTTTAGAAAAATTAGCCGCCAACCAAGGGCAAGAAGTACGAGTTGCAGTCATCCGCCGTCTCAACTACGACGAAACTATTGATAGCTTTGCCGATGAACTCTTCGATCGCTGGTTTCCGACCCCAGAAGCTAAAACCCATCAAACCCTTGTTGTTTTAGATACCTTGACCAATAACAGTGCTTTGCGTCGCGGTGCAGGCGTTACCGAGTTAGTTCCCGACGATATCGCTGATAGCTTACTCAAAGATAATTTAGGGATTCCCATTCGCCAAGGCAACAAGTACAATGAAGCTCTCCTGAGTGCGGGCGATCGCCTTGTGGCGTTATTATCCGGTCAAGATGATCCTGGCGCACCTCAATTCCAAGATAACTTTGACGTAGAAAGTAATTTTGTCAAAGCCGGAGAAGGAGACAACCAAACATCTTTGGTTTGGGTGATTGGCCTGCTTCTTGCCGCTACAGTCATCCCGATGGTGACCTATTTCGCTTATGTCGGCTTACCGGGACGCTAAAATGTCCCCTCTCCCCGCCAAAATTGAAGCCCTAAGTAGCTGAACTTGGGGCTTCAATGTTTGATGGACAAATCGCCATAACTGCGATCGCTGTTACTCTGGGTCATCCCCATCAGCAATAGCACGATGGGTCAGAAAAGTGCTTCTGCTTTTATTTACATCCGGGGAAGCACTGGCCGTAGATTTACGATAAGTCGAAGTTTTACCGAGATTTTTGGGATCGACTGCTCCCAAACGAATCCGAATTTTCGGGCCCGATTCTCCCAAGCGGATAATCATACCATCTAGCACCGCCATTTTGGTCAACGGCTGGCCGTCAATATAAGTTCCGTTAGCCCCATAGTTAATCAATTCCCAAGATGACTCATCCATGTGGCGAATTTCTAAGTGATGACGAGACACCACAGCACTATAAAGAATAACGTCATTATCGTTGGCTCGCCCAACCTGAATCGATGCCCCAGATTCAAAAATCCAGCTTTGAACGGGTGTAGATTGGCGCGGATGTAACAAAGTTAAGACGATCACCGAAGTTACCCCAAAAAATTCCTAATGCGGTAGGAGTCTCGCACCACCGACTCTACCAGAGATTCTAGCACATTGGTGCTGTTGTCCAGTCTAGGTACTGATAACTTTTGTTGGGGGGTGAGGTGTGACCCTTTAGGGGATATACCCCCCGTAAAATCCCTGACTTTGGTTCAGACATTGCAAAAATTAAAGCTCAAAGCTCAGTTTTGCTTTTAATATAGCTAAAAAGGCGATCGCACTGGCGAATTTCCCTGTCTACAAATAACGTTAAAATATCTAAAGTAAATTTAAGGTAACAACAAGCCGTGAGTCAGGATCGGCAATACTCAGTCACTCCTAAGCGTACATTAGCCAATACTTATTATGGTTGGCTAGGTCTGCACCCGTCCGCCTCAGCCATTGAAATTCGTCGGGCTTATCGCCAAAAAAGCAAACGCTACCATCCCGACACCACCGATTTGCCCACTGATGTCGCCGTTGTTAAGTTTCAACGACTCAATGAAGCTTACGCTACCCTCAGCAATCCCGAACGGCGATCGCTCTACGATGCCAAAATCGGTTACTCTCGCTTTAACGTCATCCAAGCCCCCCCAGACCTAGATCGTCCCCACAACAGCCCGATTACCTCTAATTCAGCTTACCTCGACCCCAGCGATCGCCCCCTATCCTCTGGAGAAATATTTGCCCTATTCATCCTCGGATTGACTTTCATCGGCTGCTTGCTGTTAGCCATTTTCCTGAGTTTAATGCGCGGTGATGCCGCCTGGGAATTGCCGCAAATCAGTCAAATAATCGAAAATACGGTTTTTGTCGCTCAAAATTGCAGCTTTGCCACTCTATTCTAGAACCCCCTCTCTGTAACGCTAACTTTTATTGAATCACTATGTCTATTCCGAGTGCTGATACCCCTTTATACAACCATCCTCTCCCCCAAATCGAAAACTGGCTGATGCAACTCGGTTGTCAGCAAAAAGCAGACAATCCCCACTGTTGGTACGTCGAACGTCCCGCTTGGCAAGCCGAACTTTGCTTAGATGTCGAAGAAATCAACGTGCGCTACATCAACGCAGCCGCAGGAAATAAGGATATTACGCGATCGTTTAAATACTCCCTCAGTCGCCAAGATATCGAAGCGGCAGTCTTTTCCGGCCCTTAAGATGGTTCGTAGTAAGCCCTTCAGGGCTTTCCCCATCATCATCTGCAAAGGCAAACTTCACTACATTAACCGCAGGATTGCCAAGTTGTAGGCGGTTTTTGCAACATAATACAAAGGCTCAAAGCTAGAGATGGTGGGCGATGCCCACCCTACTTCCTAACTTTCGCCAGTCTGCGAAGGCGGACTTTGACATATTAGCCCCGGATTTCTAATCCGTGGGCGGGTTATCGAAATAGACGGTTAAACTTCGATCGGGGCAAGCCCTGAAAAGCTTACGACAAACCAGAGAAAAATCCCGGTACAGTTAAGCATTCAAGCCCTAAAAAGCTTACTACGAAATGCTTACGACAAACCACCGGGATTTCAAAGCAACATCAAAAACGATTTATTCCTTTGCAGCCATCGTTAGAATCAAATCCACCAGCCGCATCGAATAGCCCCACTCGTTGTCATACCAAGACACAACCTTGAAGAAACTATCATTCAACTCCATTCCTGCCTCCGCATCAAAAATGCTGGAGTGGGGATTTGAGGTAAAATCGCTCGATACTACCGCATCGTCGGTATAGCCAAGAATACCCTTCATCTCGCCCTCAGAGGCTTTTTTCATGGCGGCGCAAATCTCGTCGTAACTGGTGGCTTTTTCGGTACGGAAGGTCAAATCTACCACAGAGACATCGGGAGTCGGGACGCGAAACGCCATTCCGGTAAGACGGCCTTTGAGTTCCGGTAGTACCAAAGTTACCGCTTTAGCTGCCCCCGTAGACGCAGGAATGATATTCTGAGTGGCACTGCGTCCGCCTCGGAAGTCTTTCTTACTCGGTCCATCTACCGTGGGCTGAGTGGCAGTCATCGCGTGGATTGTGGTCATTAATCCTTCGGCTAAACCAAAGTTGTCGTTAATGACTTTGGCAATGGGGGCTAGACAGTTGGTGGTACAACTGGCATTCGACACAATTTGGTCGTTGAGAGGGTCGTAAGTGTGATGATTGACACCCATCAATAGGGTTTTAACTTTATCGGGGTCTTTGGTAGGGGCGGAGATGATGACCCGTTTTGCCCCGGCTTTGAGGTGTTTGGAGGCGGTATCGTAGGTGGTGAATAATCCTGTGGATTCGACGACATAATCTACGCCGTATTGCGTCCAGGGGAGTTGTTCGGGGTCGCGAATCGCAGTACAGGGTATGGTTTTGCCATTGACGATAATAGCTTCGTCTTGGGATTCGACTGTGCCGTCAAACATTCCGTGGGTGGAGTCGTATTTGAGGAGGTAGGCGATGTTTTTGGGGGGAACGAGGTCGTTAATACCGACGACTTCGATTTCGGGGTTGGCGATCGCGCCGCGAAACATCAAGCGGCCAATACGACCAAAGCCGTTAATACCAATTTTAATTGTCATGCCGTAATAAAGTCCTTAACGATAAGCGATTCAGTTCCGAACAACCGAAATGGCGTTCAAAATATGCAGTAATTTGAGATGATTGCTTTTGTGTCGATCAAAGCTTATCGTCGCTTTTTAGAAATGGGGCTGAGGTTTTAGGGAAATTTAAGAAGCGTGCTGTTGACTTGATTTTGAAGATAAATTAAAAGAAGGCAGTTTGTAATATTACTAACAACACGATGGCAGAAAATTCTAAAATTCTTTTGGTTGATGATGAACCCGGTTTGCGCGAAGCCGTACAAGCTTATCTCGAAGATGAGGAGTTTGTGGTGAATGTAGCTGCGAGTGCGGATGCGGCTTGGGATTTGCTGGAAAAAGACCCCCCGGATTTGGTGATTTCGGACATTATGATGCCCCAGGTGGACGGCTATCAGTTTCTACAGCGTTTGCGCGCTGATGAGCGGTTTCAGGCTTTACCTGTGGTGTTTTTGACGGCTAGGGGAATGACGAGCGATCGCATTCAGGGTTATGAAGCGGGCTGCGATGCCTATCTCCCCAAACCTTTTGAACCCGATGAGTTGGTGGCTATTGTTAAAAATTTACTATCTCGACGACAAGCGGCGGCGGAAGCGAGTGGGGATGAAGGTAAGTTAGAGGCGATCGCCAAGGAAATTGCCACGATTCGCGGTTTACTCGATCGCAATTCTGGTATCTCCCAAACGCCTTCTCCGATTAAAATCGAACTGACTCCCCGCGAACAAAGCGTTCTGGATTTAGTCGCTCAAGGTTTGATGAATAAGGAAGTTTCTCGCGAGTTGGGAACAAGCGTGCGGAATGTGGAAAAATATGTCAGTCGCTTGTTTAGCAAGACGGGAACGAATAGCCGTACTGAGTTGGTTCGCTTTGCCCTAGAGCATGGTTTGACCAATTAAAACCCTTGTTCTCTAGAAGCTCAAATTTACTTTGTGAGGCTACGATAACCATGTAGTATGGTGTTCAGCGTTTTCTTGAGTCGATCTTCTAGAGCAAGTTTGGCAAATTCCTGGGTTGCGGTTGAGTGTAGCCACGGCAAACTCAGTCACCGTGCATAAAGTTCAGTACAAAATATTAAGTTATCCAAAATAATCGCAACATTTTGTTATATTAGAGACAGATTTACAAAATATTGCTCAAAATAATTTTTAAAAAACCCAGTTTTATCTGTTCCAAAAATGAAAACAATTCCCTTGTTGCGGCTGGGTCAAGCGATTTCAATTACGATCGCCTTAGTGTGTATTAGCTTAATTGAGATCGCCGTGATGACCTCCCAAAGTAAACTTTTCTAAAATTTCCCGCTTGTTTCTCTAGGGTAGCGATCGCCCTTCACCAACGGAAGCCTTGGGGTAACAATGCGGCTACGGTTGCTTCTGCCCATCCCCGCTCATTCTGAAACCAGACAACCGCATCCGGGCCAAATTCTAGCAAAACTTGGCGACAAGCTCCACAAGGAGAACAAGCTGTAGCTGAAGCATTGACAATCGCGATCGCGCGCAGTTTAAAATGCTCTCCTCCTTCGGTGGCGATCGCCGTTGCAATTGCAGCACGTTCGGCGCAAATTGTCAAGCCATAAGAACTATTTTCCACATTACAGCCCGTGAAAATATTGCCTTGGGCTGATAATAAAGCCGCTCCCACCGCAAACCCCGAAAAGGGTGCATAAGCTTTGTCACAAACCTGTTGTGCCGCAGCCAATAACGCCTGTTTAACTTGCGGCTCGATCGTCATAACGACTCAATGAGAACCTGTTTGCGTACTGGATAAGCAGTGGCAGTCTGGGGGGATTTAGCCATCTGTCGCGATCGCCACAACAACTGCCAAGCCGCAACATCCGCCATCGCAGGAAATAACATAGACAGCGCGGCTGCAACCTGTAAATTTTTAAGGGCAGCCAAACCCCAATGAAGATGTAAATACTTCTCCACAGTCCCTAAAGCCGGACTGGTAGCGCGGTGTCGGTCGTGAATGCAAGGATAAATCTTCTGCTTAATCGCAATATTCGTAGACAAACGCTCCTGCCAAGAAAAGCGCTGATTCAATCCTCCCGGCCAAATTGTGCGATATGCCAAACATTGATTAATAAAAATAGCATCTCCGTGACAAGCTAACTTAATCCAAGAATCAATATCGTCAAAATTTGCATCCAGCCCCGAATCCCAACCCCCCGTTTTCAAAAAAGCCTGCCGTTGGAAAGCGACTTGTACGGGCGTTCCGAAAGGGACTTGTTCGAGAAGCATACCGTGGTGGATATCTTCTTGAGGAATGTAACAAGCCTGACCCGGGCCGATTGAACGAGTACGGCGTAATTCGACTTCCTTTGTATCGACTTGAGCGGCTTGACAGGAACAGATAACGGCTTCTGGATGTAATGCCAGCGCTTGAGTTATGACTTCGATGCAATTAGGGGCAAGATAATCGTCGTCATCGAGTAACTTAATCCAATCTCCCGTCGCCACTTCCACACCGCGATTGACACTCTGGGAGTGACCCTGATTGTCTTCATGGCGATAATAAGACAAGGAAAACCCCTCAGTGGGGGTTTCTAGGGCTGCGATATAATCTTGGGTTTCGTCTGTGGAAGCATCATCAACAACAATAACCTCACAGGGTATAGTTTGCTCTAAAGCACTCGCGATCGCCCGTTTTAATAATGCCAAGCGATTATATGTTGTAATAACAATACTAAATTTCACCACGGTGCAACCATTAGAAATAAACCGCTTTTTACTTCCCTTAATTAAATATAGGCTTCCCCTGAAGCCACAGTCCCAACTTGATTAGGAGTTCAGGAGCGAGATTACACCGCCAAACCCCTGTTAAACAAAAGTCTCGTCTGTCCAACTGCCATGCAAGCCGTAGGGGATGTGATACCGTAAATGCAACCGGGCGATCGCGCCCCGATTCAAGTTCTCTGCATCCAGAATGACAATATCGGAGCGATGATACTTAGAATCATAAACCATTGTCAGCAACCAACCTGCATCCTCCGACACACCTTCCGGTTTCGGCACAAAAATCGGCTCGCTGACATAGCCTTCCGGTGCAGCACTCCAAAATTGGCGCTCCTGAGTACGATGGTCAAACTTCAAAATCCCTTGTAGAGGAGCATTTCCCCTCGGATTGTGAGCCGCTCCCATAAACAAATAACGATAATCCCGTCCCACATAATCCGGGTTCAATGTCGGAAACTCACAACAACGGGGTTCGATTAATTGCGATGCCGCCGTATTACTCTGTAAATCAAACGTAAATCGCCATAATTGACCCGGTGCAACAGCATCAAAATCAACCTCCTTATAGCTAATATCCTCATCCACCTTCGGGAAATCCGCATACGCGATCGAATCCACACATACGCGTGCCGCTACGCGGTTCCCTGCGGGATCGCCCTCCATCTCAAACGCATTACCATGATGAAAGACAAAACCCGACGGCACTTCAATCGTCTTCATCCCCTCAAAAGGTGGCTTCCTAGGGATAATAATCGCCCGTGTCAGTTGTTCCGGTTGAAACGTAATACATTCCGCCGCCCCTTTCAATCCCAACACAAAAGGAATCGGATTAAACTGTACCGGATTTTGGAAAAACACACAATAATTCGGCGTAATCGCAAAATCGTGAATAAAAGCAAACCCTGGAATCGAATGATCGTGTTTGCGTCGTAATTCTCCATCTGGCGCAATCTCATAAATACTGAGCGTCGTCGATAAGCCCGGCTTCAAAGCAAAATTCACCAAACAAGGTTCGCCCCCATCCATTTCGCAATTCGGGTCTACCCAAGGATGTGCCGCAAACGCCTCTCCCGGCTCTAGAATGCCGTTCATATCGTCTAAACCCTGCGTTTCTAGGGTTTTGGGGTCGAGGCGATAAGGAGACGCAGCTTCCCACAGCGCCAGCAACTTACCTCCCCAATAAATTACATTCGTATTGGCAATATTTTTTGTACGGAAATCAAAAATATTCTGCAACCAGCCCCCTGGCTTTTGTGTCCCAAACACGCCGCGATACAGAATTTGTGCCGCTTCTTGTTCTTCCACAAATGCCTCCGTCCGCACAAAGCGATTGCGAACAAACGCCCGTCCTCTTTGAAACGACACCCCACAGATCATGCCATCGCCGTCAAAAGGATGGCTAATCGGGACTCCACCAATATCCAGTAATCCCGGCCCGTTGCGAAACAGTGTACCTTCTAATTCTGGGGGAATTTCGCCTTCAATCTCCTCTGTTTCGAGCCAATAAGCCGATTCTTGGCGTTGAGATTCGTAGCCTTTCTGCCAGGCTGCGCGATCGTAGGATTTAATGTTGTTGGTTTGATTTATCAGTTCTTGTACCATTTTTTGTTATTAGTTATTGGTTATTGGTTGTTAGCAAAATCCCCTAATTGGTAATTAGTAACTGATAATTGATCATTTCTCCCCCCTCCTCCTTGTCTTCCCACTCTCCCCACTCTTTCCCAACTGCCTAAGACCTACTGCCCACTCCCCACAGCCTCCAAAGCTGGAGTAACTTCTGGGGTTTCCGCTTCAGCATCGTCGCGACGCTCTACTTCGGGATCGCCTTTGGGTAGCCAACCGAGGAAGGGTAAAGGCAATAAAGTTGAAAGGTTAGTAATCGTGACCAGTAGCCAAAGGTTGTCAAAATTGGTTTCGGTTACACCCAAAACTTGCGTGAGTAATGCGCCCAATTCATGGGATAGCAATCCCGATAAATTCCAAATTGACATTAACAAGGCAAAGAAGGTCGCTTCAACTCCCGGAGGGCATAAACGGGCAGATAGAACTAAAACAGGCATAAAAGCGATTTGCCCCATTACCGTCAAAATCAGGCTGTCACCGAGGCTAAACCAGTGGTCGTCAATGCCGAGAGTACGATTGGCGTGAGTCACCAGGAGTAAGGTAGTCAGTCCTAATAAGGAGGCTAAAACTGTTGTCCAGCCTAAAATGACGCGGAAAGGAATACTTTTGAGAAAGCGCTGATATACCCAAATTCCGACCAAGGAAGCCACACTGGTAACGAGTCGGACGCGCCCTAAAAATTCGGGTTGAAAGCCGAGTTCGTTGGTGGTGAAGAAGAATAAAGCTGAGTCAGAAGTGGGGGTAGCTTGCCAAAGGAAGATAAAGGCCGTGGGTAACCAAATCGCTTTTTGGGTAATGCCTTGACGCAGTTGCTCGATTTGGCGACGAATGGTGAGGGGTTTGGGGGAGTTGGCATCGCTTTTGTCGTGCTTGATGGGTGTTTCGGCAATTAGCCAAGCGACGGCAGAAACTAGGAGGGGAAAGGTAGCGGCGATCGCGAATACCATTTGATTGCTGACTTGTTCGAGCAGCCAACCACTGAGATAAGCGGTAATGAGTCCTCCCACCGCAGAAGCCCCCCAAGTTAAGGATTGTAGCGACCCGGCTTGGGCAAGGGATTCGTGACGAACGCGCTCGACTACTAGAGAATCGACAATAACATCGCTGATGGCGACGGAAAGGGAGGTGAGTAAAATGGCGATGGTGGCAGTCCAAGGGCTATTAACGACGGTGGCTAGGGCAGCCCAGGCGATCGCGCCTAAGATTCCCGATAGGATTAGATAAGGCCGCCGTCGATAACCCATAATCGGTAAGCCATCGGAGAGAAAGCCGAATAAGGGTTTGATAATCCAAGGAAGGGCAGCAATCCCCATCAAAGCGGCTACTTGCGCCGGACTGAGGGCGAGATCGTCTTTGAGAAAAAAACTGATGGCTAGACGAGTGAGGTTGAGAATTCCCTGTACGAAATAAACGCTCAAAATAGCAAACAGTTCGGTCGATGGTTCGTTGCCAAACAGGATTTTATTGGTAAATGTTGCTCTGAGTTGTTTGAGGGATTTCTCAACCGCAGTCATAAAGTTATTTTAAGTTTTGTTGCTTTTTCTATCATATCGTTTCTATCTCTAAACTGGTCAAATCCTGGGTTGAGAGGCGTGAGGCGATCGCCTTTTCCCTGAAAATAGCAATAGTTCAAAACGTAAAGTTAGTTATAGTTTGCTTAACAAAGCGGTTAAAAATAGCAGTATTCTGAACATAAGAAACGTTACTCATCAATAACATCTAATCCTGACGAAACAAGAGTTCTTGTTGTTATAACCATCATGATTCAGAAAATTTTATTAGCCGATTCCGGTATTGGGCTGACCGCAGAAATGTTGCAATCCTTAAGGGATTTACCCGCCATTAAAGGGGCATCTGTAACTATTCTCCATGTCGTCCCGCGACAAGTTACAACCGAAGCCATGGAAGACAAAATGGCAGAAGGGGAAAAAATCCTGGCTCAAACCCTAGAAAAACTCAATATCGAGGGCGATCGCGTCGAAACCATGCTGCGCCAAGGCGATCCCAAAGATACCGTCTGCAAAGTCGCCCAAGAAGTCAAAGCCGATCTGATCATTATGGGATCGCGAGGCCTCAAACGCCTCGAATCCATCCTCGAAAATTCAGTCAGTCAATACGTCTTTCAACTGACCAACCGCCCGATGCTCTTGGTCAAAGATGATATTTATGTCAAAAAGATCAAGCGGGTTATGGTCGCCCTCGACAAGTCTGAGGTGGCTCAATTCGCCCTAGAATTAGCCATATCCATCGTGAAAGGGGATAACAATGTAGAATTAATCCTCGCTCGCGTTAACCCCGATATCGACCCCAAACTGCTGCCTCTGTCGAAAGCAGAAATGGAAAATAATCCCGTCGTTGCTGATGCTCTGAGCTTGGTCAAGCGTCAAGGGGTGAAATATCGCTGTATCGTCACTGGCGGTCGTCCGAGTCAAGAAATTTGCAAGCTCACAGACGAATATAATGCCGATTTACTGGTGATGGGATCGCCAGATCGCCGTCCTTCTATCGCTAAAGGTCTACCCGACCTCGATCGCTTACTCGGCACTTCTTTATCCGATTATGTCCGGGTAAACGCCAACTGTCCGGTGCTATTAGCCCGTAAATAAGTCCATACACCGTGCAAAAAGCAAGGGAATGGCTTTAGATAAACCATTCCCTCTTTTTTGTCTTGTTTTGTTATTTTATTCGCTTTTACTTGCTCTGACTCGCGGTTTGAATATACAGAATCAGAAGAAAAACGGTCGGTACAAACACGAACAAAATCGTGGCCACAAAGCCAAGGTCGTTAACTTGCATCGAACCTCTATTGAATCTCTAATGAGTGATAACACTCTTTAGGATATCATTGTCGATGCGGCTACAACCGTTTTTATTTAGATTTAGGTTTGGTTTTAATACTTACCGGGCCATTTACCAGGGTTTGACAAGACAAGCGGTAACTGTCTGGCTTTTTTCTAAGCTTCCGTTTCTCGAAATCGGTTTTGGCCGATAAGTTCTCACCCCCTTCGACGACTTCGACAATGCAAGTGCCGCACTGACCGTAACCACCGCAGTTCGTCATTTTCCCCATGAAGGTGTAAATGTCAATGCCATTTTCTAGAGCTTTCTCGCGCAAATTTGCACCATCGGCGGCAATAACTTCTTTCCCTTCTTTAACAAATTTAATATTAGCCATTGCTCTCCTTGGAGCTAGATTCTTTTTTCCAATATTAAGAAATAATAAGAAGTTTTGACATTTTTGGCAAAAGTGGCGCGAGAGAAAATAGCTGTCAGTCTAGTCTTGTTCGGCTTCAGCCCTGGCTTTTAACGGTCTGAGAGATTCTTGAGACGCACCTATTCTCAAACCCATTCCATTACCGTACCTAACAAAAAGAAGTAGGTTAAACCTTGGCTAACCTACCGCTTGGCAACTGTTTAATAGAATTTTGATTAACGTGAATTCTGGCGTTGGCGATCGCGTCTCATGCGATTATGCGCTGCCGTAACCGAACTATCCACCGGAAAACCCGCCACCGGAATCACTTGATATTGCCGCTCGGCTTCAAGTCGCTTCAACTCAGTATAGTCAACCCAGTGAATACAATTCACCGGACAAGTATCGATGGCTTCTTCAATCAGAGCTTCGGGGTCTCCATCTTGACGAATCGCACGAGCGCGTCCGTGGTTTGGTTCAATGTAAAACGTATTAGACGCAGTGTGAGCGCAATGCTTACAGCCAATACAAGTCAGTTCGTCAACATAAACCCCTTTCTGACGCAGTTCGCCCCCCAACTCCGGTTCAAAACCCGAACGCTCTGGGGCATCGCGATAAATACCACCGAGTTCTGGTTCTAGGCCAGTACGCTCTAAATTGGGGTCGAAATTAGACATCTAAGCACTCCAGCGTTGGACAACCAGACGAATCGAACCGTCTTCTTGATTTCGTTGTTCGGTGACTTGAAAGCCTTGATTGACCGACTCGCTCACCACCGTATGATAAGCATAACGTTGCGTCACTCGCTGTAAAAAACCATCCACCGACCAAGGCTGTTGCCAGTATTGCAGATCGGCAACCAATTCGTACTCGCTGCCATTCCAGCTAAAACCAATGTCATAATCGTTATCTTGCTCGATAACAACTTCAGCATTGCGCGTTTGACCTTGATAACCTCTAACTGCCTGAGGACCGGGCTTCCAAGCAATATCTAAGTCTTGCAAAGCGCTTTTAAGAGAACTTAAATTGCGAACTTGGGTTTTGATTTTACTAAAGTGGGACATAAGGATATAGAACCTGTTTTGACTGAAAAGTTATTGAAATCAAGGGGCAAGCTAACGCTACCATTCTCCCCAAGCGGTTTGTTGTTCGATGTCAGTCTGAACTCGCTTTTGATTTTGGGCATAATACTCAGCAGTTTTTTCCACCGCCATCACTTGCCCTAGTTGGGCTTCAATCGCAGCAGTCACTTCAGCACAAGAACGACCGACAATGCCTGTCACTGTTTCTTGAACGCGACCATCGGGATAAATAATAAATTCGAGGGTTTCCATGCTCATCGCTAATGACTCGATGGGAAATAACAAATAGCTTGGGGATAGATTCGCTCCTCAGAACGACTCTTACGATCGCCTTGTTGTTATATTTATTGAGCGATCGTAGCAACATGACTTAAATCTTAACTAAGATTAATATCTTTGGGGGTACAAACTCAATATTTTGCAAACTTCTCTTGAGGCATTCATCTTGAAAACCAAGGCGATCGCGTAATGCTTCCTCAAAATATGTCAAGATCGAGGGCATAATAGTAAGCCTGAATAATATTGAATTGTTGGAGTCTCAAAGACGAATGCCCAATCGCGAAGCATCTCAAAAAATCCGAGTCGGCGTGTTAGGCTTTGGCGGTTTAGGTCAAGCAGCCGCCCGCGTTCTCGCCCCCAAACAACAAATGCAGTGGGTCGCTACGGCTGACCTCAAAGGTTACGCTCACAACCCCGCAGGTTTAGATGCCGATACTTGTATCGCGGCTTACCATCAACAAGGCTCGGTGGGCTACCTCGAACCCTACGGCAATCTCAGTCACAACAGCATTGCTGACCTCATTGCCCAAGCTGCTGTAGATGGTTATTTTCTCGCCTTACCTAATCTCCCCAATACCTTCATGGCCGAGATTGCCCGTCAGTTCATCCAATCCGGTTGGCAAGGGGTGTTAGTTGATGCCCTCAAACGCACCAGTGCCGTCGAACAACTCCTCACCCTCCAAGCTGACCTCAAAGCGGCGGGTATCACCTATTTAACCGGTTGTGGGGCGACTCCCGGCTTACTCACTGCCGCCGCCGCGATCGCCGCTCAAAGCTACGCTGAAATCCATCGTGTTAAAATCACCTTCGGAGTCGGTATCGCTCGTTGGGAAGCCTACCGCGCCACCATCCGCGAAGATATCGCCCACCTCCCCGGCTACAATGTCGAAACCGCCAGTGCCATGAGCGATGCCGAAATTGCCGCCCTCCTCGACCGCACCAACGGCATCCTCACCCTGGAAAACATGGAACACGCCGATGATATTATGCTCGAACTGGCCGGTATATGCGATCGCGATCGGGTCAGCGTTGGCGGTGTCGTCGATACCCGCAACCCCAAAAAACCCCTCAGCACCAACGTCCAAATCACCGGACGCACCTTTGAAGGTAAAATTTCCACCCACACCTTTACCCTCGGCGACGAAACCAGCATGGCCGCCAACGTCTGCGGCCCTGCCTTCGGTTACCTCAAAGCTGGCATCAGCCTCCACCAGAAGGGCTACTACGGCTTACTCACCGCCGCCGAAGTCATGCCCCAATTCGCTCGCTAAACCAACCCAAAAGCAAACCCCTCGCCCGTGGGAGAGGGGTTTGGGGTGAGGGCAGATATATAGCCGTACCATTACAACGAACCCAAAATCAACCCCAATCCCCTAACTCACCCAATTCCAAACCATCAGTCGCCGCCACCCTGGTCATCTCCTCATCTTCCTCTGCCGCTAAATCAGAAGCATGAATCACAAAAGGCAAACTTGCCCCTGCCAAACCCCGTTGAATTCGCTCCGACGTTTCTGAAAAAACCACAAACAACGGATAAGCGCGTTCGGCCCCCTCACTCAAAATATGTCGGTGGCGCAGAGGCATCAACCACTCGTAATCCCCATCCAGCATTACCTGAGTCTTGCGCCAGCGCATCAACAAATCAGAAAAATCTTCATGGGGACGGTGAATATAAACCAAAATTTCCACCCCCATTTTGATCTTCCACTCCGGGTCGCACATCACCATCGCCAGATCGCAGGGCAAACAAGTTGTAGAATTAGTACCGTAGCTGTGAATCTCACCGGGATTTGCAGGTTTCGGATACCGCAAGCGCACCACAGGCAAAGGCAGAATAATCACGCTCTCATAAGGACGACGCAAACTCGGAATCATCTCCAAATAAGGCCGATATTCCCGCAACAGCCCGACAGCAGCATCTCGGTTACTATATTCTGACAGTAGCGCCTCATATTGAGATTTTTGAACAGGCATAATTCAACTCAGCTTTGTTAGCCTAATTGGTCGAAGACGGCGAACATCGGCAGATACATCGATAACAAAATTACCCCGACCATGGCCGCCACCCCGACCATCATAATTGGCTCAATGATACTGGTAAGCGCTTTGACTGTTTGTTCGACTTCATCATCATAAAAGTCAGCTACTTTGAGCATCATGGCATCGAGTTCCCCCGTTTCTTCCCCAATGCTCATCATTTGAATTGCTAAAGGCGGGAACACATCGCGTTTTTCCAGCGCCACGCTAATCATGCCCCCTTCTTGAATATCTTGTTTCGCTGATTCCACCGCATCCGCAATAATCTGATTGCCCGCCGTATCGCGCACAATATCCATACAATTAAGAATCGGTACGCCAGAACGAGTTAGCGTCCCGAAAATGCGACAAAAACGAGCGACTGCTGTTTTGCGGTTCAAGTCTCCCAATAACGGTGCTTGTAAAAAGAGTTTATCGATTTGGCGGCAACCGGCTGGGGTTTTATAGTATTGCTTCAGAGCAAAAACTACGCCCATCACAGCAACAATCGGAATTACAATCTTCCAACTCCGCATAATACCGCTCAACCACAACATAAAAGCCGTTAAAGCGGGTAACTCTGTGCCTAAATCTTGGAAAATCTTGGCAAAAATGGGAATCAAAAAGATGGTCATGGCGAAGAAAACAATCGTCGCCAAAAAACCTACCGCAACCGGATAAGTCATGGCAGATTTGACTTGGTTGGCAAGACGTTGCATATTCTCTAACAGCAAAGCCAAGCGGTCTAATACTTGGTCGAGAACCCCCCCAACTTCTCCCGCTTCCACCATACTGACGTACAGCTTATCAAAGCAATCGGGGTGCTTCCGCATCGATTCGGTTAAGCTTACCCCTTGTTGTACGTCATCGCTAATCCCGATTAAAGCTCGCTTCAGTTTGGGATTGGGGCATTGGTCGGATAGCACCCCCAAACACCGGACAATGGCAACCCCGGCATTGATCATGACGGAAAATTGCCGCGAAAATACCGCTTTATCTTTCACGGTAATCGAGGTCATATTAGCGCTGATTTCGCTAAAGTCAAGGTCAAAAGGGTCTTTTTTAACTTTGACAATCGTCGGATAACGATTAATTAAAACACTGCGGGCTTGGGCTTCGTCAATGGCTTTGACTTTCTCTTTTGAGGTTCTTCCTGCCGCATCTTGAACTTCAACAATAAAAGTAGGCATAACTCATATTTGCAAAAGGAATGGAATCACAAAACAGGTTGGTGGCGACGCAAAGCGCTTTCCCAACCCGTTTTGATGGTAAAGCTTGTTGGGCAAAACTCGGCTACCAATTTAGCGACGAGCAGCGCCAGCACTACCGACTAAACGTTGCAATTCGTCGGGTTTGCTGCACTTGGAAACGGCTTCTTCGTAAGTGACTGAGCCATTTTTGACAAAGTTGGCTAGGGTTTGCTCCATAGTTTGCATTCCCATTTTTACCCCGGTTTGAATAGCCGAGTACATTTGACTGGTTTTCCCTTCTCGGATCAAGTTGGCGATCGCGGGCGTTACAATCATGATCTCTTGTGCCATACATCGACCAAATTCGCCGGGTTTGGGATTGTGTTTTTGTACCAAGCATTGACTAAATACTGCCAGCAGGGATTGTGACATTTGCGCTCGGATTTGCCCTTGTTGTTCGGGAGGGAATACGTCCAAAATCCGGTCAATCGTACCTGCCGCCGAGTTGGTGTGCAGCGTCCCAAAGACCAAGTGACCGGTTTCTGCGGCTGATACAGCCAAACCAATGGTTTCCATATCCCGCATTTCCCCGACGAGAATCACATCTGGGTCTTGCCGTAATGCGCCTTTAAGGGCGTTGGAGAAGCTTTTGGTGTCTTCACCTTTTTGCCGTTGGTGAAATAGGCTTTTTTCGTTGGGGAAAACGTACTCAATGGGGTCTTCAACAGTGAGGATGTGTTCGGCGCGGGTACGGTTGATTAAGTCCAGCATGGCTGCCATCGTTGTTGTTTTCCCCGACCCGGTTTGTCCGGTGACCAAAACCATACCGCGCGGTCGTTCGGACATTTCCCGCACAATATCGGGCAGTCCTAACATATCGAAGTTAGGAATTTTAGAAGACAAGGCTCGCATACAAGCCGCCCAGCAACCGCGCTCTTTGTACACATTCAAACGGAAACGAGCCAAACCCTTAACACCGTAAGACGAGTCGAGTTCCCAGTTTTGCTCTAGCTCTTTACGTTGCTTGTTGTTGAGCATACTAAAGATCAGCTTTTGAGATTCGTGGGGGGTAAGGGGTTCGTCGCCAATGGGGGTGAGTTTGCCACTAATCCGGAAGTAAATCGGCGCACCAGCTTGAATATGCACGTCAGAGCCGCCCATTTCTACCAGTTGTTCGAGTACGTCTTCAATCATTAATTCCATTGCCATGAATCAAGTCTCCTGGGTAATTTTGTAATTGGGGCAGGGTTTCCCTCTTTTTTAGATTGCCCAATTCTGAAGCAAAATGTGGCAAGCATTGAGGGACTGACAATAAACGTTTAAAAACGAGGTGTTAAGCAATAAAGACATTCGCTCCATTCTTGATGCAGTTGGGCGCTACAAGTACGACAGGTTAAAACGCTCTTACGCTTGGCTTTCATTTCCGCTTCTAAGCCAGAATCGGTAAAGGTTACCCGTTCGACTTCTTCGAGGGTGGTGTGACCTTGCTGAACGAGCATCAAACTGTAAAATAAGAGGGTTTTCATGCCTTCGTCTACGGCGGCTTCTTTAATACGGTCAGTGGATGCGTTTTCGTTAATCAGGGCTTGCAAGCGTTCGCTGTTCCGCATGACTTCGTAGACCCCGATGCGACCTTTGTAACCTACGCCGTTACATTTGCCACAGAGCGTTCCTCCCGAACGTGCGGCTTCGCGGTTTTCGGGGGCGATGGTATTGGCTTGATAAAAGGTTAAGCCGTCTTCGCCCACTTCGCTGCCCATGCCAAAACGTTCGAGTTCGGCGGAGTCGGGGGTGTAGGCGATACGGCATTCGTCACAAACTTTCCGCATTAAGCGTTGGGCTAGTACGCCAATCAGCGCCCCTGAGATCATAAACGGATCGACCCCCATTTCATCCAGGCGGGCGATCGCGCCGGCTGCATCGTTGGTATGGAGGGTGGTCAAGACCAAGTGACCCGTTAGAGCCGCTTCGATCGCGGTTTTCGCCGTTTCTTTATCCCGCGTTTCCCCCACCAGGATTACATCCGGGTCTTGTCGTAGAAAGGAACGCAGAATCGAGGCGAAGTCCATGCCTTTTTCCCGCAAAACTTGAACTTGGGTAATGCCGGGAAGGGAGTATTCAATCGGGTCTTCGGCAGTGCTAATGTTAATGCCGGGGTCGTTGCGTTCGGCTAAGACCGAGTACAAACTGGTGGATTTCCCCGATCCTGTCGGTCCAGTTACCAAGATGAGACCAAAGGGACGACTGGCCATTTCTCGCACAATCTCGAGGGATTCTTCATCGCTAATCAGTTTGTCTAGACCGAGTTGGGTGGCGCTGTTGTCTAAGATACGCAGTACCACTTTCTCGCCGTAACGACTGGGGAGGGTGCTGACGCGGAAGTCGATGTTACGACCTTGGAAGCGCCGTCGAATTTTACCGTCTTGGGGAATGCGGCGTTCGGCAATGTCTAGTTCCGCCATGATTTTAAAACGGGCGGCAACCGCAGGCGCAATTTTTTTGGGGAATTTTTCAAAGGCTTGTTGCAGTACCCCGTCTTTACGGAAGCGTACCCGCAGGTGTTCTTCTTGGGGTTCGACGTGAATGTCGGAGATGCCTTCTTGCAGGGCTTTCATCAAGACTCTGTTGACGAGTTTGATGATGGGTGCGCCTTGGGCATCGGCTTGGGCTGCTCCTAAATCGATGTCGTCTTCGGGTGCGTCTTCGAGTTCATCGCCGAAGTTATCGACAATATCGGAGACATCAACGGCTTTGGCTCGTTCTTTTTCTTCGGTGCGCTTGAGTTGGTCGTCGAGGTATTGCTCTAGGAGTTTTTGGTAGTCTTCATGGGCAATGACCATGCGTTGGAGGCTAATGCCTTGGGGTCTTAAGATGCGCTTGAGGTCGTCTTGGGCATCGAGGTTGTCGGGATCGACCATGGCGACCAGCACCGAGGGGGGTTCTGTGTCTTTACGGCACAAGGGAGCGAGTTTGTAGCGACGACAAATGTCGATGGGAATGAGTCGATCGATCAGGTCTCCCATTTGGTTTTGGGTGATGGGGTTGACTTCCGGATCGAGGGATTCGACACCGTAAAGGATTTTAAGTTCAAAGAGTTGTTGTTTTTTGTATTGCCGCAGCAGCTCTGGTGAGAGTTGGCGGCCTGTCATGTCTTCTAAAACTGAAGTAATCGGGCGACCGGATTTGCGCGTTTCAATTAGGGCTTGCTGCATTTGGTCGGGATCGACATAACCCGATTGGATTAGCTTGTTGCCGAAGGGTGAAAACTCGTTGCGGACGGTTAAGGCACGCGATCGCCGGCTAGAGGATGATTGAGTCATAATCCGTTAAAAATATCTCCTTCCCCCAATAGGGTTACGGCTGGTTTGAGATACAGTCGTAACTTTTGTTGGTCTTGATACTTTAGATAATAACTGCTAAATCCCGAATCTATTGAGGGTTGTCTTCTGGATAAAGGGGGATTTTTGGGGGATTTATGTTAATTTTAATTAAGCTAAATCTAGTCTGAGTGGAATTGGGGGGAAAGAAGGCAATGGCGTTAAAGCGGCGATCGCCTTCTTGCCAACAAGACGGTATAATCCAACAATATACTTAACAAAATTAGCGTTTCTAGTTGCAGCAGAAATACCAATTCCATTAATAATAGGAAACAGAAACGTTCAAGGTGCTAGACCGATCGGCAAGCGCCATTTCTTAGTGTTTGAGAGCAGCACCATGATTGATGAGCAAAACCAAGCCGAGCCGACGGTAGATCGGCAAGATGCAATGATAGAAGACCCCGCTTTGTCGGTAGAGGATGAAGGGTTGGATAACGAGGAAAAAGGCGATCGCGAAGTCTCAGAAACTGCGGTGGAGTCAGAAGCAACTGCCGGGACAGCCAGCAGTAACAACGATCTGGT
Source organism: Jaaginema sp. PMC 1080.18 (assembly GCA_035968055.1). GTDB lineage: Bacteria > Cyanobacteriota > Cyanobacteriia > Cyanobacteriales > Spirulinaceae > Jaaginema. Next base: position 42,587 of record JAWQFT010000007.1, on the reverse strand, counting down.
TTCGATCGTAGAAGCCCTGCAAAGCGAACGAGAAGGCTTGAAACAACAAGTCAGCGAACGCGATCGCCAAATTGAACTCTACAAAAACCAGTATGCGCGGATTGCCGCAGATTTTGAAAATTTCCGCAAGCGTACCCAACGGGAAAAAGAAGACCTCGAAAACCAGGTCAAGCAAGATACGATTTTAAAGTTACTCACGGTGGTTGATGATTTTGAACGAGCGCGGTCTCAAATCGTACCCAAGAGCGACGGCGAAAAAGCGATTCACAAAAGCTATCAGGGGGTTTATAAAAACTTAGTCGAAGGCTTGAAACGGTTGGGCGTTTCAGCGATGCGACCTGAAGGACAACCTTTTGACCCCAATTACCACGAAGCCATGTTACGAGAAGCCACCAACGAGTATCCCGAAGATGCCGTGATCGAACAATTAGTTCGGGGCTATATGCTGGGCGATCGCGTTTTGCGCCATGCGATGGTGAAAGTTGCTGCGCCCCAAGACCCCGTGGTAACCTCAGAAGAAGAAACACCAACCGCAGAAAGTGACCCAGAGATTTAAAAGATTCACCCAAACTTTTTGCCTTTAGCCAGGGGCTGCATCTCGATCGAAAACCAATCAGCAGTATTCTTCGCCGAAAAAGCGCGATCGCGATTCGATTTTTTTCAAAAGCCGATTTCACTTAAATTTGATTTCAGGGTCAAAAACTTGAGATGAAACGGCTCAAAGTCAGTCCCTACTCCTAAAAAATTCACCTGAAGTTAGCCTTTTGCAAACCATTATTACCGAAGCGTCATGGGAAAAGTCATCGGTATCGACCTGGGGACAACCAATAGTTGCGTTGCTGTCTTAGAGGGGGGTAAACCCATTGTCATTCAAAGCAGCGAAGGCGGACGAACGACACCGAGTATGGTGGGGTTTGGTAAAGCCAACGAGCGCTTAGTTGGTCAACTGGCCAAACGCCAAGCCGTCACCAATGCCGAAAATACCGTATATAGCATTAAGCGGTTTATTGGTCGTCGTTGGGATGATACGGTCGCAGAGCGATCGCGCGTTCCTTACAACTGTGTCAAAGGACGGGATGATACGGTGGATGTGCAGATTCGCGATCGCGCCTACACCCCGCAAGAAATCTCGGCAATGATTCTGCAAAAGCTCAAAACCGATGCCGAAAAATTCTTAGGAGAAGGGGTAACCCAAGCCGTCATCACAGTTCCAGCTTACTTTACCGATGCCCAACGTCAAGCCACCAAAGACGCAGGCACAATCGCAGGCCTAGAAGTTCTGCGGATTATCAACGAACCCACCGCCGCCTCCCTCGCCTATGGCTTGGATAAACAAGACCAAGACCAGCACGTTCTCGTCTTTGACTTGGGGGGAGGCACATTCGATGTTTCGATTCTGCAACTGGGAGATGGCGTATTTGAAGTCAAAGCTACCTCTGGGAATAATCACCTCGGCGGCGATGACTTTGATAATGTTGTCGTGCAGTGGATGATTAACAACTTCAAAGAACAAGAAAGCATCAACCTCGGCGACGACAAAATGGCCTTACAACGCCTGCGCGAAGCCGCCGAAAAAGCCAAAGTTGAGCTTTCGAGCATGGGAACCACCTCCATCAACCTCCCCTTTATCACCGCCGACGAAACCGGACCCAAACACCTCGAAACCGAACTGACGCGAGCCAAATTTGAAGAACTCGCCAGCGATCTCATCGAAGGCACAATTCTACCCGTCCAACAAGCCCTCAAAGACGCAGAACTCAGCACCAGCGAAATCGACCGCATCTTGTTTGTCGGCGGTTCAACTCGCATCCCCGCCGTGGGTAATGCCATCAAAAACTACTTCGACAACAAAGAACCCGACCGTTCGGTAAACCCTGACGAAGCGGTAGCATTAGGAGCAGCCATTCAAGGGGGCGTACTCGGTGGTGAAGTCGAGGACTTGCTGTTATTAGACGTAACCCCGCTTTCCCTGGGAATTGAAACCCTAGGAGAAGTCTTCACCAAAATTATCGAGCGCAATACCACCATTCCCACCAGCAAATCCCAAGTCTTCTCGACAGCGATTGACGGTCAAACCTCGGTAGAAATCCACGTTCTGCAAGGGGAACGGGCGATGGCGAAGGATAACAAAAGCTTAGGGAAATTCCTACTGACGGGGATTCCTCCTGCCCCTCGCGGTGTCCCCCAAATCGAAGTGAGCTTTGAAATTGACGTAAACGGTATTCTCAAAGTCTCGGCTCAAGATAAAGGTACAGGCAAAGAACAAAGCATTCGCATTACCAACACGGGTGGTTTAAACGCAGCCGAAGTCGAGCGGATGCGCCAAGAAGCCGAACGCTACGCCGAGCAAGACCGTCGTCGCATCGAATTGGTCGAACTCAAAAACCAAGCCGACAGCATCACTTACACCTACGAGTCTACCCTCAAAGATAACGGTGACTTGATTCGCGAAGACTTGAAAACTACCGCCGAAGGATTGCATAAAGAACTGTTAGCGGCGTTAGAAGATACAGAAATGAGCTTGGAAGAAATTAAAGGCAAGCTCGAAGCCTTCAAACAAGCCGTTCTAGCCGTCGGTTCGGATTTATACAACCGAGCCAACCAAGGCGTTGACGAAGAATTTGAAACCGTTGAAGATCAAATTGTGTTTGACAATGACTCAGACCCAACGCCAGAAGAAGCTGCTACTGTTGTCAGCGACAATGACAGCGATGACGCATTTAGCTTCACTTTCGACGAAGATGAAGACGAAACCGTAGCCGCAGACTACGAACCTGTGGATTAACGATCGCGCTTCTTCTAACAAACTTGTCCAATTATCCTGTATTCACACCGTAGATCGAGCGAAAATATGGCAGGCGACTACTACGAAACTTTAGGTGTCTCTCGCGACGCGACCCCCGATGAAATTAAACGTGCTTACCGTCGCCTCGCCCGGAAATATCACCCGGATGTTAATAAAGAGCCAGGCGCAGAAGACCTTTTTAAAGAAGTTAATCGGGCAAATGAAGTTCTTTCCAACCCCGAAACCCGCGCTCGTTACGACCGCTTTGGCGAAGCGGGGGTAAGTGGTGCGGGGGCAGGTGCGCCGGACTTTGGGGATATGGGCGGTTTTGCCGATATCTTTGAAAGTATTTTCAGTGGCTTTGGCGGTGCGGGGACGGGAGCGAGTCCGCGTCAGCGTTCGGGGCCAGTGCGGGGCGACGATTTGCGTCTAGATTTGAAACTGGAGTTTCGCGAGGCGGTATTTGGGGGCGAGAAAGAGATTCGCATTCCCCATCTAGAAAACTGTCAAACTTGTAATGGTTCTGGGGCAAAACCGGGTACTGGCTCGAAGACTTGTCAAACTTGTAACGGTGCGGGACAGATTCGCCGCTCGACTCGGACTCCTTTTGGCAGTTTTGCCCAAGTGTCGGTCTGTCCCACTTGTAATGGGGACGGGCAAGTCATTGAGGAGAAATGCGAAACTTGTGGCGGTGCAGGGCGCAAACAGGAAACGAAGAAGCTGAAAATTACGATCCCAGCAGGGGTGGATAATGGGACGCGCCTGCGGGTGGCTCGCGAAGGGGATGCGGGGCTGCGCGGCGGTACGGCGGGGGATTTGTATGTGTACCTATTCGTGGAGGAAGATAAGGAGTTTCGCCGGGATGGGGTGAGTATCTTATCGGAAATTTCGATTAGTTATTTACAGGCAATTCTGGGCTGTCGTTTGGAAGTGAATACGGTGGATGGCCCGGTAGAGACGACGATTCCGGCGGGAACGCAACCGAATACGGAGTTAAAGTTGGAAGGTCATGGCGTACCGCGTTTGGGGAATGCGGTGAGTCGCGGCGACCATTTGCTCACGGTGCGGGTGGATATTCCGACGCGGATTAATGCTGAGGAGCGCGAGTTGTTGGAGCAGTTGGCAAAGATTAAGGGTAAAAGCATTGGCAAGGGGGGAATTGAGGGGTTTTTAGGGAAGATGTTTGGGGGGTAATTTCAGTTATCAGTCATCAGTTTTTTGGGCAGTAGGTCTTAGGCAGTGGGCAGTTTTAACGTAGTGGCGTGACACACCTAAAATGAGGCTTTAACGTAGGGTGGGTTAGGCGGCTAAAACCTAGGCTATGACTACAATCTAGCTATCCGCCGTAACCCACCGCTTAATACTAAATCCGGTTCAATACACCGTTTATTCCGATAACCCACCGCTTAAGATGTAGGGTGGGCAATGCCCACCATCTTAAATGTTGTATTTCGTAGATTAAGTTAAGAGATATAACTCTAGCTTTCAAGGTTTTTGTTGCCAAATATCAGGTAAAAACTTAGATGTTAGTAATGGTGGGCGATGCCCACCCTACTATTTTGACTCAAGTCTAGAATACATAAGGGTTTCAGCTAAAACGTTTGAGTTTCTGTGCGTTACGCTACGCACTTCGTCACCCTACTCGATCCACATTTTTAACTGTGTCACGGCAACACCTCTAATCACAAGAATAGCGAACGGCTCACAATGGATAATGAAAAAGTATTAGAAGATAATCAAGAATCCGCAACGCCGGATGTACAGTTGGATTTGCGGGGTACGCCTTGTCCGATTAATTTTGTGCGGACGAAGTTGCGGTTGGAGCAGATGCAGCCGGGAGAGTTGTTGGAGGTGTGGCTTGACCCTGGAGAGCCGATTGAGCAAGTGCCGGATAGTTTGAGGATGGAGGGCTATGGGCTGGAGTTGCTGGAGGAGCGAGATGGGTTCTTTGCTTTGCAGGTGCGTCGTCCTTCGTGAGGGGTTCTGAGACGACCCAGGAGGGGCTACAGGGGACGGTAGTGGCGGTGCAGGCTAATTTTTATCAGGTGCGGCTGCTGGGTGGGGAGAGGCTGCTGTGTACGAGGCGATCGCGTCTCAAGAAGATTAACCAAACGGTGATGGTGGGCGATCGCGTTGTGGTGGAAGAACCGGATTGGGTTGATGGCCGGGGTGTGGTAGCCCAGGTTTTACCCCGACAAACGGAGTTGAAGCGTCCCCCAGTGGCGAATGCCGACCAGGTGTTATTAGTTTTTGCTTTAGCTGAACCCGACCTCGATGTATGGCAGTTGAGCCGCTTTCTAACCACCGCAGAAGCGACGAAGCTGGGGGTGCGCTTGGGATTCAACAAAAAGGATTTAATCGAGCCGTTACAGCAGCAAGAATGGCGAGAGCGGCTGCGGGGTTGGGGCTATGACCCGATTTTGATCAGTGTGGCGCAGGATCGGGAAATTGCGGATTTATGGAAGGTTTTGGCGGGAAATATTACAATTTTAGCCGGGCCGTCGGGGGTGGGGAAGTCTAGCTTGATTAATCGCTTGATTCCGGCGTTAGATTTGCGAATTGGGGCAGTTTCGGGTAAACTCAGTCGCGGTCGTCACACGACTCGTCATGTGGAGTTATTCGAGTTACCGGGAGGGGGTTTACTGGCGGATTCTCCGGGGTTTAACAAGCCGAGTTTGGAGTGCGAACCGTCCCAGTTGGCGTATTATTTCCCGGAAGCGAGGGTAAGGTTAGAGGGGGGACAATGCCAGTTTAGCGATTGTTTGCACCGAGATGAGCCGAATTGTGTGGTGCGGGGGGATTGGGAACGCTACGAGCATTATCTCAAGTTCCTAGAGGAGGTGCTGGCGTATCAGGAGGAGATAGCGCGATCGCCCGACGAGGAAGCGAGTGTTAAGCTGAAAATGAGCAGTTCCGGGGAGAAACGCTACGAACCCCGCTTGGAAACGAAGAAGTACCGTCGTCAGTCCAGGCGATCGCGTCATCAAGATTTGCAGCAACTCTACGAGGACGCGAGCATCGAGGAGTTAGAGGAAGATTTAGAGGACTTTGAGCCAATCTAAAATCGCGCTGTTGACGATTTGCGGGGCTTCGTCGTGGGGACAATGACCAGCTTTGGGAATGGATTGGAAGGTGACATCTGGGCGATTTGCGGCGAGAATTTGGTAGATTTTCGCGCCAGAAATGGGAGTCCAGGGGTCGTTTTCTCCCCAAAGAATCAATAACGGACAATTGACTTGGGGCAGTAATTCTGTGGGTTTTGGGCCGGGAGGGGCAGTGAGAATGGACGCGAAGACTTTTTGGGCGTTGGGGTCGCAGGAGGGCTGATAAATCAGGTCTACTAATTCGTCGGTGACGGCAGTGCGATCGCGATATACCTGTTTGAGGGTATTTCGCAAACGGGATTTACGGCGAATCAGGTTAAAAACCAACGGCCCGGTGAGGGGAGAACTCACAAATCGGGTAAAACCGCCCATCACTAAGCGTAAGGGCAAAACCAGTTCTTCGGGGCGATGGTTCAGACCCCCCGCACAGTTAATGAGGATACCACCTGCGGCCATTTCGGGAAAGTGCGCGATCGCCATTAAACTCAGTAAGCCACCGATAGAATTACCAACAAAAACGGTTGGAGTTTGGATTTTTTCGAGCCAAAAGTCTCGTATTTGTTGCTGCCACAATTCTACAGTGTAGTTGAGTATAGGCTTATCCGAACCGCCAAAACCGAGGAGGTCGAGGGCATAAACTTGATAGCCAGAATTGGCTAAAACTGTGATGTTTTTACGCCAATGACCGATGGAAGCCCCAAAGCCATGAATGAGTAATAAGGGCTGTCCTTGTCCTTGGACGGTGTAGGTAATGGTGTGGTTTTGCCAAGTCCAGGTTTGTCGAGGGAGGGCTGTTTTTTTGAGAGTAGAGGATGCGCTCATAAACTGTATTTTTGGGCGTGATGAAAAGGCTAGTTTTTTGTTTTATAGTAATTTCGATTTAGTTCCGTACATTCAGTTTGTTTTCTAAGTTCATGAAAGCGAACTTTACTTGATTAAACCCAGATTTTAATCGGTGAACAAGCTGTTGTTCTTGACTGTGAATTACTATATTTCTCTGCTTTTACATCTTACCGCGATTTTTTAGTTATCGGGTTTTTGCAGCGAGATTGTCGGTGTATCAACCGGAGATATAATATTTTGGAGTTTGGTCAGGTTTTGAGAATCGAGGGTAAGCTTGATTTCAATATTTTGGGCTTCATCTTGGAATAAAAGCACCATGCGATCGCCGATTTGCGCTCCGGCAATTTTAGGGTTATTAAGATTATAAGTCTGATAAGTTGGTTGAGTTTTAGTTATGCGAATAATTAAATTTTGTTGAGTTTTGGAGTAAATATAAAATTGCTGTCGATCTACATCTAATTCGAGTTTAGTAGGAGTAATACTGCGTTCTTGCTCGTTTTTAGGACTGTGCCAATATAAAGTAATGCCACCAATTCGAGTTTGCGTTAGGGTTAATGTTTCGTCAAAGCGTTGGGCTTCCCAGTTAACATCTTCTGCTTGGTTAGTATCATGAAGAAGGCGTTGAGCAAAAGCAATTTCCTGATTTTCGAGGGCGAGCCACCACTGACTTACAGTGTCAAAATTTGTGCTATTGTCAGGATTCGTGTTGTTGAGTTCCCAAGTAATTTTGTTCGCCATTTTTTATTATGAAATATCTTACAACTACTTTTAATTATAAACTGAGAATAAAACTAAACTCTGTTTTGAGATGAGGAAAATTGCAGTAAGATAACTTGCAGTTATTAGCGATCGCGTTTTATCCCTACATCAACAGTAACTCTCTCTCTCGGCTACACTCGTTGCTGGAGAAGCAGTTTGTCGGCGATCGCGGCGTATGTTCTAGAATATACAAAAGTTTAGCAACATTAAGATTACTATCAATTATGTTCGTATTGGCCGCGATCGCCGTCCTCGCTATATTAATCGTTGTTCATGAACTCGGTCACTTTGCCGCAGCACGACTGCAAAATATCCGAGTTAACCGCTTTTCTATCGGTTTTGGGCCGATTTTACTGAAATACCAAGGGTCTGAAACCGAATACGCCATTCGTGCTTTCCCTTTAGGTGGTTTTGTCGGTTTTCCTGACGATGACCCCGACAGCGAAATTCCCCCCGATGACCCCAACTTACTCAGCAATCGTCCCATTCTCGACCGCGCAATTGTCATTAGTGCCGGGGTTATTGCCAATTTAATCTTCGCTTACTTTGTCCTCGTCGGTCAAGCTGCGATTGTCGGCATTCCCCAAGCTTCTACTTACGAACCTGGAGTCGCAGTTACTCAAGTCATTACCCAAGACTCTCCTGCCGCCCGGGCCGATTTGCGGATGGGTGATACAATTATCGCTATTGACTCGGAGACTCTCCCGGCATCAGAAGAAGCTGCAAAAACCCTCAAAGATGTGATTGAAAACTCTCCGAATCAGTCTCTTGTCTTGACGGTACAACGAGATGACCAGCAACTCGACTTGACGGTAATTCCCGATGATAAAAACGGTAAAGGGATGATTGGTATCGGGTTAGCCCCCAATCGACAATTTACGCGGGAACGACCTGAAAATATCTTACAAGCCTTTAGCGTGGGTGCAGAACAGTTTCAACGCATTACCGCTTTGACGGTTCAAGGTTTTGGTCGTTTGATTAGTAATTTCGGTGAAACGGCTAATCAAGTTTCAGGTCCGGTTGCGATTGTGGATATTGGTGCAAAAATGGCGCAAACAGATGCCAGCAGTTTGTTCCAATTTGGGGCATTAATCAGCATCAATCTGGCGATTATTAACATTTTGCCCTTACCTGCCCTCGATGGCGGTCAACTCGCCTTTTTACTCATCGAAGGTCTGCGAGGCGAACCCTTACCCAGTCGGATACAAGAAGGCATTATGCAAACCGGCTTAGTATTGTTGTTAGGATTAGGACTATTTCTAATTGTGCACGATACCGCTAACTTGGAAGTATTCCAACAACTACGGCAATAAATTTATGGCCAGCTTAACTCGTAAGGGTGCAGCGAAAAAAGTGCGATCGCTTGAGATATTATTACGTCTCAAGCGGTTGTATCCTGACGCAACCTGTAGCTTGACTTACGCTACTCCCGTTCAACTGCTGGTTGCAACCATCCTTTCAGCCCAATGTACCGACGAACGGGTGAATAAAGTTACCCCAGCTTTATTTAACCGTTTTCCCGACGCAAAAGCCCTCGCAGGGGCTAATCGCGAAGAACTCGAAACCTTGATTCGTTCGACGGGTTTTTATCGCAATAAAGCCAAAAATATTCAGGGGGCTTGCGACAAAATTGTGCGAGAATTTGGGGGGAAAGTGCCGCAACGCATGGAAGAACTCCTCACCCTTCCCGGAGTCGCCCGTAAAACCGCCAATGTCGTCCTCGCTCACGCTTTTGGTATCTTAGAAGGGGTAACTGTCGATACCCACGTCAAACGCCTCAGCCAACGCTTAGGACTCACCGAACAAAAAGACCCAGTTCGCATCGAAAGGGATTTAATGAAACTCATCCCGCAACCGGATTGGGAAAACTGGTCGATTCGTTTAATTTATCACGGTCGAGCGATTTGTAAAGCCCGGAAGCCGGATTGCGAGAATTGTGTTTTAGCGGATTTGTGTCCGAGTGCAGAATTATAGCAGCTTGTTATCAGCCCTCACCCCAAACCCCTCTCCCACGGGAGAAGGGCCTATTTTTGCCGGATAATTAGAGTAATATCAGCCCCCAAATTTGAATCTGAGGCTAAATTCGCTTACCACAACTCACTTATTTTTTGAGTCCGCAAACACGGACTTTGTTGCATTAGCCCCGGATTTTAATCCGTGGGTGGGTTAGCTGGATAAAGAGGGCGACAAAACCGCATTTAGTATGAGACTAACACAAAGCTAGTTCGTTAATTACGCGATCGCAAACTCTGTTAATTTCCGATCTTTAGGATGATAAAAAGCCAGAACAATATCACCTTTCGGAACACCGCGATCGAGTAAATCTTGAGTAATTCCCTCCTCTGTTTCATCTCGTTCTAACCAAAATTTACCTTCCACGATGCGTAGATGTAAAATGGTACTGTGAACTCGGCGATCGCCATTCCAGCCAAAACTCATCAGTAAATAATTATTACCATCGGCGATCGCTTGCAGTTCAATATTACCTCGACTAGGCTGATAACGAGCGTAATCATTAATAATTTCTTGGGCAATTATTGGGTACTGTTCTAATTGACGATCCATGTAACAATCTCCGTTTAAACAATCTATCCCACCAACTTTAGCGCCGCATCTACAGGTAATTGCCAAGAATTTTTCTCCTCCAAACGCTTTGAGAAAAAGAGAATTTCGAGATTTTCTATTTCTCCCGATTTGGGATTCAGACGCACTACAATCTCATCCCCAATTTCCTCTGATTCCTGTTCGGGATAAGGAGAACAAATATCAATATAAAGAATATCCCCCGTTTTGTCGTAGCGAAACGTCAAGTTTTTATCCATATCACCGTACCTCCCGTGATTTTTCGCGCTGTATAAATAGTAACGATCCAATGGTGATTCGTTTCTGTCTGCGAAACCACTACCACCACTAAAAAGCGTCCTGTCCGAATTGTAGGAAACCACTTAGAAAAAAGGAGCGCCGTTTCATCCCGACTACTTTGACGCACCAAATCTGGATCGGCTAAAGTCTCCGCTAACTGTTGAGTATAATCTGGTAACGTACCTGGATGAGTTTCTATAATATGCTGCTCTCGCTCTTGACTCAACTCAACTTCTACATCCAGATAAGGACAAGAAAACAATCTCACCCCATCATCTCCTCCAAGGTATCTAAACCCTCCTGAATCTTCGTTTTTAAATATCAGGACCCGCTTCTAATTCTTCCGCAATATTACGAGGAACGCCAAAATTCGTCAAATAATTCGCATCTTGAATAGAGCCACCACTTCCCATGATAAACTGCCAAGCTCCATGACGTTCGCGCAGTAGAGCTTGACCGCCACCTTCTCTAAATGAGTAAGATGCGATCGCGTAGTCACTGACGCTATAAACAAAATCGAATCCATCGAAGTATTGGGTAGGGAGTCCCGTGTAAGATAACCATTGATAAACGACTTCTTGGATGGCAACAAAGTCTTCGGTATCGCCGGATTGAGTGCGATTGAAGCGGTTTAAGTCGAAGCGATAACGACCTTGGCTACTGGTATCATAGCCATTCACAATTAATTCGTAAACACCTGTTTGGGGTAGCGAAACAATGAGTCGAGAGTTAGTATTATTATCTTCAACATCGTCATTCTCACCGATTTTATTACCCTGGGGGTCTGATAAGATTAAATAAGTATCAAATTCAGAGCTTTGTAAGTCAATAATTACAACTTGTCCGGCTCGACCATCAAACGTATATTTGTCATAAAGACTATCATCGCTGAGTCGATTATCGCCAGAATTGAGTACGCCTTCTTGGGATAAAGCAACTAAAGCTGTAGGAGAAGTAAGCGGATGAGGTACGGCTTGAACAGGAGAAATCAAGACAGTCAAACTCAGAGAAATAAAGCCGGATAAAGACAATTTCAACATAGAATTAGAAAGATTATTGATTGATCGTAAAAGTACGAAAGATAATACATTCGTAACCGAAATTTTTGTTGCTGAAAACCATAGTATGAAGGCAATTAATGACTTGCCATCCTTCACTATGGTACTGATTTATTGTTGCAGTCAAATCGAGGTAGACTTTGCCTAATTAGTTTCTCAGAGTTTTAATTTGCGGGTGATTTAGGGATGTAGACAGCATAATTAAACCAGACTGAATATAATCGAGATAATTTTATATATTATAGCGGATATCTCGAATTGAAGTGAGAAATTTTGTGATTTTTAACTACTTTTTTGCATTAATTTTCAAAAAAGTGGGAAAATTGACTCTGAATGTCGCTGGTAATACCGTAACCGTCGTTATTCGTCGCGCTGCTATCCCACCTGGAGATCAAACCCTACACTTGCATCATAATGGCGGCATTTACGTCTACTAATTGCGTTAATTTCTGACGCGATCGCAAACTGTATGAAATCTTGGTGTAATTTGAGTTTAAAGGGGCGGCGTATCTTTGCGTCGCTTTTCCTGAGTTTGGGTTTATGGGAAACTGCCGTATCGCCCGTAAAAGCTGATTCTCGCCCTGTGATTGACGAAACCGTGAATTGTGAGGTTTTAGTTGTCGGGGGCGGCTTGGCAGGGGCAGCAACGGCGTATGAGTCGCTTTTAGCAGGGCGTACCGTCTGTATGACCGAACTTACCGATTGGCTGGGGGGTCAAATTTCCTCTCAGGGAACATCAGCCTTGGATGAAACCACCCGACAGCGAGAATTACTTTACTACTCGCGGGGTTATAATGAGTTGCGCGATCGCCTTCAGAAATTCTACGGCGAACTCAATCCGGGGGATTGTTGGGTCAGTGCCACTTGCTTTATTCCCGCCGATGCCCACGCTATCTTACGCAATCAGCTTCAAGACGCAGCAAAACGGGGTAAGGGAACACTGAAATGGTTTCCCAACACAATTATCAAAGAACTGGACTATAACGACGATAATACACTGATTGAGAGCGCGATCGCCATCCAGCATCAACCCCAACCCGGAACACCTCCCCTCAACCACGAACCCCTCTCCCAAGTCATCGAGGACGCATATCAATATGCAGACTCCCCCCGCTTCCAAAAAACTATTCTGCGCTTCACCCCTCCCCACCAAAACCCCAACCACTGGCTAGTCATTGAAGCCACCGAAACCGGGGAACTTATCGCCCTGGCAGACGTTCCCTATCGCCTGGGACTCGATGCGCGAACCCACCGCGAACCCTCCTCCCCCGTCACCACCCCCGACTCCTACTGTACCCAAGGCTTTACCTACACCTTCGCGATGCAGAAAACCGCCGAGGAACAGACCTACAATATCCCCGAATTTTACGCCCAATACGCCCCTTACTACAGCTACGAACTCCCCCGACTCGCCAACTTTGACCTCGTATTCACCTATCGTCGCATCTGGAGTCCCCAAACTGGCGAACCCGGTAGCTTTAGCGGCATAAAATGGACAAGCCCCACTCCCGGCGACATTTCCATGCAAAACTGGACTTGGGGGAACGATTATCGCCCCGGAACAGCCCAAGATAACCTGATTTACACTCGCGCACAATTGCAACAAAGCGGACAACTCTCTCCTGGGAATTGGCTGGGAGGTTTGCGACAAGAAACCCTACAAAACGGCGAAAAACACGCCCTCGGTTACTTCTATTGGCTAGTCCAAGGAACAACCGACTCCCAACTCGGAGATAACGTCAAAAAACCCCAGCCTCATCACATCCTGTTGCAAGGATACGACTCCCCGATGGGAACGAGTCACGGCTTATCAAAATTCCCCTATATTCGCGAAGGAAGACGCATTATTGGTCGTCCCTCCTTTGGCTACACTGACGGCTTCTCCATCGACGAAATCGACATTTCCCGTCGCGACTACACCGCCGACTTTTACCAGGAAAACCTCTCTCCCGAACAATATCAGGATTTGTGGATTGCTTTAGCTGGACTGGAATCTCCCAAAGCCATTGTCGAAAACCTCTCTCCTGGGGAAATTTCTCGACGGACTCGTTCTACTATTTACCCCGACGCAGTAGGAATTGCTCAATATCCCATTGATTTTCATCCTTGTATGACCCTTTCTCCCCCCGAACGTCCGGGCAATACCGAGCGAGAAAATGTCAGAATTGGGCAGGGTAAGTCTTATCCAGCACAAATCCCCCTCCGTGCCATGATTCCGCAGCGTCTCGATAATTTACTCGTCGTCGGTAAAAGTATCGCCACCAGTCACACCGCAGCAGCAGCTTATCGAGTGCATTCCTTTGAGTGGTCTTCGGGGGCAGCCGCCGGAATTACGGTAGATTATGTATTGGATAAGGGGATGTTGCCTTACGAATTGGTGGCAAGTATGCCTCGTCCGTCTCAGGAGTTGCGAGAGGTGCAACGGCGGTTGAGAATGACGCAAAATCCGATTTCTTTCCCGAATACGTCGATTTTTAACCTGGATTGGAGTCGCTGGTAAAGTTTTGATATCGAACTTATTTCATACCTAATCCAGCAGGTGATGAACCGTCTATCGCGCTATGGCAAAATGTCGGTACACTGGGTTTCACTCGGAATTTAGAAGCCCATCTCCCGTGGGAGAGGGTTTTGGGGTGAGGGCTGATGACCAAAAACAATGGGTTTCAAGCCTTGCCCTTCTAGGGCGACTTTGATATAATTTTTAGGTCGCGGGAGGGCATTCCGAGACGTTAAACGGACATGGAGAGAAGGTAAGACCTCAATCATAGAGGCTATTCTCAGCGAAGTGTCAACCCCATTCAGCGACCTACTTTTTAGGTAGGGGTGGTGAGGAATCCCTGTGCGTTCACGCCAGGGAGGATGTCAAAAGCTGATACCAAATTTGGTTTAAATATACCGTCTATCCCGTTAACCCGCCCACGGATTAAAATCCGGGGCTAATACTACAAAGCCCGCTTTCGCGGACTAGAAATTTGTTGTGGTAAGCGGATTTAGTCTGAGATGATACTCTGATTCCAAACGCTGGTGAAGACGCTCAAAAACTGCTTCTCCATCCTGTACCTGTCCCTGCTGAATCTGCTCAGTACCAATGCGAATCTGCTCTCGCAACTCTTTCACCCGTTCTAAAACTGTCTCGGACTGTAGCCTTTCCAGTAACTCCAACGCCACAGTAATCACTTGTTCGGGGGTTTTGAACAGTAGTAGAAAATCTTTCTAAATCTTTTTAATCTTATTCATTTCTTGTGCTATGGTGGCTGTATGATCAACTTCTCTAGAGCGAAAGCCGCTAAAATAAAAAAATAGTAGAGGAATTGAAAGACATTGCTACTCGGATTTAAGACTGAGTTAAAAATCAATAATAAACAAAGAACTCAACTTCTCCAACACGCGGGGACAGCCCGTCATGCTTGGAATTGGGGTTTAGCTTTAACTCAACAAATATTAGACCACAATAAAGCTAATCCCGATGATAAGATTAAATTTCCGACAGCTATTGACCTTCATAAATGGCTAGTTGCTTTCGTGAAACCCAAAAATCCTTGGTATTATCAAAGCTCAAAATGCGCTCCTCAATATGCTTTAAGACACTTAGCCGATGCTTGGAAATATTGTTTTCAGAAAACCAAAGGTGTTCCCAAATTCAAAAAGAGAGGGCGTAATGATAGCTTTACCCTGGATGGGGCTATCAAAATCAATAATTTCAAAATCAAAGTTCCTAAAATTGGTTGGCTCAAAACCTATGAACGATTACCCCAAGGCTGTACCCCGAAAAGCGTCACCATAACCCGACAAGCCGATCGATGGTTCATTAGTTTTAAAATTGAGATTAAGCCGATTACAACCCCGAAAACTGTTGATGTTGTTGGAGTTGACTTAGGTGTTAAATCTTTAGCTGTTTTATCAACCGGAGAGGTGTTTGAAGGGGTTAAATCTTACCGTAAGTACGAGGCTAAATTAGCTCGTCTACAATGGCTGAATCGGAACAAAACCAAAGGGTCTAGCAATTGGAGAAAAGCCCAACTCAAGATTGCTAAATTGCATCGAAAGATAGCTAACATCCGTAAAGATACGTTACATAAACTTACCACTTACCTTGCCAAAAACCACGGCGTAATAGTGATAGAGGACTTAAACGTATCGGGAATGATGGCTAACCGAAAGTTAGCGAAAGCGGTTCAAGATATGGGTTTTTATGAGTTCAAGCGTCAACTCCAGTACAAATGCGAGTTATATGGTTCTGCCTTGTTAATAGTTGACAGGTGGTTTCCCAGTAGTAAAACTTGTAGTAACTGCGGTCATAAAAAAGACGTTCTCAGCTTAAGTGAAAGAACGTTTAACTGTGAAAATTGCGGGTTTAGGAGCGATCGCGACTTAAATGCAGCGATGAATTTAGCTGTTTTGGCGGTAAGTTCTACAGTGTCAGCTTGTGGACTGGATAGTGCCGACACTGCCAGAATGAAGCAAGAAGTAAACGTTAAACCTGCTTGAGTAGGTTTGAGTAAGTTTTATAGAACGGTTTGGTATTTTCCCGTGGCAATTTTGGCTTGAACCAACTCCATTTGTGCGGGATTCAGTGAAATATTCATTTTCTCAACCTCTTATTTCAATGGTTTCTTGCCCAGGAATAACCCAAATTGGTAATTCGGGTTAGCTGTCTGTTGCCGAAAACATAACAACTGTTATGGAAAGCATAACAACTGTTATGGAAGCTTGTATCCCTCTCCTCCCGGTTGTTAGAGAGATTCTGAGGGACGAGCATTACGGGGGAGGGTTTTAATTCTGGGGGTTTGGGAATAGGATTTATAACGAGCGATCGCGTTACTGGCAGCCTGGACAACATCACTGTTACTGTCTCGCAAGCCTTGTTTGAGGAGGGGTAGCACATTCTCTGCTTTAATTTTACCCAAGGATGCGATCGCGGCTTTGCGAACATTTGCATTAGCATCGCGGCACAAACGAGCCAAATATTCAATAATCTGGATGATTTCAAAGCGAGGCGCTCTATCTTTGGCAATTTTACCCAATGCTACGGCAATAGCTTCCCGAACGCGAGAATCGGGTGAGTAAAGATGAGACGCGAGTTGCGGAATATAAGCCATAGACCCGGTATTTCCCCAAGATTCTATCGTATCGGCAAAACTGAAATCGCGATCGCGGGGCTTTTCGACTGTTACCGCTTTTTCATCGAGGGGAAGGGGTGGAGTTTCCGGATTAACTTTGAGTTTCGCCGCGTATTCTTGCTCAATCCTTTGAATTTGTGCCTCGTGACTTTGTTGCTGTTGTTGTAATTCTTGTTGCTGTTGAGTTTGAATTGCGGTAATTCTTTGTTCGTATTCTTGTTGCTTTTGTTCGTACTCTGATTCTAAAGATGCCAAACGATTTTGCCAAGCGGTTTCGTTTTGTAATTCTTGTTGATGCTGAGTTTGAATCGCGATAATTCTTTGTTGATATTCTTGCTCTTTTTCTTGTTGGCGTTTTTCGTATTCCGTTTCTAAAGTTGCGAGGCGACTTTGCCAAGCTGTTTCGCTTTCTTGTTTCGCGGCGGCAATTTTTTGATTCCCTTGGCGATCGTAATCAGTTTGTAAAGAAGTTATCGTATCTTGTAAGCGTTTTTCATGGTCGGATTCAAGACTAGCTTGTAATTGCTGCTGTTTATTTTCTGCTTCTTGAAGTTGTTTATCTAACTGTTGCTGACTCCACCAGTAAACAATACCAGCACCAATAATAATGCCAATAACAATACCAATAACAATATTCATCGACGACGTTCAAACCTCCAGAATATTCAACCAAGACTAGCTTTATTCTACCAATTTACTAACTGACTTGATAATAGAGCGCGATCGCTCTCAATATCTTCTTAATCAATTGATGTAATTTAGAACAAAATTATCTTCCCAAGAACACTTAGTAAACTCAAAGAAAACCCCGGCATTTTTAACCTACCGGGGTTACAAATACTCAACTTATAGAAACTTGCGTCTGAGATTCTGGCGCTTCTTCTTCCGGCGGTAAACCCAAAACTTGACGATACATTTGGATATACTGACGCGCCGATTTTTCCCAACTAAAATCTTGCTGCATTCCCCGCTTTTGTAACTCGCGCCATTGCGTTTTGAAGCGGAAACCTTCTAGGGCTTTTACCATACAAGTATAAAAGTCAATTGGTTCATAGCGATCGAAACAATAACCCGTTCCCGTATTGGCTTCCGGTTCGTAATAAGAAACCGTATCCACTAAGCCCCCAGTCCGACGAACAATAGGGACACAACCATAACGCATCGCTAACATTTGGCTAATCCCACAAGGCTCAAAACGAGATGGCATTAAAAACGCATCGCAACCTGCATAAACGCGACGAGACAGAGCATCACTGTACAATAACTGTACCGCCATGCGCCCAGAATAGCGAGAAGCCATTTGCCATAATTGCGTTTCGTAATAGCGATCGCCCGTCCCCAAAATGATAATCTGGGAATTAGTATAAGACAAAAAGCGGTCAATAGTTTGTAACAGCAAATCAATGCCTTTTTGGTCAACTAATCGCGTTACAATTCCCATTAAAAGTGTGCTTTTATTCACTTCTAAACCCACTTCTTCTTGCAGCGCTATTTTGTTTTTCTCCCGCTTATCTAGAGTATCAGAAGTAAAGTTTTGCTCCAGATATTTATCTGTTTCAGGATTATAACTATCAACATCAATCCCATTAACAATTCCTCGCATTTTACCACTAATAAACGACAGCAAACCTTCTAAAGTTTCGCCATAATCCGCCGTTTGAATTTGTTGGGCATAAGTTGGAGAAACTGTGTTTACCAAATTAGCAAACTGCACTGCCGCAGCCATCGTATTATGTCCCTGCATATACCAAGGACACCAAGTCATTTGCTTTAATCGCCACAACCAAGGGCCTTGATATGCCAGGTTATGAATCGTGAAAATAGTCCCAATATCGGGAGATTGGTGCATCCAGACGGGAATCATGCCCGTATGCCAGTCGTGACAGTGGATTATCTCCGGTTTCCAGACATTCCAGGCAAATTCCGCCGCGCCATTGGCAAATAGGGTAAACCGCCAATCTTCGTCATCCCCCCCGTAAACAAATCGTCCCGAAAATGCTAGATGTCCGAATAAATAAAGCGGTACATCCGTTCCCGGTAAAACGGTTTCATACACGGCAAAATGCTCAAACATGGCATCTCCCCACCAAATCGGTTCTTGGGGAACATCCATTTTGTCGGGCAGAAAGCCATAATAGGGCATAAAAATGCGGACATCGTGACCCATTTTGCGTAAAACTTGGGGTAAAGCCCCCACCACATCACCCATTCCTCCAACTTTGGCTAAAGGTGCGGCTTCAGCAGCAACAAATAATATTCGCGTCATTTCAGTTACCAGTTGTCAGTTATCAGTTATCAGCCTCTAAGGGGTAGTCGGCTCTTCGGCAATCGGCAGTCGGGGGGAGTGGGAATGAATGCCCCTCCAAAGATGTCAGAAACTTTGGCTCTTTGGGATTACTCTAAAATAGGCTCAAAGTTAGACTATATTAGGGTTTCAGCCTCAAAAAGTAAATTTAACGTTTCGCGCGAGAGTTATCAGTGGGTCAGATTGCTGCTTTTAACGCTCAATTTGGGCAAAAATCTCGTCTAAAATCGCTTTTGCTCCTTGCTGCTTCAGATTTTCAGCTAAATCGAGGCCGAGCTTTTCGGGATCGCTGCTACTGCCTTTGACGGTATCTTTAATCAAGGTTTTGCCGTCCAAACTGGCTACCATTCCCGTTAATGTCAGGGTTTCCCCGTCAATGCTGGTATTCACGCCAATGGGAACTTGACAACCCCCTTCCAGTTCGCGCAAAAAGGCACGTTCGGCTAGGGTACGTTGATAAGTGGGTTGGTGTTCGATGACTTTGAGTAGTCCCAGGATATCTTCATCCCCTTCGCGACATTCAATGCCTAAAGCCCCTTGTCCGACGGCGTGAAGGGAGATTTCCGCCGGGATGACTTGATGAATGCGATCGCCCATTCCCAGGCGTTGTAGCCCCGCAACGGCGAGGATAATCGCGTCGTAATCCCCTGCGTCCAGTTTTGCCAAGCGGGTGTTGAGATTACCACGAATGTCTTTAAATTGCAGATGGGGGTAATGATAGCGTAGTTGTGCCAAACGCCGTAGCGAAGACGTACCAATCACCGTCCCTTCCGGTAAATTGTCCAATTGATGCGCCTTGAATTTCTCGCCAACGACCAAGGCATCGGCAGGATCGACTCGTTCGGTGACGCAACCTAACATTAACCCTTCCGGCAAATTTGTCGGTAAATCCTTGAGGGAGTGAACCGCAAAATCGGCAGTATTGTTGAGCATTCCGATTTCGAGTTCTTTGGTAAATAAGCCCTTATCGCCAATTTTAGAAAGAGCCACATCGAGAATATTATCCCCTTGGGTACTCATGGTTTCCACGGCAAATTGGCGATCGCGAAAATGCTCTTGTAGGCGATCGCGCACCCAATGAGTTTGGACTAAAGCTAATTCGCTTTTGCGGGAAGCAATCCGCACTGGATTAGGAATAGTTGATGTCATAACAGTCTATTTAAGATTTGAGCTACGAGTTGCTGCTTTCTCGCCCTAGAAATATAGTCACTCGATCTAGAGTATCTTAGTCCCGACACCGCGATCGCAATCAATCCCGTCAAACACAACAAATAGTTACATTCATGAGCTACGACAGCACCCTCAAATACTTACTGGAAAATTTCCCTACAGCCTTCACCCGTTGGTTACTCGCAACCGACGCAACCCCCGTCGAACTCCTCCCCACCGAGTTGAGTGTCGAACCCATCCGGGCTGATGGCTTATTCTTTCTTCAAGTCGCTGATTCTGTCTTACACCTCGAATTTCAAACTCGTCCGCAATCTCAACCCCCCCTTACCCCTACGAATGCTGGATTATTGGGTACGACTGTATCGTCTCTACAACTGCGAAGTTGAGCAAGTTCAGGCTTTGGGGGAAGCGTTGCTGGATTTCGAGAGTGAGGCAGATTTGGAGCGTTGGTTGGAGCAAGTGAATGGTTGAATCGAACCAAAGTAAAGCGATCGCCCTTTATGGTATAGTTAATAATTGTGCAAGTACGGCGGCATAGCCAAGTGGTAAGGCCGGGGTCTGCAAAATCCCTACCCCCAGTTCGAATCTGGGTGCCGCCTTAATTTTAACCGCGCCAACTCGAAGCCATAATCACCAATCCCACGATCGCGCAAATCCCGCCCGCAATATAAGCATTGAGGCGGTTATCTTGCTGAACAGTCAGGGTTAATCGTTCGGGGTTGAGGAGAAAAGTGTTAATTTCCGCAACCAGAGCGCTTTTGGGTTGGCGATCGCTACTGTAATAGCCCGTCAAGGGAACTTCGCCGTTATTAATCGTTAAAACCACGCGATACATCTCATTGGAACGTTCGAGGCGATCGCTCGGAATTTCTACGGGTTTTGCCGCTACAAATGCTGCTTGTAAATCCAAAGCCGCAAAAGTTTGGCGGTTTTGGTTGAGCCAAGATTGGCGCTTAATTTCACAACGATTTAAACGGCGATCGCATTCGAGAGTCGTAATTTGTCCCAACTGCAACGCGACTCCAGTTCCAATCGCCACAAAGATAACACCAACGGTAAAAAGACCCTTATACGCCAAGGTTAACTCGGTAATCCGACTAAATGACCCTCCCCCGCGATCGCTGCCCCGATTTGATAAGCAGCAATTTCTTGGGTTTGAAACCAATTTAAAGCTGATTCTACCGCATCAGGCGGCACAAAAACCACAAAGCCAATCCCCATATTAAAAGTACGAAACATCTCCCCCATCGCCACCTCACCTGTTGCCCCTAACCACTCAAATACAGGCGGTATTGTCCAACTATCGAGATCGATCTGCACCGATTGATTTTGATTCAGGCAACGCGGTAAATTTTCTGGCAAACCGCCCCCTGTAATATGCGCCATGCCGCGAATTTCAATCCCCGACTGCAATGCCCCCAAAATGGGTTGTACATAAAGCCGCGTGGGAGTCAAAAACACTTCCCCCAAAGATAATCCCTCGAAAATAGGCAGACGATCTTGCCAATTCAAACCCTGAGTTTCGACAATCTTACGCACCAAGCTGTAGCCGTTGCTGTGAACGCCACTACTCGCTAACCCAATCGCCACATCCCCCACTTGCACTTGAGAACCGTCGAGCATTTTTTGTTTTTCGACAATCCCCACGCAAAACCCCGCCACATCATATTCTCCAAGCCCATAAAAACCAGGCATTTCGGCGGTTTCTCCCCCCAAAAGGGCGCAGTTACTTTCCTGACAACCCGCCGCGATTCCAGCAACCACTTCAGCCAGTTGTTCGGGTTCGAGTTTCCCGGTAGCGAGGTAATCGAGGAAAAAGAGGGGTTCTGCGCCGCAGGTGAGAATATCGTTAACGCACATAGCCACGAGATCGATACCGATACTGTCGTGGCGATTGAGGGCATGGGCAATTTTGAGTTTTGTGCCAACTCCATCCGTTCCCGACACTAAAACGGGTTCTTGATAACCCCCAGGCAGTTGGAAACAGCCGCCAAACCCCCCTAAGCCACCCAAAACTTCCGGGCGATAGGTGCTTTGTACGCTTTGGCGAATTTGATTAACAAAAGCTTGTCCCGCAGTAATATCTACCCCTGCGTCGCGATAATCCATAAAAAAAAATTAATTCTAGAGTATTGACAAATAGCAATAATTGTGGTGAAAAACCTAACTCAATAGCAGCCAGTTGCAGCTTCAGAAATTTTAAACTTTTTTTAAAAAAAGTAAAGAAAAATTACAAACGGTATGGCTCAGATGAACATATCATCAGACTTTAGGGGATTGCGCTAACCCGAAGGATGACCCAAATTAGCGCAAAAAAAGCGAAAAAAACGATCCTCTTTGTAAAAGTTTATGTTAGTCTGTTTCAGTTCCGATTATTAATTGCCAATCCCAATGGGTTTGTTCCCCCGCTTGGGTTATAAGTAAGCTCAATTTCGCTCTTTGTGTTTCTCCATAAACCTATGAACCAGAAACGTTTGAGTCCCCTTACCATCATCGCGATCGCCACAATTATGTCCGCGCCTTTAAGCTGGGGAACTAGCCCCCAAGCCGCGATCGCGCAGCAATCAGACCCCCTTCGCGATCGCCAAGGGACTCAAAACCCAGGCCAGAACGAAGACAGCAGCACTCAAATCGAAGCGAACAGCAATCCGGCGGTTTCTAGCCCCGAAACCGAAACCTCCATCGCCCCATCATCGGATCGACAAAATCACCTGGTTGCCCAAATCTACTCCCATCTCTGGGGAGAAGAACCCGCCGTTACCCTCTACGTTCGCGGTATTCCCGTTCTAACTTTCATCGACCCCGAAACCGAAACGGCTCGCTCCAAAAGTAGCGGTTTCGTGACACCAACACCGCAAGCCAAACCCATAGACCTCAATATCCCCGCCGAACCAGAGGCTCGCAGCCGTAACTCTAACTACGACCCCGTATGGCGTGCCACCAACGTTGCCGCTCGGCTCAACTACCTCACGCAAAACAACCTCGACCCCAACGCCATTACCGTCGGCTGGAACGAAAACTTCAACGCTTACCTCATCAGCGTCGGCGACGAACCTTTAGTCACCATTGACAATCGCACCCTCTTACCCGACACCACCCGCGACCTCACCCACGATGCCCTGCAAGCCACCAACCGCTTGCGCCGCTTGCTGGGAGATGCCCCGCCCTTGGACTTGAGCCAAATCGCCGTGCGACCTGAGTTCAACACTGCTCCCGTCGTACAAACTCAAACCATTGTCGGGCAGCAACGGGGTATGGCCTCTTGGTACGGGCCGGGTTTTCACGGTCGTCGCAGTGCCAGTGGCGAACGCTTTAACCAAAATGCCCTGACTGCGGCTCACCGAACTTTGCCCTTCGGTACGCAAGTGCGAGTCACCAACTTGAATAATGGTCAATCTACCGTGGTTCGCATCAACGATCGCGGGCCCTTTTCACGGGGTCGCGTTATTGATTTATCCGCCGCCGCCGCCCGTAAAATTGGCATGATGGGCAGTGGTGTAGCTCCAGTACAGCTTGAAATTTTAGGGCGTTAATTTGGTCTTCTGGGGAACAGCATTGACGGCATTGCTCCTCCCCCTTTGATACCCAATCCAGTTTTGATAGCCTTCTATCCCGCAAAAGAAGCCCGGAGATTAAAATCCGGCGTTAATGCAACAAAGTCCGACTTCGCGGACTCGACAAATAAGCGGATTTGGTATGAGATACCAATTGCTAATCTTCACTCGGAATGGGCAAAGAGCGATCGAACCAATTTCCTACCCCAGTTTCTCCTAAAATGAGTTGTTTCGCGCCGTCGAGCAAAACTTCTTCCACATAAGGCTTGACAAAATACCCTTTAGCCCCTGTTTCGGCGGCTCGTCTTTTCATGCGTTCGGCACCGCGAGAGGTCAGCATGGCCACGGGTAAATGCTTTAACTTCTCGTCTTCTTGCAGGGTAGCTAATAAAGTCAAACCGTCCATGCGCGGCATTTCGATATCGAGGAATGCCACATCTACCTCCAAGCCTCCTTGGAGTTGCTGAAGTGCGTGTTTGCCGTCGCGAGCTTGAGCGACTTCGTAGCCCGCATTTTCAAAGGTCATCGAAAGTAGCGATCGCACGGTTACCGAGTCATCCACAATCAACACCCTGGGGCGATCGGGAAAATCTTTTTGAGGTGGTGTGGGGGGTTCGGGTTCGGGGAGAGATTCGGGAGGCGGTACGGTTTGAGTTTGACGAGTGCTATTTTTCAGCAAAACTTGACCCGATCGCAAAGCTTCCGCCGCATCGAGCAGTTCTTGTTCCACATAGGGCTTCGTAAAATAAGCACTTGCTCCCCGTTCGGCGGCACGTTGCTGCATTTTTTGAGCGCCGCGAGAAGTGAGCATAGCCACGGGAATATGTTTGAGATGCTCATCGCTCTGAATCCGCCCTAACAGTTCCAAGCCATCCATTTTCGGCATTTCGATATCGAGAAAAGCCAGATCGCATTGTTGTCCTCCTTGGAGTTGTTCCCAGGCATCTTGACCGTCGCGAGCTTGCAGCACCTCGTATCCGGCATTTTCAAAAGTCATCGACAGCAGCGATCGCACTGTTACCGAATCATCCACAATCATCACTTTGGGCTGAGTCGGTTCGACAGTCATCAAAGACGGTAAAAGTGTTGTTGGGGCTTGGCTTTCCGCCTTACGGTGGGGTCGGGGTTGCGCCACGCGGGTACTGCCTTCGAGCAAAACCTCGCCCTTCATCATACTGCGCGTCGCTTCCAGTAAATCCTGTTCCACATAAGGCTTTGTAAAATAAGCACAAGCGCCCAATTCCGCCGCGACTCGACGATGGCGTTCGGCACCGCGAGAAGTCAGCATCGCAATGGGAATATGAGCCAAACTTGCTTCTTTTTGAATGCGTCCTAACAACTCCAAACCATCAACGCGGGGCATTTCAATATCGCAGAAGACCAAATCGCAAGGCAAACCCCCCGTAAGTTTATCCCAAGCATCCTGACCGTCGCGGGCTTGTTCGACTTGATAACCCGCTTTTTCAAACGTCATCGAAAGCAGCGATCGCACGGTTACCGAGTCATCCACAATCAACACCGTCGGTTCGGTACTACCCGTATCCGTATCTTCGATAATCTCAACATTAGTTTCTCGCCATAGGGAAGTCGTATCTTTCCGCAAACGGCCTTCGGCAATTTGGATCAACTCCATCACATCCGCGATCGCCATAATCCGACCATCCCCTTGTACCGTCGCGCCAGCAATCCCCGCCGACTTGGGTACAGGCCCGTTAATCTGCTTAATAACAATTTCCTGTTCCCCAATCACGCGATCGACCCCAATCGCCAAAAAACTGGTCGCACTCCGCAGAATCACCACCGATACCGCATTATCATCGCGATTCCCCGCATAAATATTACCGCGTCCCAATTTCCGGTTATAAGTCAACAAATCCGATAAGGGACAATAATGCAGTTGAGCATCCCGCCACCGGACGTATTCGTGACCATCCTCGCCTTTATAAATCCGCTCGACCGGGATATCCACCATATCCTCAACCCCATCCATCGGAAACGCCATGGGTGCATTTTCGCTAATACAACACAGCGCTTTACAAATACTCAGAGTTAAAGGCAAGCGAATCGTAAAGGTTGTCCCTTTACCCTGTTTGGAGTCAATACTGACACTGCCGCGAATTTCCATAATGTCGTTGCGCACCACATCCAAACCCACACCCCGTCCGGAAAAGTTATCCGCTTGGTCTTTGGTGCTAAAACCAGCCTTAAACAGTAAGTCGTAAGTCTCTAAATCGGATAATTTCTGGGCTTGGGCCGGGGAAATCACGCCTTTTTCGATAGCTTTTTGTTTAATGCGTCGCGGGTCAATGCCAGCACCGTCATCGGAAACCACGATCGCCGTCTGATTCCCTTGTTGCAGGGCGCGGACGGTAATTTGTCCGGCGGTGGGCTTATTGTGGGCAAGACGTTCTTCCGGGGATTCAATGCCGTGGGTAAGAGCATTATTCACCAAGTGGGTCAAAGGATCGGATAAATGCTCCAAAATCATCTTGTCGATCAGGGTTTCCCGTCCTTCGACGTGCAGTTGTGCTTCTTTGCCCAATTGCGGACAAATCTTGCGGACGGCTAGGGGTAAGCGATCCGCAGTCCGAGCAAAAGGCACCATGCGAGCTTTCGTCAGACCTTCTTGTAACTGGGAGGTCACTTGACGTAAAGTGCGGGCGACTAAATCGATGTCATCGACCCACAAAGCAATATCGGAAGCTGATTCTCGCACCCGGACGATCATTTCAATCACTTCTTGAGCGAGTTCGTGGAACTTGGTAAAGCTGTCCATTTCGAGAACGTCCAGGCCTTCTTCTTCTTCTTCAGCAACGGGGTTATTTGCGCCGTATTTTGCCCGATAAGCCTGACGACTTTTGAGTAAAGCATCTTCAAGGAGCGATCGCTCGTACAAGTCCTGCATTCGTCCCCCTACATCGCTCAAGCTTTGAACTTGGTGCATGAGGGTATCGAGGCTTTGACGCAGTTTGTCTTCGTCTCCTTCTAAACTGTTGCGGTTGACGACTAATTCCCCCACCAAGTTGCTGAGGTTGTCCATCTGCTTGACGGGGACTTTCAGGGTTTGCTCGACTTTAGTTTTGTTAAAGCTGCCCCGATTATTGCGCTGGTTGCGGGAGGTTCGACTGCCTTTGGTGGTGGGTGGTCCGCCTACTTTGGCTTCGATGTCTTGGATCAGGTCTTCTAGGTCGCCAAATTCGTCGTCTGGGGCTAGGGTTACGTCGCTGGTGTCAGAAAGGTCAACGCTGAGGGGGGTTTCGAGGGTAGGGTCTTGGTCTAAAAGTTGTTCGAGGGAGGCGAAGATTTGATGGTTGTCGAGGGGGGGAGAAAGGGTTAATAAATGCTCTAATTCTTCGATGCGATCGTAGTATTGAAGGCGATCGCCCTTTTGGGGAGTTGTCGAAGATTCTGGGAACTGAGTTGCCGGGAGATGGTCGGCTTGTTCTGCCTTATCAACTGGCGCTGAAGTGTTGCCATTGTGGGCTTTGGCTGGCTCAACGTCCGTTGCACCAAAATCGAGGAGTTCGTCTAAGCTAACCTCTGAAGCGGTTTCTGAGACTGTCTCCCCAACATTCCCAATTTCTAGTAAGTCGTCTAAACCCGCATCTAGGGTATTTTCTCCCTCGTCGAGTTCTGAAGGGATTGCCGAGGCATTCCCCGTAGCGAGTAAGTCGTCTAATTGAGTTGTACTGTTTGCCTCCAACGTTTCCGAAAGCGGTGGGGTTGAGTCGTTACTTTCTAACTCAGAGGTGGCCAATAAGTCATCTAAATCAGCGAAATTGACATCTTCG
The DNA here is from genome assembly GCA_035968055.1 of Jaaginema sp. PMC 1080.18. Lineage (GTDB taxonomy): Bacteria > Cyanobacteriota > Cyanobacteriia > Cyanobacteriales > Spirulinaceae > Jaaginema. Next base: position 15,236 of record JAWQFT010000007.1, on the reverse strand, counting down.
TCCAATTCTTCACCCAAACCTAAATCAAATTCTTCAAATTCAGACTGAGATGCTTGAGTATTGAATAATTCGCCCTTATCGTTATTGTTAAAATCGGCAAACAAGCTGTCGAGGTCGTGGTTGGTATCTTTGCCAATGCCTTGGTGATTTTCGGGATGGGCTTTTTTCGGGAGAGATGAAGTGGAGTTAGATTTGCCGTTGGTTTCGGTATCTGCGACGGCGGGATTTTCGGTAAAAAGGGCTTCTAGGGAATCTAGAGAATTTGAAAGTTCGGGTTGACCCTTGAGAACGGTTGATTCGTCTGTTTCTAGGGCAAAGTCATCTAAAAAAGCTAAATCGTCGCTGAAATCTGCGTGATTTTGCTCGTTTTCCCCGGCACCGCTATGGGTCAGTTGGTCGAGGAGATCGTCTACTTCCTCGCGGTCATTGTTATCATCGTCCCAACCGAAATCCCCCCCAGTGAGTTCGGCCAAAAGTTGTAAATCGCTGTCCGTATCCGCGAGGGTTTGATTGATATCTGTACCATCTGCTTCAAAGAGGTTAGCCAGGGTACTCAGTTCGTCGCTACCGAGATCGGAAGAACTGTCGGAAAAAGATTCGCTGGCCATAGCGCGATCGCGACCAGAATCAATACTAAAATCGCTGGTAATTAAGTTTTCTAAAAACTCCGCCGAATCGGGCAGTTCTTGGACTTCAGTTTGAGACTCACCCAAAACCGGATTCATTAAATGATTGAGATAAGTTTCTGTTTGGTCAAATAAAGGCTCGATGGCAGTCATCACCTGAGTTTCAATTTCAGGCGCAACGGCATAATTTTTCTCAAGGTCGGCAACGAGGGTTTGCAAACCGCGATAAATGGGTGTGAGCCAATTGCTGAGAGTTTCATCAACCGTCACAGAATGCTCTTTGAGTTGTTTAAAGTAATCTTCTAAACGATGAGCCGTTTTGCGAATGCACTCCAACTCCAGCATTGCTGCCCCCCCTTTAATCGAATGGGCGGCTCGATAGACTTCTGTGACTTGTTCTGGGTCGTCAATGGTAGCTTGGAGTTCAGTTACTCCCTGTTCGATAGTTTCGAGGTGTTCTTTGGCTTCTTCGATGAAATATCCGGTAATTTTTTTGAGTTGTTCGGCTTCCATGACCCCATTTTCTCCCTAGTCACTCCCAGTGCGCTTTAATCGTTCATTACTAAGGCTGCAATTTGTCTCAAAAATTGCCAAACCTCAAGCTGAACTTGAAATAATTTAAGTCGCTACAACTTTAACGAAAATTTGACGATTTTGTAGTAGTGCAATTCACCTTTTGGGCTGAAATATAAACGCGATCGCGCTTTCTTTCCTATCAGCAATGGGCGATGCGTTTGGCAAAGCTTTGACTTTAATTGTAGCCGAAGGGAAGTCAATCTTTGATTACGACTAACTTTCCCTCAAAACATCACAAAGAAATTTGAGTCACTGCAATTTGACCGTTAAAACAGACATCGACATCAGTTCCGGGAGTGCGATCGCGATCGCTGTATCGTCCTTGATACTGATACAAATCCCCTTCAAGGCGATAACCCAAAGGTAAAGGATCGGTACTCGGCGGACAGAACACAATCTCTGGCATCGCCGTACCGGGTTCGAGATGGGGTAAGTTCACATTCCAAAATCGCCCTACCGGAAGGGGTAACTCCCACAATTGCGCCAGCACTTTTGCCGTCCACACAGTCGCGACTTGCCAATCAACAACCAAGGGACGCTTAATCCAGTGAGAAATGGCAATTCCTTTAATCCCCCGCATGGCAGCCTCGCGGACGGCGGCTACAGTGCCGGAAATATAGACATCTGTGCCTAAGTTCCCTCCAGCATTAATCCCCGACAACACCCATTCGATATTTTCAAACTGCGTGACAGCAACGCGGGTACAATCGGCGGGAGTCCCAGCCACCGCGTACTCTGTGGGCGATCGCGCTTCTACTTGAAAGGGTTTTTGGGTGGTCACTTGATGACCGCACCCGGATAATTGATTTTGAGGCGCAACTAAAATACTGGGTCGAGAAATCGCGCTTTGTAAAGCACGAATGCCGGGAGCATCAATGCCATCATCGTTGGTGAGAATGATTGTTGCTTGTTGGTGATTCGTCACAATCTAAAACCTTTCTATTCAACTACTGCCGATTGCCGACTGCCGACTGCCCCTTAATCGCTGCATGGTTACCAAAACTGTAACTGAAGAAGCAAGACCGCGATCGCGTCGTACAATCGCGTTGTACTTTACCCATGTAGTTGTCATTGATGAATACTCTATTATCTCGACCCAAACTCACCCTAGCTACAGCTTTTAGCTTATTGAGTTTAGCACTGCCTGTCCCCGCGATCGCCCAAGATATTCACACTCTAACCGTAACAGGTCAAGGAGAAGTCGCTGTTCCTACCACTATCGCTCGAATTAGCCTAGGAATCGAAGCCCAAGGCAATAATGCCGAACAAGTCCAGCAAGAAGTCGCTCGACGCACCACAGCAGTTTTAGCACTACTACAACAGCGCAATGTCGCCCAACTACAAACCACTGGAGTCCAATTGCAACCGCAGTATAGTTATCGCGATGACGAACGGCGCTTGCTCGGTTATCTCGCGACCAATTCGATCGCCTTTCGCATTGCCACTCCCCAAGCCGGAGCGTTGATTGATGCTACCTTGAAAGCGGGAGCGACTAAAATTGACGGAGTGAACTTTTTGGCTACCGAAGATGCGATCGCGACTGCCTCACAAGAAGCTCTCCGTCTCGCTACCCAAGATGCCCTCGACCAAGCCGATATTGTCCTCGAATACCTTAACCTCAGTCGTCAAGAAGTCAGTCGCATCAACATCAACAACGCCAATACCAGTCCCCCGCGCTTGCTTCAAAATGCTGCTTTCGCTGGCGAGGATGCCCTCAAAACTCAATTAGTCGGAGGTGACATGACTGTCAATGCCAACGTCACCCTCGAAATCGAGTATTAAAATTCACCGCTACTCATAATTGTCATAACCCCCGCTCATCGACCCTTCATTGTCTCGCTTCGAGCCGAGTAAATGCAAGCGCTCGACGCGAATGACTGGCTTCGAGCGGGAGGCACCACTATTGCGGTCTGTCCAAGTTTCAATTTCTAATGCACCTTGGATGCCAACCAATTTGCCTTTTTTAACGTAATTTGCGGCAATCTCAGCAGTTTTGCCCCACATTTTTAAGTTAAACCAATCGGGTTGGTCGTCGCGACTGGTACGCCGATCCACGGCGATCGCTACTTCACACAATACACTGCCAGACTCAAAATATTTTACTTCCGGGTCCATACCCGCACGACCCACTAAATTCACGACATTTAAACTCATATCAGTCTCAAATAGTACAAGAGTACGCTAAATAGTTTCTCATAGTGTAGCGAAAGCCGCCCTAGAAACAAACCCACCCAGCCCTTTCAATCGCTGTTCGACTTCGCTTTAGTTCTATTGGTTTGAGGGGAAGAGGGAGAGGAGGGGCATAAATCCCCACTCCCCCCGACTGCCGATTGCCGATTGCCGATTGCCGACTGCCCAATCCCTACTACCCAATCCCTACTGCCCCCTAGAGACAGAAAACTGAATCCAGGGTTCTCCGGATGGCAGAAATATATTTTTGAAAGATAATGACAACTTAGCGTCATGGGCGATCGCAACACAAATTGCTAGACTCTACTAGACGAACGATAAAAAACGTAATAAAATCCACATCGATTACACATCTATCTAAATTCAGTTAGACTCAACACCACGCAAGAAAAATTTTGGGGGCGTAGATAACGAGTGAATCTTTTTAACCGACTTTCCTTGTCACGAGATATGGGGATCGATTTGGGAACAGCCAACACCTTAGTTTATGTATCCGGCAAAGGTATTGTACTGCAAGAACCCTCTGTGGTCGCCATCGACGAAGATCAAAAAATTCCTTTAGCGGTAGGGGAAGATGCCAAAAAAATGCTAGGCCGAACTCCTGGCAATGTCGCCGCTTTAAGACCGTTACGAGACGGAGTAATCGCCGACTTCGACACCGCCGAGCTAATGCTCAAGCACTTTATCCGTCAAGTTCACGAAGGACGAGCGCTCGTTTCACCTCGGATTGTGATTGGCATTCCCAGTGGCGTAACGGGAGTAGAACGACGAGCCGTCATGGAAGCCGCGTCCCAAGCCGGAGCGAGAGAGGTATACCTCATCGACGAACCTGTAGCTGCTGCCATTGGTGCTGGCTTACCCGTAGCTGAACCCACGGGAAACATGATTATTGATATCGGCGGTGGTACAACCGAAGTCGCCGTTTTAAGCTTACAGGGGACTGTCCTCAGCGAATCCGTGCGAGTGGCAGGGGACGAACTCAGCGATGCCATCATTCAGTACATGAAAAAGGTTCATAACCTGGTCATTGGGGAACGCACCGCCGAAGAAATTAAAATCAATGTCGGTTCGGCTTATCCCATTGATAGCGATGGCGAAACCAACATGGAAGTACGAGGATTGCATTTGCTGTCGGGGCTACCGCGTACTGTGACGATTAAAGGCCCCGAAATTCGCGAAAGTATGTCAGAACCATTGTCGGTGATTGTGGATGCAGTTAAGCGCACCTTAGAACGCACTCCCCCCGAATTAGCCGCAGATATTATCGATCGCGGTATCATGTTAGCCGGAGGTGGTGCGCTACTTCAGGGTTTAGATACGCTGATTAGTCACGAAACAGGGATTGTGACTCATGTTGCTGCTGACCCTTTGAGTTGTGTAGTTCTGGGAACGGGTCGCGTTCTGGAGAACTTCAAGCAACTCGAACGGGTGTTTAGCGGTCGCTCTCGCGCTATCTAAAAAATCGTTTATCATCATTTTTGTTCTTCGAGAAAAAGACGCACTCACAAAACCCAAAATTTTTTATGTTTACAGTCCGTCGCTGGTGGGATCGCTATGGTTCGCAAGCTTTCATTATTGCCTTAGCTTTGGGAACAGCCCTTGTTATTCGTCAAACTCAAGGTGCTGTTCTGTCAGAACTCTATTACTGGGTAGTCCGTCCCATTCAACCCCGTCCCCTACCAGAAGAGCGTCTTGCTAATGCTCGTGTCCAAGAACTCGAATCGCGTTTGGGCGAACTCGAACAGCAAAATCAAAGTCTCAAAGAACTGCTGAATTATCAAGAAACGGAAAAACGCTCTGGTGTTGTTGCGCCGATTATTGGCCGTAATGTTGATGGTTGGTGGAATCACATTATTATTGGTCGCGGACAGAATCACGGCATTAGCCTGGATGATGTGGTAACGGGGCCGGGAGGGTTGGTCGGCCGCGCGATTCAAGTGACTCCGAACACCAGTCGCATTTTGCTGGTCAGCGACCCCACCAGTCGCGTTGGCGTTACCGTGAGTCGCAGCCGGGAAATGGGGTTTATGGTGGGGGATGATTCTGAGTTGGCGGTGATGGAGTTTTTCGAGAAAGTCCCGAATGTGAAGGAAGGGGACAAGATTGTGACTTCGCGGGTCAGTCAGCGCTTTCCCGAGGGGATTCCTGTGGGTGTAGTCCAGTCGGTAGATATAGAAAAGAGTCCTGCTCCTCAAGCGGTGGTGAAGCTGACAGTTCCTTTTGAACATTTAGAGTGGGTTGTTGTACATCCGTTCGATCGCGATCGCACTCTCCCAGAGTAAGTTCGCTGATTCGTTTAATTGTTTTGTGAGGAGTAAGTTGAAAGTTTCCGATCTATCACCCCCTTTGCGCTCTTTACTGAATGTCGCGATCGCCGTGGGGTCTGTGTTGATTTGTTTATTGATGCTGCCGACTCGTTTGCCCGGTACGGAGTTGCTGGGAATGCGCCCGGATTGGTTGCTGATTTGGGTGGTGGCTTGGAGTGTGAAGCGATCGCCTTTTCAGGGAGCAATGGCTGGGTTGGTGTTGGGTTTACTCTGGGATAGTTTGAGTGCTAATACGCCCTCTCACGCCGTGAGTTTAGCCATTGTGGGCTTTTTAACTGCGTCTTTCCAAAAGCAACGCTATCTCCAAGAGGATTTTGTTTCAGTGGCGTTGATTGTGTTGGGAATGAGCCTGTTGTCGGAAACCATTACTGCCCTTCAGTATATTTTCCACGGTTGGCGATCGCTGGCGACTATTTGGAGCGATCGCCAGCATTTAGTCCTAATTACTGCCTTGTTAAGCAGTTTGTGGACACCAGTTTTGTATTACCCTCTCAGTCGTTGGTGGGAATACTATAACTCTCTCGACCAAGCTTAAATCAACCCCAACATTTGGATATGACTTCAGCAAAAATTGGCATTATCGGCGGCAGTGGCTTGTACAAAATGGCAGCGCTCCAGAACGTGCAAGAAATCGCCGCAGACACGCCTTTTGGTTCTCCTTCTGATACCCTCCGTTTGGGCAGTTTAGACGGCGTAGCAGTGGCTTTCTTGGCGCGTCACGGGCGCAATCACCACCTCACTCCCTCCGAAGTCCCTTACCAAGCCAATATTTACGCCCTGAAGCAACTCGGCGTAGAGTATATCATTTCCGCTTCGGCAGTGGGGTCATTACAAGAGGAGATTAAACCCCTCGATATGGTGATTCCCGATCAATTTATCGATCGCACTAAAAATCGAGCCGCTACTTTTTTTGGTGAAGGCATTGTCGCTCATATTGCCTTTGCCGACCCAATTTGCCCCCAGTTAGCCCAAATTCTCGCTACTGCGATTGAAAAGTTAAATTTACCTGATGTGACTTGTCATCAAGGCGGGACTTATATCTGTATGGAAGGCCCGGCTTTTTCCACGAAAGCCGAGTCGCATTTGTACCGCAGTTGGGGGGCTGCGGTTATTGGGATGACAAATTTGACCGAAGCAAAACTGGCTCGCGAAGCGGAAATTGCTTATGGAACAATGGCTTTAGTCACGGATTACGATTGCTGGCATCCCGAACACGATAGCGTCACGGTGGATTTGATTGTGGCGAATTTACAGCGCAATAGCCTCAATGCTCAAAAAGTGATTCGGGAGGCGATCGCGCAACTCAGTCAGAGTTATCCTGTATCAGAAGCTCACTCTGCCCTCAAATACGCCATTTTGACCCCTCTGGCTGCTGCTCCAGTGGCAACGAAGCAAAAACTTGCTGCTATTTTAGGGAAGTACGACACTTAGAATGTAACGGAAGTTTTCGGTAAAATTGGTAACAGACAATTTTTCGAGTCAATCATAGACTAACAGTACCCTCCGATTGCTTATCCAGACCGCCCTCACTTCAGTGGCGGTTTTTATTGTGTTGAAATATACCAACCGAGCCTATTTACAACCATCTTCCCTTGATTCTTGCGGGTTTTTTGGGTCAAAATAACAATAAGTAAATATTTTTATCTTTTCGTTAAAAAAGTTTAAGTTTATGACCCAAGAACAGCTAAAAAACACTTTAGACTGCGATTTGGCCATTGTTGGGGGGGGAATTGTCGGTACAACCCTTGCCGCCGCTTTGAAACATTCAGGTATGCGGATTCTCCTAATTGAAGCCCAAACGCTCGAAAGCGCGATCGCCCGTCCCCAAGCTTACGCGATTTCATTGCTATCTGGACGTATTTTCCAAGGAATTGGGGTTTGGGAGCAAATTTTACCTCGAATCAACCCATTTAAGCAGATTAATCTGTCGGATGCCGATTATCCTCAAACCGTCAAGTTTGAAACCCAAGACCTGAAAACCGAGGAATTGGGTTATGTGGGGGAACACGGCGTAATTTTGCAAGAATTACACAACTTTCTGGCGACTTGTGCCAACGTTGAATGGTTGTGTCCGGCTCAAGTGACGGCGGTAGATTATCAAACAGAACGAGTCGAAATTGCGGTCAAAATCAATGGGGAAACTCGAAAAGTGCGATCGCGTTTAGTCGTCGGCGCAGATGGAGCGCGATCGCGCATTCGTCAATGGGCGAAAATTAAAACCCAAGGCTGGAAATACTGGCAATCCTGCATTGCCACCCAAATCCAACACGAAGCCCCGCGTAACGATATCGCCTTTGAACGCTTTTGCGACTCAGGGCCGATGGGCGTTTTACCGCTTCCAGGAAATCGCGTCTCCATCGTCTGGACAGCCCCCCACGCCGAAGCCCAAGCCCTACAAAACCTGAGCGAAGCTGAATTTATTGCCAAACTCGACCAGCGACTGCATGGGACATTAGGTAAACTCGAATTAGTGCGCGATCGCGCTTGTTTCCCCGTCCAACTCATGCAGAGCGATCGCTACGTCAAACCCCGCTTGGCATTAGTGGGAGATGCAGCCCACTGCTGTCATCCTGTGGGCGGACAAGGACTCAATCTGGGCATTCGCGACGCAGCCGCCCTTGCCCAAACCCTGACTACTGCTCGCCAGCAAGCAGAAGATATCGGCAGCTTAAAGGTACTCCAACGCTACCAACGCTGGCGCAAGCCAGAAAACTGGCTTATTCTCGGCTTTACCGACTTTTTAGACCGGACTTTCTCGAATAACTTCCTGCCCATCGTCGCCATCCGTCGCTTGGGGTTGTGGATACTACAGAACGTGCCTCTCTGCAAAATTTACGCTTTAAAACTCATGACAGGTTTACTCGGCCGTGCGCCCGTTTTGGGGAGATAATTCTAGCCTCTTCTTCAGACAAAGGTTGTAAACTTTCTGCCAAAGTCTCAAACACCGCACCCACCTCAGCTTCTTGGGATGTCGTTGCCGCAATTAATAAAATCAACAACTTGCCTGGCACTTGCTTGGACAAGACAAACCCCGTCATCGGTTGGGAAGACAGACCCTGGCTCAACGTACCCCGCCAAGGTAACTTAGCCCCGCCCGCGATCGCCTCAATCGGCCCGGCTTGAAAACCCTCACCCCGCGCAAAAGTATCAATAGCGACCTGAGCCAAAGCCGTTTCATTCAAAGGGCTATCTGCTGCCCTCGAACGCACCGCTACAGTATAGGCAATGTCGCCACTTTGATTTTGAATAATCTGTACTCCCGACACAACCATTGACTTGTAGCCTTCGATAATCCCAATTTCGTAGCCCCCCGCTTCATTGACTAATGGTTCATCTTCCAACAGTAAAATTCGTGTCAAGGGGGCTTGGGTTGTATCTGGGGCTGGCGTTTCTACTGAACTAGGACTTGGCGTTGGACTCGCTTCTGGACTGGCTGTAGGTGCTTCAGAGGGGGCAGTGGGTAGCGTCGTTGGCGAAGATTCTGCTTCTTGAGCAACGACTTTACTTCCTGCCATGTCTGGGGAAAGGGAATGTAAAACCAACAGCAGCAAAGCGGTACAGCACGCCAAACCCAAATAGCCAAAACGTTTCATAGTTTTTAATGAATGAAAACAAACAACAAACCCGCAAATCCTGGGGAAAACGCCCCCGCAATTTTGCTAACCAACCCTAATTACTGTCCTAAAACCGCCGCTTGACCAAAGTCAAAGACTCCAGCGATACAGCCCGTCATTAAGGTTGCCAAAGTTGCCCCCCACAGCGCCACAAACCCTAGAGAAGATACTTCCGATCGCCGTTCGGGAATTAATGAAGATAAACCCCCTACGAAGATACCGTAGGAAGCCAAGTGAGCAAAGCCACATAATACATAGCTCACAATTAGCATGGAGCGATCGCTGAGTAAATCAGCCCCTCGCAGTTGCGCTAAGGCTTGATAGGGAGGAATACTGGTTTGAAATAACCGTTGACCAATTAAGACTGAAGCCGTCCACAACTCTTGCCATTCCAAGGAAACCCCAGTCAAAAAAGTTAAAGGCAAAAAGAGCATACCCAACAAATTGTTGAGAGGATCGCTGAAAAATTGAATTAAGAGAGAATCCTCTGTGGCTTCCCCACCCGATGCGCCAATAACCCACGCCGATATACCACTGAATAGGATATTAATCAAGGCGACTAAGCCCAAAATAGCGATCAGCACTGCGGCAATTCCCACCGCCATTTTGACTCCATCAAGCGCCCCCAAAATCAAGCTATCCATCGGATTTGGCTTTTTGGTATCTGCGTCTTCGGGTTCTGCGGGAATGCGACCGAGGGTTTCGGGGGTATCGTCTTCGGGAATGAGTAACTTAGAAATTACAAAACAGGCAGGAATCGTCATAATTGAAGCCGAAACCAAGTGACCTGTAATTGCCGGAAAAGTCGGTTTCAGAATGCCCGCGTACAACCCCAATACCGAGGACGCAATTGAACCAAAACAACTGGTGAGGATCGCGCATAATTCGCTGCGGGTCATTTTCAGCAAGAACGGTTTGACTGCGATCGCCGATTCAATCCCTACAAAAATATTAGCGGCTCCCGCTAAAGACTCTGCGCCGCTAATGCCCAAAGTTTTCTGGAAAATAACCGCAAATACCTTGACAATCGGCTGAATGATATTGAGGCGATACAGCAACGCCACAATTGCCGAAAAGAAAATCACTTGGGGTAGCGAGCGAAACGCTAGAATAAACCCTGGATTGAGGTTATCCGGGCCGACGCGATCGCCCGGAATCGCCACATAGGGATCGCCGACAGTACGGACAATCCAGCGAGTTGCCGGCCCCGGGCCAACAGTAGCATTGGGGTCTGGGACGAAGGAACTGCCAAAGAGAAATCTGGCTCCTGCTTCCGATGCTTCTAGCACCACATTGAGCAAGTCGTTGATCCACGCAACAACTTGAGAACCCACCACAAAGACTATTAATCCGAGAAGGAGTTGCAGGCCAATACCCCAAGCAATGGTGCGCCAAGGGATATTGCGGCGATTTTCTGAACCCAACCAGGCGATCGCGCACAGAATAAAGATACCGAGTAAGGAAATAACGTTGAGAATCGGATTCAAGGGCCGTTACTCTCCACAAAAGGCGACAAGGAATACTTACCCAAGACGATAACCGAAAATGGATCGCTTGCCCAGAATCAATCCCTCCAAAATGCGATCGCACACCAGAAATCATTGTTAAGCTAAGGTCACTTCCAATTTGTGTGCTATGGACGCATTTCAGCCAACGCCCCCCGAATGGACAAAAAAAGCGAAACACGCCCTCCGATTTTGTTGTCCTACTTGTGGTGCATCTGCTTATAACGCTCAACGGGTTTGGCTCAATCGCCGTTCTCCGGTGATGAGCGAAGATTATCAACGCAAATGGCAAGAATTTTATGATTGTGAATGCGGTATGGCTTGGTGGGCTTGGAGTAGCGATCGCCCTCCTTCTGATTTGAAACGAGAAGACTCTTAGACAGGGGGCAATCGGGTATTGAGTTCTGTTGGGAAACGAGACAAACAACCAACAACCAATAACAAATAACAAAACGGTTTCCAAGGTGTGCCAGAAAAACATATCCTAGAGGATTATCGGGATTTTAAATGCACCAACAGATGCAGTTTTCAAAAATTTTAATTGCCAATCGCGGGGAAATCGCCTTACGGATTCTTCGGAGTTGCGAAGAAATGGGCATTGCCACCGTCGCTGTCCATTCCACCATTGACCAACACGCCCTGCACGTCCAACTAGCGGACGAAAGCGTGTGCATCGGTCAAGCCCCCAGTAGCAAAAGTTATCTTAATATTCCTAACATTATTGCCGCCGCCCTCACCACCAATGCCACCGCCATTCACCCCGGCTATGGTTTCCTGGCGGAAAATGCCCGCTTTGCTGAGATTTGTGAAGATCACCACATTGCTTTTATTGGCCCGACTCCAGCGGCCATGTTGTCTATGGGGGACAAATCTACCGCCAAGAAAACCATGCAAAAAGCAGGCGTTCCCACCCTTCCAGGGAGTGAAGGCTTACTGAGCAGCGAAGACCAAGCCAAGGCGATCGCCCAAGAAATCGGCTATCCTGTTATCCTCAAAGCCACAGCCGGGGGGGGAGGACGAGGAATGCGCCTCGTGCGCGACGAAAGCGACCTCATTCGCTCATTTCATGCCGCTCAAGGAGAAGCCGAAGCCGCTTTTGGCAACGCCGGGGTATATCTAGAAAAATTTATCGAATGTCCCCGACACATCGAATTCCAAATCCTCGCCGACAGTCATGGTAACGCCATTCACCTTGGGGAACGGGATTGCTCGATCCAACGCCGCCACCAAAAACTCCTCGAAGAAGCTCCCAGCCCCATTCTGACCCCGAAACTGCGGCAGAAAATGGGCAATGCCGCCATCAAAGCTGCTAAATCCATTAACTACGTCGGGGCAGGAACGGTGGAATTTCTCCTTGATGCTACGGGAAACTATTACTTTATGGAAATGAATACCCGGATTCAAGTCGAACACCCGGTTACTGAAATGATTTGCGGGTTAGACTTGATTGCCGAACAAATCCGGGTAGCTCAAGGCGATCGATTGTCTATTAATCAAAACCAAGTGCAACTCAGCGGCCACGCGATCGAATGCCGTATTAATGCCGAAGACCCCGATCGCAATTTTCGCCCCCATCCCGGTCGTATTAGCGGCTATCTTCCTCCAGGGGGGCCGGGAGTGCGGATGGATTCTCACGTCTACACCGATTACGAAATTCCCCCTTACTACGACTCGTTGATTGGCAAACTGATTGTTTGGGGGCCGACTCGCGATGCAGCGATTAAGCGCATGAAGCGGGCTTTACGAGAATGTGCGATTACGGGAGTCCCCACAACGATTAATTTTCACCAACGCATCCTTGAAACTCCGGCTTTCTTGAAGGGAGATGTTTATACCAATTTCATTGAGATGCACATGAAATAGTTGGGGATGGTCTGCGGACTACATCATCTTCAGTAGTCCCTGCTGGCCGAGGAGCAATTCTCGCAGCAGGGAAACAATACCAACCCAAATAATTGGGGTGATATCTACGCCGCCGATGGGCGGTACGATTTTACGCAGGGGGATTAAAAAGGGTTCGGTGGGTAAAACGACCAAAAGAAACGGAAAACGGCGAGCATCGGCTTGAGGATACCAGGTCAAGACAATGCGACAAATAAATAGTAGGATCAGCGCTCCTAACAGGAGGTTTAAGCCAATTACACTCAAGTCAGCAAAATTCATATCAAAGATTAGGGAATCGGGTCAGAAATATGACGATTTGTTACTTTATTTTAACCATTTTCGGCGCGATCGCGACAGTTGCAGGCTAGTGGTTGGTTAACGCTACTGCGATCGCGATCGCACGGGAGTATTAAGAGCCTTATGAGCAAGACGGGGCTTTAGACCCAAAATCTTTGGTAAAATTGTTGTGTTTTGTGACAAAATTTTAGACAAGACAAAACGTAATAAAACCGAAACCTTAGAAAAAATATGACACCTTCCCTGGCCAATTTCTTCTGGAGCTTATTAGCAGGCGCAATGGTCGTAGTAATCCCGGCGACCGTCTTTTTGATTGTTATCAGTCAGACTGACAAAATCCAACGCAGCTAATTTCAGCATTAATGGGTTGAAATCTGTTGAATGGCCTCAGTTTCTCGAATTGGCTAACTTATGACTTGGGTTTGCGCCCATTTTCTAGCCCCCAGAAGCTGAGGCCTTCGCCTAGAAAAAAGATATGCGATCGCGTCGCCACTGATTTCCTGGGTAAACTCGACGCGCTAACCCTAACAGAATAAGCGGTTTAGTTTACGGTTTGAGGAAGCGAACGTTAAACTAGAGCGAGTCAAACATAGCTCATCATCGCGAAGATAGGACTGACTTAGGAGAGCAGCAATGGTCAATTTTGGGCTGAACTCAGCCAGTATTCTCGGTATTTTTCTCGCCGTTGCGGGCGCAGGTTTATACTTTATGCGGACGATTCGCCCAGAACTGTCGCGAGACCACGATATTTTCTTTGCCGCCGTGGGCTTGGTTTGTGGGGCAATTTTATTGTGGAGCGGTTGGCGACTCGATCCGATTTTACAGTTGAGTCAGTTTCTTTTGACCGGATCGGCGATCTTTTTTGCTTTTGAGGCGATTCGCTTGCGGGGTATTGCCACCGAACAAGCCCGACGCAGTACGCCCATTGTGGACGACGATCGCCCCGTGAGCCGAGTTTATCGCGAAGCCAAGTTAGACGATCGCGATTATTACGAAGACCCCCCCTATCCCAAAAAACGCTTGATCGGGACGCGAGAAGCCCGTCCGAGTCGCCGCAGCGATTACGAAGCCGAAGACCGCCGTCCAACCCCCAGCAATCGCCGCAACCGCGATTCCTACAGCGATCCTTACGAAGATCGCAATCGCCCCCCTCGTCGTACTCGTCCCAGTTCCCCGACCCTCGAACGCTATGGTGAAACTTACGAGGATTGGGAAGCTACTAATCGCGCTGGTTACGAAGAACCCCCAACTCCCTCCAGTCGTCCCCGTCGTCCCCGTCCGACTCCCGAAACCGATGTGCCGCCAAGTCGTCCCAGTCGCAGCCGTAGAGAACGCCCTCGTCGCGATTATGGGGAACGAGAAGAGAATATAGAAGCGACTCCAGTGGATTATGTGGATTATCAGCCTGTCGAGGATATTGATGCTCCCAAGGATGTAGCCGAGCGGTTTGGGACATCCTACGACGATAGCGAGGAAGATATCTACGAAGAGGAAATGGTCGATGAGGGGGCGGTTTACGAGGACGAGTACGATCGCGATGAGCCAGAGCCAGAAGACGATCGAGAACGCGATCGCCCCCGTCCGAATTCTTTTGATTATTAAAGGCCAAAATGCCAGCTTATCGCCCTTGGTGGAGATGGGCGATCGCGAGTTACTGTGCGATCGCGCTCTTTGCTTGTAGCAGTCCCAAAACTGCTCCAGGCCCGGCGAATCTCAACAGTCGCTACAATGACGAACAGCCCACTTTGAGTGGAGATGGTCGCTGGTTGGCTTTTGTCTCCAATCGCAACGGCACAAATCAAATCGTGTTGTATGATTTGCGCCAAAAACGCTTCCTCGAACTCCCAGGGCTGAATCCCAGCAACACTTTAACAGAAAGCCCCAGTTTAAGCTTGACGGGGCGTTATCTGACTTATTTGACCTACGAGCAAGGTCGGGCTGAAATCGCCTTGTATGACCGTATTGTGGGGCAAACTCAGGTATTAACCCAACGCTACAATTACTGGGTTCGCAACCCCCAAATTAGTCCCGACGGGCGCTATATTGTATTTGAAACCAGTCGTCGCGGTCAGTGGGATATTGAAGTTCTCGATCGGGGTTCTGAGATTGAGTTGGATATTCCAGAGGGGGCTTTGGTTGAACCTTAGTATAGTTCAGTTAACAGCACCCAAGGGGCAGTAGGTCTTGGGCAGTGGGCATTGGGGGAAGAGGGGGAGT
>JAWQFT010000006.1:0-66151 GCA_035968055.1 Jaaginema sp. PMC 1080.18 | reverse complement strand
TTTTTCAGGGGGACTAGCCCCCCTGAACCCCCCACTGGGTGCGGCATTCCGCCCCTAGACCCCCCGAATATGGGTGCTGATTGCGAAGTTAGTTAATTTTCTGGTGAGGACATCTTTGACCACAGTTATCTTGTTGATTGCCGCTTTTTTGGCAACTCTGTCCTAATAGAAAACTTATCCCAAACTGACATTATTTCAAGTGGGGATGAGGGGAATTGACCTCCTCACCGGACTAAAGCCACGGTGATTCCTAAACCTTACGATTTAAGTTTCTGCTTCACTCACATCTGCGTACACCACCAACTTTCATTAGTTATGTTCCCGTCTTACGCCATGTCCACAGACTTTTTAACCCGTTACAGAGTCCCGATTCCGCCAGAGAAAGCGGTACGGTGTCCAACAAAGACTGTACTTGTTGCTTGGATATTTTACTCGTGCCAGCTTTTCGGCACAAAACCCGCTATATCCAGTTTTCAAGGTGCTGATATCGAATAGCTTTGGTTTTCACTTTTCGATATTTTCAATTTTACCCGAAAACTACAAAGCCGTCCTTCAAGGACGGGGTTTCAGACCCAGGAGGTTTTGATGATTGACAGAAGACGGCAAGTTAGGGAACAGTGGGGAATGGACAATACCGCTTTCCTGGGTCATCATGACAAAACTCGCACTGATCAGCGTCTCGAATAAAACAAATTTGGTTGAATTTGCCCGTCAACTGACTGAATCTTTCGATTTTGAGATTATTAGCAGTGGTGGGACGGCAAAAACCCTGAAAGATGCCGGAATTGCGGTGATGAAGGTGAGTGATTACACGGGGTCACCGGAAATTTTGGGGGGACGAGTGAAGACGCTACATCCCCGGATTCACGGAGGGATTTTAGCTCGTCGGGATGTGAGTCAAGATGGTATTGATTTAGAAAGTAATGAGATTCGTCCGATTGATTTGGTGGTGGTGAATTTGTATCCTTTTGTGGAAACGATCGCGAAACCGGATGTTACAGTGGCAGAGGCGATTGAACAGATTGATATTGGGGGACCGACGTTATTGCGGGCTGCGGCTAAGAATTTCGCTCATTTGACGGTGTTGTGCAATCCCAATCGCTACGAGGATTATTTGACGCAATTACGCGAACAGGGGGAAATTACCGCAGAATTTCGTCAAGCCAGGGCAGCAGAGGCGTTTAAAATGACCAGGGATTACGATCGCGCTATTTCTGATTATTTTGAGCAAATGGAGTCGGAAAGCCCTGCCCCGGCGCATTTCGAGCTATCTGGGACAACTCAGCAGACTCTCCGCTATGGCGAAAACCCCCACCAACAAGCTACTTGGTACGCCACCAGTCAGACGGGCTGGACTGAAGCCGAGAAGTTGCAAGGTAAGGAGTTGAGTTATAACAATTTAGTCGATCTCGAAGCTGCCCGTCGCATTATTGCGGAGTTTCCTACTACCGAAGCGGCGGCGGCAGTGTTGAAGCATACAAACCCTTGTGGGGTGGCGGTTGCGTCGGATTTGGCTACGGCTTACGAACGGGCGTTTAATGCGGATTCTGTGTCGGCTTTTGGGGGCATTGTTGCCTTGAATCAAAGTATCGATGTAGGGACGGCGGAGGCGTTGAAACAGACGTTTTTGGAGTGCGTGGTTGCCCCAGGTTGTGATGCTTCAGCCCAGGAAATTTTAGCCCAGAAAAAGAATTTACGGGTGTTAATTTTGCCCGATCTGAAAAAGGGCGATCGCGATATGGTAAAAGTAATTGCCGGGGGCTTTCTCGTCCAGGAATTTGACGATGTTGTAGAAGATGCTCAATCCTGGCAAGTGGTGACGGAAAAACAACCCACAGAAGCGCAATGGGCAGAGATGCAGTTTGCCTGGAGAGTCTGCAAGCACGTCAAATCCAATGCTATTGTTGTGACACGCGATCGCGTTACTTTAGGAGTAGGGGCAGGTCAAATGAATCGCGTTGGGGCGGCTAAAATTGCCTTAGAACAAGCTGGAGATGCGGCACAGGGAGCAACTTTAGCCAGTGACGGCTTTTTCCCTTTTGATGATAGCGTTCGTAGTGCAGCCGCCGCCGGAATTACTGCTATTATTCAGCCTGGGGGTTCGATTCGCGACCAAGATTCGATTACCGCAGCCAATGAGTTAGGCGTGGTCATGATTTTTACCGGAATGCGCCATTTCTTGCATTAATTGAGGTTTTTCGTCAGTTTTTAAGCCCTGAAAAGCTTACCATTTCAATATTTGCTGAATTTGACGCACCAGGTTTAACGCCTCAAAAGGCTTAGTAATAATCCCCGTTACGCCCAAATTCATGTATTGCTGTTGTTCGCTCATTTTGGCTTTAGCCGTGAGCAGAATTGTGGGGATGTGTTGGGTATCGGGGGAGGCTTGGAGACGGCGGAAGGTTTCAGCCCCGTCCATACCAGGCATCATGACATCCAGGAGAATGGCATCGGGTTGTTGGTCGGCAGCAACCTGTAAACCTGCGCTACCGGAAGCTGCGGTGAGAACTTGCCAGCCTGCGGCAGCTTCGAGGGAAATTTGGATGATTTCCCGCACGCCGTCGTCGTCGTCAATTACTAATACACTTTTGTTTGTCATTTGTTATTGGTTGTTGGTCTTGTTTTCCAGCAAAACTCAATTGGTAATTGGTCATTAGTAATTGGTAATTGGTAATTGCTTTCTCAAACTAAAATAAAAACAACTGCCTTGATTCAGCGTACTTTCGACCCAAATTTGACCGCCGTGTTGTTCGACGATGCTGCGACAAATGGCGAGACCGAGTCCTGTTCCTCCTTTTTGGCGGGAGTCGGAAGCATCGATTTGGTGGAAGCGTTCAAAGATGCAATCGAGTTTGCTGGGGTGAATGCCGCGGCCTTGGTCTTGGATAATGAAGATAAGGTGGTCTGAGGTGGGTTGGAGGTGAAGGGAGACAGTTTGATTGCGATCGCTAAATTTAATAGCATTACTCAGCAGATTGGTTAATACTTGTAAAATACGATCGCGATCGGCCACAAACTGACAATCGGTAGCCGCTAAAGTTAGAGTGATACCAGCACGATTCGCCATCACCTGCATTTGGTCGAGCGATTGTTGCAGTAAGGGCAAAGCTTGGATAATTTCGGGATTAAGCTTGATTTTGCCCGATTCGAGCCGTTCTAGCTCTAGGATATCATTAACGAGGCGAGTGAGACGGGCAGCACTCTCAGCAGCAATGTGAATGACGCGAGAACCTTGGGGGGAGTCGGGTTGAACCAAGCCCGTATCGAGGAGATTTAAAGCCCCGTGAATGGAGGTGAGGGGGGTGCGGAGTTCGTGGGAAACGACGGCGATAAATTCGTCTTTCATGCGTTCGATGGTAGCCCGTTCGGTGATATCTTGCATCACAATCATGCCAGCGAAAATGCGGGCTTGTTCGTTACGGACGGGAAGGGCTTGGTAAGCATAGATGCGATCGCCATATTCGATAGCTTGGGTCAGGGTTTCGCCGTTAAGAGCAGCTTGGTACAAGGGACGCAGAGCAATGAGCAGTTTTTCGGGGAGAACTGCGGTAAAAAGGTGGTTTTCGAGTTGTTCGCGGCAGAGGTTTTGAGAGGTTAAGCCAACTCCATCTGCAATGGTATGACGACCTTCTCGGTCAAAGAGGAAAACTGCCCCATCGGGAAAGTTTTGGACGAGGGTACGGTATTGTTTTTCGCTTTTACGCAGTTTGGTTTCAATAATAATGCGATCGCGCAGTTCTTGTTGCAGTTTTTCGTTGATTTGACCGAGTTCGAGGGTACGTTGCTGCACTCGCTGTTCCATGTCGTTTTTAGCATGACGCAGCATTTCTTCACTTTCCGCTAAGGAACGGCGATCGCGCAGGGTATTGATACCATAGGCAAAGTCGGCGGTAAGTTCTTGCAGCAGTTTGACTTCTTCGGCTTGAAAGGTGTTAGTTTCGGTAGAGTAGAGGACGAGTACGCCAAATACGCCGTTTTCGTAGAGGAGGGGGAGAGCAATTGCGGAGGCGTAATCCCGTTGTCGAGCGGCTTTTTGCCAAGGTTGGAAGTGAGGATCGTTGGCAATGTCAGGGCAAATGACGTATTGTTGCAATCGCACCGCTTGACCAATCGGGCCTTGGTTGTGGATTTCATCTCTCAAGTTGAGATGCAGTGTCTCCACATAACCTTCATCGTAACCCGCTTTGGCCATGGGTTCAATGCGATCGCCGTCGAGATAGCCAATCCAAGCCAGACGATAGCCGCAAGTTTGAATCAAAATGTCGCAAATACTTTGTAATAAGTCGGTTTCATTTTTAGCCCGGACAATGGCTTGGTTGCAATGACTGAGGGTTTTGAAGCCACGGTTGGCTTGCTGGAGTTGGGTTTCGGCTCGTTTGCGATCGCTAATATCCGTGTGAGAACCTACCATGCGAGTCACTTCCCCTTGATCGTTCCAAGTCGCTCGTCCCCGGTCGAGAATCCATTTGTAGCTGCCGTTTTTACACCTTAAACGGTATTCTAAGACGAAAAAGGGCGTTTCTTGGTCAAAATGGCGATTTAATGTGCGTAAAACCCGCTCTAAGTCCTCTGGATGAATGCGATCGCGCCAAGACTCAAAGCGATCGCCCCATTCCCCATCTGCGTAACCGAGCATTTCCAGCAAGTGGGTAGAGAAGAATAAGGTATCGCTGGCTAAGTTCCAATCCCAAATCCCATCATTTGCCCCTTTGAGAGCAAGTTGCCAGCGTTCTTCGCTTTCTTGCAGGGCGGCTTCGGCGGCTTTGCGATCGCTAATATCAGTATGAGAACCCACCATGCGGATGACTTTGCCATTATCGTCCCAAGTGGCACGTCCTCGGTCGAGAATCCACTTGTAGCTGCCATCTTTGCATCTGAGACGGTGTTCTGTACAGTAAAAGGGTGTTTTTTGGTCAAAATGGTCTTGAATCGCTTTTACCGCCAATTCTAGGTCATCGGGATGAACGCGATCGGACCAGGTGCTAAGATGATTGGGTAGTTCGGAGTCGCGATAACCGAGCATTTCTTTCCAGCGCGGGGAAAAGAATACTTCGTCAGTTTGCACATTCCAATCCCAAATCCCGTCATTATTCCCCCGAAATGCCAAAGCTGCGCGATTTTCGCTATCTTCGAGGGCTTTTTCCATACTTTTGCGCTCGGTAATATCGCGAATCAGCAACAGCACTTCGTCGGGACTACTAGGGGTAATCCGCACTTCCTGATTGTGACATATCCCATTCATGCACAAGCGTTGCTCAAAACAAGCCGTTTCCCCAGTTTGCAACACTTGTTCGATGTATTTTAGCTGACGCTGGGCAACATGGGAGGGTAAAACGTCGAGGAGATGTTTGCCGATGCGCTGAGTTCGGATAAAATCGTGTTCTGGGGAGGGTAGACGATAATCGCGATAAATGCCATCTTTGCTAATACAAAATAATAAGTCTGGGATAATTTGGAGTAGGGCTTGATGATTGCGATCGCTTTTGAGGGGAGAAGTTAGTTTAGACTGGCGTTGTAGAGCTTTAGCAAAGATTTCTCCGGCTTGGGTTAAGGCCATAACTCGGTCATTTTCCCAAGGATAGGCATAATGAAAACAATAAAAGCTCAAAATCCCCGGTTCTAGGGGAACAGCTAGAAAGGATTGCAAGGGATAATTGCAGTTAATACGATTGGGGGGATTTGCTGCTGAGGGGAAATAAAAGGGTTTTTCTGAAGTGAGTTTTGGCTTAAAGTCTTCAAGAATTTGGTTGAAATTAATCTCAGGAGTATCTGGGATTTGCCAAGAATAATTGATCGAGTTATGGTCTTGATTTTCCGGGGATAGGGTTAGATAAACGGCTTCAACTTGCAATAATGAACCCAACGCTTTAAGCCCGGCTTGAATCTTCCCAGAAATAGCCCCAGACTCCGCAGACAACAACTGAATTGCCAACGTTGTTATGAGTTTTTGTAGGTCTATTGTGGAAGGGATGGTTGGGGAAGTCAGCAAGGCAAAAATACTAAGATTTTAGAAGGTAGAAAAGTGGAATTGTCGGCGATCGCAACCTATAGTCAACTATTCTAAGGGCGATCGCGTTTGTGGCCTCAAGTTTTTAGATTGTTTTTGCGATTGCGGGTTTTCCCTAATTCCACCCTGGGAATATCGCCAAACTGCTTTCCCCAGTCTTCAGGGTTTAAGATGAAAGATAAGGTTATCGTGCTGGTTTATGAATGTTCGTCGTTCCCTACTGGGTTTATTTATCGTTGCTGTGGTTTTAGGACTGACCTTATTAAGCAGCTTAGTTCATTTACTCACCCAGTCTTGGTGGTTTGATGCAGTTGGTTTAGCATCGGTATTTTGGACGCGGATAATTTGGCAAATTCTGGCGGCTGGCGTAACATTAGCCGTATATGGGGGATTTTTGCTGTGGAATTACCGCATTGCCATGAATATCACCCGCCATCGCTCGTTTGAGTGGTTAGAAAAGCAGGGATTTGGTAATGCAGCCGAAGCGATCGCGCGATCGGGGGCAATGCTGATAATCTTATTTGTAGCAGTAAGTGGGGCGATCGCGGCCTCGAAACATTGGGAAACCCTACTCAAATTTTTTAACGCAACGACCTTTGATCTTGACGACCCTATCTACAATCGAGATATCAGTTTTTACGTTTTTCGCCTGCCTTTATACAAAGATATCCAAAACGGGCTAATCGCATTAGTAATCATCACTTTTGCTCTGTGTCTCGCCATTTATCTGCTCAAAGGTGCTATAAATCGCGGTCGTAACTGGCAAACTTTGTTATCGAGGGAAATCAAAACCCATCTGAGTATTTTTGCGAGCGCGATCGCCATCCTCGGTGCGGTAGACTTTTGGATAGAACGCTACGACCTCCTCTATTCTGCCGAAGGGTCAGTTTTTGGCGCAGGTTATACCGATGTACACGCTCGTTTGCAAGCATACTGGGTCATGTGCTTCGTTACTCTCTCCCTCGCCATTCTCCTCATTGCCTCTCTTTGGCGCAGAAGTCTAACTTGGCCAATTTACGGCATTATCATTTACTTTATCACCCTGATTGTCGTGGGCGAACTCTATCCTTGGGCGCAACAACGGTTTATCGTCGAACCCAACGAACTTGTCAAAGAAAAACCCTACATCACCCACAACATCGCAGCAACCCGAAAAGCCTACAACCTCGATAAAGTCACTACCGAGAATTATGTCGTCGAAAATAACCTCACCCGTAACGACCTCAACGACAATCAAGCCACCCTCCGTAACATCCGCTTGTGGGATTATCGTCCCCTCCTCAGTACCTATCGTCAACTCCAAGAAATCCGCCTTTATTACCACTTCAGCGACGTAGATATCGACCGCTACACCCTTGACGGGGATTATCGTCAGGTCATGTTATCCCCTAGAGAAATGTCCCAAGCACAACTCCCCAAACAAGCCCAAACCTGGGTCAACCAGCGACTCAAATATACTCACGGTTATGGGGCTGTCATGAGTCCGGTAAATGTGGTCACTCCCGAAGGCTTACCCCGCTTTTTCATCCAAGATATCCCCCCCGAAATTAGCGTAGACTTGGCCTTTGACCAACCCGCAATTTACTACGGAGAAGAAACCCAAAATTACGTTTTTACGGGGATGAGTACCAACGAATTTGATTATCCCCAAGGGGACGAAAATGCCGCTACCCGCTACGCAGGAACAGGTGGGGTTGCGATTGGGTCTTGGGTTAAGCGTTTGGCTTATGCCTTCGATTTGGGAAGTCTGCAAACCCTAGTTTCTAACTACTTTACCAACGAGTCTCGCATCCTGTACCACCGCAATATTTTAGAACGAGTGCGACAAGTTGCGCCTTTTTTACGCTTTGACAGCGACCCTTATATCTCGATCATTGACGGCAAGTTACAGTGGATTATCGATGCTTATACTGTAAGCGATCGCTATCCCTATGCCGAACCCGTTGTCCTCAGTAACGAAGCCCAAACCCTACTACAACAATTCCCCAATCTCAAAGAAGTCGTTCGGGGAAATGTCAACTACATCCGCAACTCCGTCAAAATCACCATCGACGCTTATAACGGCTCATTGCAATTTTACGTTATGGACGACACCGACCCCATCCTGCAAACCTATCAGCGCATTTTCCCCAACTTATTCACCGCAAACACTGAAATTCCCCCATCTGTGCGCGACCAATTCCGCTATCCTCTGGATTTATTCAAAATCCAAGCCCAGATGTACTTGACTTATCACATGGACAACCCCGAAGTCTTCTACAACCGGGAGGACTTGTGGCGTTTTCCCACCGGGATATATGAAGGAACAGAACAACTCCTCGAACCCTACTACATCATCATGAGTTTACCCGAACAACAGGACGAGGAATTCATGCTGATTTTACCCTTTACCCCTGTTAATAAAGATAACGCGATCGCCTGGATGGCCGCCCGTTCCGACGGAGAAGACTACGGAAAAGTCCTCCTCTACGAATTCCCCAAACAAGAACTCATTTACGGGCCCTCTCAAATCGAAGCCCGTATCGACCAAAACCCCGAAATCTCCCAACAACTCACCCTCTGGAGTCAAAAAGGTTCTCGCGTCATCCGAGGAGACTTACTCATTATTCCCGTAGAGCGATCGTTATTATACGTCGAACCCATCTACCTCCGCGCCGAACAAGGAGAACTCCCCGAACTTCGTCGCGTTATCGTCGCTTACGCAAACCAAATCGTCATGGCAGAAACCCTCGACGCAGCCTTAGTCTCTATCTTCGGCCAAAACGTCCCCACCACCCCCGAAACCCCCATTTCTGGCAACACTTCCAGTTTAGTCCAGCAAGCCATCTCCACCTACAACCAAGCCCAAGCAGCCCTCCAAGCAGGAGACTGGACAAGTTACGGCCAATACCAGCAAGAGTTAGGGGAAATTTTACAACAGTTGAATCAAAACTAATATCAAATCCGAAAAAACAACCACTGCGTTAGAACCCCGGTTTCTGACTTGAAATTTTAACTTGACTGTGTAAGCAGGTCAGAAACCGGGATTCTTAAATATAACCTTTATGAACTTCTGAGTAACACTTTAAAGGGTTGGTTATTGCTTTCCCATCTCTCAATGTAGAAATAGAGTTGTGTGCTTTGAAAATAAACTTCTTCGTACGCAAGACGTAAATTTCGTTCGAGATTTAAAGCTTTAACATCAGTAGGATTATTAGAACCAATAGTTTGTCTCAAACTAAGTGATAAAATTTCAACGAGATTGTGACCACAGCAAACTTGCCAAGGATCGTCAATCAGATTTTTCTGCTCAATAAGTCTCTGTTGTAAATATTCGTCTTGCAGTTTAAATGCTTGAGATTTATTTTTAATTTCTCGAATCAATTTTAGTTCATCAATCATCAAACGTTTTTCATTGACGAATTTACTAAATGTAATGCCTTCAAATTTTAAATTCAGCTTATCTACTTGCGAAATCCAAAGTAAACAACCGATAGAAACCCCAATCTCTACAAGTGTCTCCCTTACATCTCGATTAAACTCCAATATCTTTTCTTCTGAACCATACTCAGCAATAACTTTATCAAGTGCAGGCGATCGCATCAACATTGTTTCCAGATCGTGGGTATCAGTATAAAGTAAATTTGGACTGGGATTGATGGTATTAGATACACGATCGAAATCTGCATCAACAATCGCTAATACTCCTCGAAAATTCGATTCTTCTAGTATTTTTAATACAGCAATAACGCGAAGCTTACTAGATGGCTTTCCTGAAATAATCACTAACTCGCATTCCGATTTATCTACAAAACGTCCATAAAAAGTTTTATCAGAACCACCTTCTACTAGCAAAAAACTACCTTTATGAAGACTTCTTCTCATACGAATTTGATTTGCATCGCGATCGACTGAAACGAAATCTCTCACTCCTCAATTCCCTTTAACTCTACTGTCAAATCCCAACGATCTTGAATTATGTCAGGTGAGTGAGTCGCCATCAAAATATCTAAATTTGCCAGCTTTACAATTTCCTGTAAATCTTTTAAAAACTGAACTTGCCAACCAACATGGAGAGATAATTCTGGTTCGTCAATTAAAACTAAAGAGTTAGGTTCAACTTTAAACAGTAATTCATAAAGTAACACTAATTCGTGCTGTTCTCCAGATGAAAGTTCTGTCGGTAATAGTTGCTTGGAGTTAGTCAATGAGTTATTGTATCGCGTCGAAAATACAAAACCTTTTTCTTTGCTAAAACTTATTTTTTTATAAGAATAAGCAAACTTGCTATTAATAATTTTTCTTAAAAGCTCTATTTTTTGAGTGATTTCAGAAAATACATTTAACTTTTTCTCAACATCTTCAACATATACCGACAAAGCATTTTTGGTACTTTCGTCGATATCTTGAGGCTGAATTTGAAACTCGGCTTCTCTATCTTCATCTAACAATCCTACTTCAATCAGACGAGAGCGAGTTATCTCAAGTTCTTTCAGTTGTTGTCGTAATTGCTCATCGGTTATCTTTACTGAAGGGGGTTGTTTTACCACTCTTACCGGAAAGGTACGATCGAGAGATTGTGATGTTGTTCCGTATTCCTTGAACTTATCTTGCATGAGCTTTGCCAGTTCGTCAGAATAAGCTGAAACAGTAGGAAACATCGAAGAACTTGCTTCATATCTTCTAGAAGAGCGAGTAGTCACAATATTCAACAATCGCTGTGATTCAACCAAACGAATATGAATAGAATTTTTAATTTCTTTAAGCCAATCTGGTTCTTCTCTTATAGGAAAAATTTTAAAGAACTCAGAGGGTAAATAATCTCCAAAGCGTTCTATAACATCTTCTGAAGAAATAATTTCATTGGTAGGAATATAAGCCCATTCTTCAGAGGATATTCTTTCTAATCCAGGAATCAAGTTTTCTATGCTTCCTGTCAAAGATTGTAAATTATGACTGTTTTTTAGTTTATGTAAAGAAAAAGACTGTAGTTTTGATAATGGTTTATGTGGTTTATGTAAATAAAAAACTATTTCAGGACTGCTAGAGTTTTTGTAATCAGTTAACTCTTTTACAATTTCTATGGTTTCGTTATTACTTAATTTTATTTCAAACTGACTAAATGGAATTTTTCTTAATTTAAAATAGTGAGAATTAAAGAAACCATCAATCAATCTCAATATAGCTGTTTTGCCGAAACCATTGGGTCCGTGAATTATAGTAATTCTTTCTTCATTGTTGAGAGTTATTTTATGGTTAAAAATCCCAAATAAGTTTTTGACCGAAATTTCAGTTATTTTCATATTTTCTGAATCTTAGCATTAGCGTTTTTTTCTGAATTGTAGCCTGTGCTGTAACCAACACCATCACTCGCTCCTTTAGAAATATCGGCTTCCATCTCTTCTAGGGTTGCAGGTTGAATACCGGGTCGATGGAGAATACCGGACAAGGTTTCTACAGGAACATTAAGAGGAAATAGTCTAACTTGACCATCTTCATCGATAACAAACTCAACTCGACTTCCACTTACCAGTTTGAGATGTTTCTGAATTTCTTCGGGTATGGTAATCTGTCCGCTATTAGAGAGAATTGTGCTAGGCATAAAACTAACTCGAATATTGACATTAATATTATACGCGAACAGAGGAGAAGAATGAATACACAAGATATTATCGAGTTAGCAACTCAGTATTTAGCTGATTTATCCGGACACACATTTGACTTATTAAATATTTCTCGACCCATATCACCTGATGCTGCCGTTAATTTAGCTAAAGTTATTTCTAAGCTATCACCATTATTGGGAAACTTGATTGAGTTTAATACTGTTGAGCTTTTAAATCAGCAAGAAGCATTTAAAGCTTTTGGAGAATGGCAAAGACAAGACCCTGGCTTTCCCGATGCTATTTTTAGAGGTAGCGTACAGCCTACACCTGGATTAGAAATTAAAACTTGGTTTCCCTTAGCGACTGAAATTACAGCACGATTTAAAGATAGTCAAAATCATTTTCAATCCAATCAAACTTATGTTGCATTACTTGCTTGGTTACCGGAAACCATGATTTATGGACAACCCAAGATTTTAGATGTATGTGTTGTATCGGGTTATTCTGTCGCTAAAGCCAGAGATGATCACTATCATAATCCTCCTGATTATCTAGTTCTCGAACCCGAAGATACAACCCAAAGAACTACGAATTTACAGCAAACTAATACAAATGGCTATAAATTCCAAGGAACAGATAGAGATTTTGGTGAAGCTCAAGCAATCGTTAATTCTTGGGGAGATGAGAATAGAATTTACCAACCAACACAAGAATATCAAGAACGACTGCGAGAATTAACGGCTTGCTTTAGATACAGATTAGATACAAATTTTGCAAAAATGGATAGAATTGTCCATCCAGAAATTGAAAATTTCAAGCAGCGTGTTTATGCAATTGAGTTTTCTGGTATGGCAATAGTACAATGGAAGCGGCTGTTAGCAAGTCGTAACAAGGAAGCTATAAAATTAGCTTTTCAACAACACCTTGACATCAAAAAAGAGAATGTTGATGAACTACTTGATTAAACCTTTTGACTCCATAATAGAAGTAGGTTTCATCAAGTTCACAAGCAAAAGATTTTCGATTAAGTATATTAGCTGCTAAAGACGCAGTAAAAAGTCCACCAAACGGTTCCCAAATAACATCCTGTTCATCACTTGAAGCTTCAATAATTAACTTCATCAGGTCAAGAGGCTTTTGATTGAGATGAACTGTTTTGCTATTAGCAGATTTGATGCGTTCGTTGTTCCGCAAAGCCGAGCGTTCCCATACATTAGTAAAGCCATAAGGACAATGAAACTTAGAGCGCATTTTGCTCCATTCTTTTGCTGTTAAAGATTGCTTGCCATTAACCGAAAAATAAGGCTGTCCTTCAGGATTGCCATGTTTATTAGCATAAGAAACTAATTTCTCGAACATTTCAGGAGGTGGAAAATACCAGAGATGTCCTTGAGTCAAATATTTTCTAGTGGCTGCATCTGCAACACCACAAGCTAAATTTGCTTTACTTAAAGGTAAGCCTGTTCTTAACCATTCTTTTCGCAACCATTCTTTAAGGGTTAAGCTGTCGAGTCTGACTTCTCTAACGTATTGAACACAAACCTCTGTTACAACGGGAAAACGCCTTATTGTTTCTGTATTGACATTACCTGCAATATGACTTTTTCCTTTGTTCCAAATATTGCAATTCACATAGCGCCAGCCGTATTTTTCTAGTATAGGATGAACTACAGCCCATCCGATTTCTGAGTTCCAAAACCAAAGTGTTGTGTTGGGTAATGCAGCGTTTGACCAAGCTTCAATATGCGGTAAATACCATTTTGGAAGGTCAAGGTGATCGGAAGTATCACCTTCAAACCCTAAAATGCCATAGCCTCCATCTGAAACGACTACTGTGGGCTTGTCCCAAGAATTATAATAATTAAGACTATCACCAAGATTTAAACTAACATGACTGTTACTCCAGCTTGAAACTGTTACTTTTTTATTGAGTTTGACAGTTTTACCACGTCCAACAGTGCTGGCTGCTTTGTGTTTTTTTCTGCTTGATAAACTGCGAGAAGATTGATATGACTCCATTATTAATTCTCTAAAAAGGTTTCTACAAGAACATTGAGGGAGAATATCCTAAATTGACCATCTTCATCGATAACAAACTCAACTCGACTTCCACTTACCAGTTTGAGATGTTTCTGAATTTCTTCGGGTATGGTAATCTGTCCGCTATCAGAAAGAATTGTGTTATGCATTGTGGGAAAGTCGCTCCCATATTGACATCTACATTATACGACGCGAACAAAGAGCAGAATAAAAAAGCGCGATCGCGTCTTCTGATTTGCTTCAGTTTGACAAGCTATTTTGCTAGTGAACGATACAAGCGTACAATACAATAGAAACTCTAAACTAAATTGTAAAAACTGCATGATTTATTTGACAGAAACTTCTGAAATTCAAGATGCGATCGCGTATTTTTCGACGGCTAAAACGTTGTGGTTGGATACAGAAGTTGCGGATTACAATACGAAAAAGCCACGACTTTCTTTAATCCAAGTGTTGAGGGATTCTACGGATATGAAAGGCGATCGCGTCACGATTTTAGATGTCTTGGATCGGGATGAATCAATCGCTGAGTTTATCGAGAAGATTATGGTCAATCCCGATATCGAAAAAGTCTTTCACTCTGCATCTTATGATATCCGTTTGCTGGGAAACAAAAAAGTCCAAAATGTTACTTGTACTCTAGAATTAGTTAAACAAATTCCTTATTATCTTGTCCCTCTCGATAACTACCAGCTGGCAACTTTAGCGACGGAATTGTGTCATTTTCCCCCTGTTGATAAATCTCTGCAAGGTAGCGATTGGGGAGAGCGTCCTTTGAGCGATCGCCACCTCCACTATGCCAAAATGGATACGGTGTATGTGGCACAGGTGCATCACCGTTTGCTACAACTGCATCAAATGGTGGAAGTCGATCCTTGTACTGATAATATTGACCAATTGATTAATCGCTATCGCACAATTGAGCAGCAATGGCTCAAATATGATACGGAGGTCAAACATCTCAAAAGTCGGCTTACGGCTGCCATGCAAGCCCAAAATTGCGCGGCTCAGGCAGGATTCGCTCTCAAGCAACAGCAGCGTACCAATACCAAAATTAACTTTAAAGATTTAGTTCGGGTAAGTCAAGGTTTGGGAATCGAAATTGATTTGGTTTTAACGCTGACTAAAGCGATGCAGAAGGAGTTAGCAGAAGTTATCGAACAACTCCCCGTTATTGAAGAAACTAAAACGATTACCCAACTGAGAATCAGCGATTTAGATGAAGATGAAACTATCCCTTTTTAAAATTTAGTTTTACTTTGAGAAAATTAGGTGACTTTGTTCAATTAATGGGGTGTTGTAGCGGTAGAATTTGCCGTTTCTACGCGATCGCGTCCGAGGCGTTTTGCTTGGTATAAAGCTCGATCTGCTTGTGCTACTAGGCTTTTTGACGAGGTTAAGGCTGTGGGAATAACCGTGGCGACTCCGATACTCATTGTTAACATTTCATCGGGTAAGCCGCTAATATTTGTTTGGTCGTGGGAAATTCCTAAAGCTTTGATGCGATCGCGAATAGTTTGGGCTGTTTTAATCGCAATATTTAACGAGGTATCCGACAACAAAACCGCAAATTCTTCCCCACCATAACGAGCCGTTAAGCTCTGGGTTGTCGGGATAATTTCTTGTAGGGTTTGAGCAATGAGTTGCAAGCAAGTATCGCCTGCTAAACGACCGCGAGTTGTGTTGAATAACTTAAAATAATCTAAGTCTCCCAAGATTAAACTTAAGGATAATTCTAAGCGACTATGAGATTGCCAAACTTCTTGAAGATAGGTATCAAATTGACGGCGATTGGCTAGTCCAGTTAGTTCGTCAAAGGCCATCGGATGAGAAACTAAAGAAGTTATTTCAGAAGTCTTCTCAGGGGCGATCGCGCTATTCGTTAATTTAAAATATTCGTGGAAAAATTGAGCATAAAGTTGACAGCGAGGTGCAACCAAGTCTCCTTCAAAACGAACTAACCCCATACTTTCGAGTTTGAAAGCTGCGATCGCGTCAATTTGAATTCCTGTATTAGCTTTGATAACTTGTATAAATGCTTTCTGTAAATGGGGTAAAGTTTGTAACTCGAATAAATGGTTTCTTAAGCAGTCGCTATAAATTCCCGCAGGAGTGGCAATATTAGTGAGTAATTCTGCTAAACTCAAGTTCTTGGAAGCCAGATGCGAAAAGGCAATATTAATTAAATAAGGATGACCGCCAACCCAATTATATAAGGCATCTAAACTGGATAAATCGGAAGAATTCAAAACAGTTTCTAATTGATAGCGTTCGGCTAGGCATTTAACTTGTTCGAGGGTAAAATCTGGTAACTGTACGGCTAACCCTGTACTGCCAGGAAATTGATTTCCCGATAAAAACTGATATATTTCTGTATTGTAAACTAAGACAAGACGAAAGTTTTGCCACAGTTGAGATTGGGCAGATTGTTCGTACCAAGACTGTAGCATTGCGAAAAAATCTTGGGCTACAGAAGTATAAGAAAAAAGATAATGAGCTTCATTCAAAGCTAAGACTAAGGGGGTATTGAGTTGCGGTAATAAATACTGCTCAAAATACAAGCGACAACTTAGCTTACTTCCCATTAAATCTTCGGGCCAATAATTATCAAGACGAGAGGCTATATTGAGTTGATGACTGGTATTAGCACAAAACCAACGTAGAAAACGACTTAGAGAGTCAAAAATAGAGATGTCTGCTTCTTGAAAGTTGATTTGGACAACACGATAATTGAGTTTGTGAGCTTGAGCTAATAAACGAATTAACAAGCTACTTTTACCCGTTTTATGAGAGCCTTTGATCCGAATTTCACAGCAAGGTTTAGCAATTTCGCGATAAACTAAATCTTCAATGGGCGATCGCGCAATATAAAAAGGCGAATTTAGCGGTAAAGGGCCGCCGAGAAAATCGAAAGAAATGGTATTAGCGATCGCAGAATTGGACTGAGGGGCGATCGCGTCGGAGTTAAAAGAATTTTGTTGAAAATAAGATTCTAAAACTAAGTGGAGGTTCTTCTTCGTGACTCGCTGCTGCAATTCGACAGAAAAAGCGTGCCACAGTCTAGCACCAACTTCTTTAATATAGTCTCCACCATAAGCCGAATTACGGGCGATCGCAGCATAAGTTTGCTTTTGCCAAGACTGACTCAATACTAAGCGTTCAATTGGGGAGAGGGGACGTTGCAAAAGTTTTTGTTCGACAATATCAAGTAATTCTTTGATATTCATTAACTGTGGAATCGATGAGGGATTGGCATTTGTTGTGACGATTCTAACGCTTTTTGCTGAAAAATCCTACTTTTCCCACTTTTCCCAATTTGCGGAAACAAGGGTATTTTTGCCCATTTAAGCTGTCATTGAGCCAATTTGCCCTAAAGCTTACTAAAAATTTAGGTTATTCTTAAGCATTCGTACCCCTCAATCTTATGGATCGGTCAATCTGTTTGAGTTTCGGTAACGTAACTGGGAGGAGAGCGCTACCTCAATTCTGGCGATTCGTATCAAATTTTGACTCAGAAGTAACCCACATCAAAAGCCCACAGAACCTACTTGATTTTAGCTTTTAAATAGTAATATAATAAGAGAATATTGATTTTATTGAAGGAATATTAATTAATGTAAAGTCATTGTTAATTTTTCATAAGTGTTGCCAAAGGTAACGTATTATTATTCCTTAAAAGTGTTTGCTATTTGGGTGCTACAAAATAACTGCAATTTATTCCTATATCTTAAAATAGAATCTCATTTTATTCCCTCGAAAATGTTACCTAAAAACAGACGCGATCGCCCAAAATTTCATACCCTAGATTGGGCAACTGAACTCAAAACAAGGTCGAACAAAGATTAGCTAATTTTCTCGCAATCCCCAGAGCCAAACATTAAATTATCGAGCCTCACCAAAAATTATCTTCAAGTCCAGAAAACCTAAACTGCTGTTCGGTGAAGAAAGTAGCTCTATTGCTAAAATCAACAAGCAAGTTTATAGCCAGAAAAGGCTCGCTCTACCCCAATAATACCTCTCCCTTACCGCCTGTTATCCCAGACCAGCACGCCATGAATGTTCATTCTCTTGACGAGCGCTTTTTTAACCTTTCCCTTGACCTGTTGTGTGTTGCCGGACAGGATGGTTATTTCAAGCGGCTCAACCCGTCCTGGACTCAAGTTTTGGGATACAGCGATGCCGAACTCAAAGCCGAACCCTTTATTAACTTCGTGCATCCCGGCGATCGCGATCGCACCTTAACCGAAGTCGCCAACATCTTTACCGGAAACGGCAACGTTCGCTTTGAGAACCGCTACCGTGCCAAAAACGGCAATTATCGCTGGTTATCTTGGACTTCCAGCTTTTCCCTTGCCGACCAATGTATCTACGGTGTAGCCCGCGATATCACCGAGC
This sequence comes from Jaaginema sp. PMC 1080.18, assembly GCA_035968055.1. Taxonomy (GTDB): domain Bacteria; phylum Cyanobacteriota; class Cyanobacteriia; order Cyanobacteriales; family Spirulinaceae; genus Jaaginema. The sequence goes on along the minus strand of JAWQFT010000006.1, from coordinate 48,124 downwards.
GCAAAACTGCCGAAGCCACCCAAAAAGCCCTGCTCAATGCGATTCCCGACTTAATGTTTCGCTGTCGTCGGGATGGCACATTTATCGACTACAAACCCGCCAAAAATTTAGCTACCCTGTTACCCCCCCAAGAATTTATCGGCAAAACTTTGTGGGAAACCCTGCCCTCTACTTTAGCTGACACCATCTTTGAGGTACAAAATCAAGCCCTCATTTCCCAACAAGTCGAAGTCCTCGAATACGACCTGAAAATGCCCGATGCTTGGCATTGGTACGAAGCCCGAATTGTGGCCAACGGCGATGCTGAAATTATTGCCATTGTGCGGGATATTACCACCCAAAAACAAAACGCCCAAGAAATCGAAGCGCGATCGCGTCGAACCTCCCTCAAGTCCGAAATTGGTCAAGCCCTAGCGCAAAGCCAAGACTTCAAAGAGATGTTAGAACGCTGTACTAATGCCCTAGTTAAACATCTCAATGCCAGCTTTGCCCGTATTTGGACTGTTGATGACAGCAACACCCACCTCCACCTCCAAGCCAGTTCCGGCTTATATACCCATATCGACGGCGCACACAGCCGCATTCGCATCGGAGACTACAAAATCGGTCGCATTGCTGCTTTGGGTGAACCTCATATTAGCAACGATGTCCCCAACGATCCCCAAGTGAGCGATCGCGAATGGGCTAAACGCGAAGGGATGGTGGCCTTTGCGGGTTATCCCCTGATTATCAACAACCATCTCATCGGTGTCATGGCTTTATTTAGCCAGCATCACCTGGATAAAAACATCCTCACAGCCCTCGAAACCATTGCCAATGAAATCGCGATCGGTATTGAGTACAAAAAAACGACAATTGCCCTCGAACAAAATAAAGAACGACTGCAACTTGCCCTCGAAGGCAGTGCTTTAGGTTATTGGGATTGGCAAATTCCCACGGGTACGACTTACTTCGATCGTCAGTGGAAACAAATGCTCGGTTACGCCGACTCAGACATCGAAAACAGCTACCAAGCCTGGAAAAAGCTGATTCACCCCGACGATAGCCCCCATATCCTCAGTCAACTGCAAGGGTATCTGCGCGGTGAAACCCCGTTGTACGAAGTCGAACTGCGAATGTTGAATAAAAGCGGTCAATGGCAGTGGATTTTAGCCAGAGGGAAAGTTTTTCAGCGCGACAAAGCCGGCAATCCCGTGCGGATGAACGGAACGCACCTAGATATCAACGATCGCAAAACCGCCGAAGCTGCCCTCCGCAAAAGCCAACACCAACTCCAAGAAGCCCAACGCATTGCGAGTATTGGCAGTTGGGAAATGGAAGTATCGAGTAATAAGATTACCTGGTCGGAGGAATTATTCGAGATTTATGGCTTTAAACGGGGAAAAGCGCCGACATTTTTAGAATTACTGCGAACGATTCATCCTGAAGACCGCCAAACCTGGCTCAAACATATCCAAAGGGCGATCGCCTCTGGTATTCCTTATGCGGTGGATCACCGGATTATCCGACCGGATGGGGAACTGCGTCACCTCAACGGACGAGGGGAAGCAGTCTGGGACGAAAGCGCTAAGATTGTGCGGATTATCGGTACGGCAATGGATATTAGCGATCGCGTCTCAGCCGAACTGGAAACCCAACTACTGCTGGCTGTGATTCAAGCTATCAGCGACACCTCCGACCTCGAAAGCGCCGTTAATACTGTTTTGCAACTCATTGGCACAACGATTAATTGGGACATTAGCGAAGCCTGGCTGCCAAACCATGAAGGTCAAGCATTACAGCGTATTATTGGGGGATACAGTAGCGACAACGCCCTCCAAGACTTTTTGCAAGAAAGCCAAACCTTCGTATTAAATCCCGGTCAAGGTATCCCCGGTCGCGTCTGGACAACACAACAACCAGAATGGCACGAAAACGTCATCGAACTTGCCCCCGATGTTTTCTGTCGCACCGAACTAGCGGCCAAACACCGCCTTAAAACTTGCTTTAGTATCCCGATTTGTGCCGATCGCCCCAACCGCGATCGCGAAGTGTTAGCAGTTTTGGTTTTTTTCAGACGGACGGCTTCACCCCAAGACCAACGCTTGATTCAACTGATTGAGGCGATCGCCTTGCAACTGGGTTCTTTTGTGCAGCGCAAACAAACAGAAACCGAACTCCTCCGCATCAAAGCGGCAGTTGACGGTAGTAGCGATGCCGTCGGGATGACTGACCTCAACGGCCGAGTTATTTATCATAATCGAGCCATGAACGAACGCTACGGTTGGACTCCTGAAGAAATCAACCAAAGTGCTGAAGGGCCTGGCTTACTTCATGTGGATGTCGAGCGAGTCACCGCCGCTTTCCAAGCCATCCAAAACGGTCAATCTTGGCTGGGTGAAGTTAATCTCAGAACCCGCGACGGCGAGATTGTTCCCAACCTTTTGCGGGCTGATTGCATTCGCGATCGCGCCGGACAACCAATCGGTTTGATTGGCATTCACACCGATATCACCGCCCGCAAACAAGCCGAAGCCCGCGTCCAAGAACAACTCAAACGCGAAATCCTAGTTTCTAAGATTCTCGAACGCATCCGCTCTTCTTTGAACTTTGAAGCAGTTTTGCAAACAGCCGTTGATGAAATTCGGGCATTTTTGCAAACCGATCGCACGGTGATTTACCGCTTTGATGACGACTGGACTGGCTATGTTACCGTCGAATCTGTTGCCCCCGGTTGGAATCCGATTCTCGGCATGACTATTGCCGATGAATGTTTCCCCCTCGAATACGCTCAACTTTATCATCAAGGTCGCATTCGCGCGATCGCCGATGTCCCGAACTCCGATCTTGCACCTTGTCACAAACAACTCCTCCAAGAATTGCAAGTACAAGCCAATCTCGCCTTACCGATCTTACAAAGTGCTTCGGATAATAATGACGGCAATAGTCCCGATCGCCTGTGGGGTTTACTTATTGCCCACCATTGTCAAAGTCCCCGACCTTGGACTGAATCCGAGATTGACTGCTTAGAAGAGATTAGCATTCAACTGGCGATCGCCCTACAACAATGTAACCTGTTTGAACAAGCTCAAAATGAACTCAGCGAACGGATTGCTGCCGAAGTCGCTTTACGGAAATCAGAATCTCGCGAACGCGAAAGAGCTAGAGAACTCGAAGCTTTGCTCAAAAAACTGCAAAAAACCCAAGCTCAACTGGTACAAAGCGAAAAAATGGTGTCTCTCGGTCAATTAGTCGCTGGAGTCGCTCACGAGATTAATAATCCCGTGGGTTTCATTTACAGTAACGTTTCCCACGCGAAAGATTATGCCAGCGACCTCATGGAAATTATCTCCCTGTACCAAAAGCACTATCCCTATCCCCATGTCGAAATTAGCGAAACCCTCGAAATCCTCGACTTAGATTTTCTCAAAGCCGATTTTCTCAAACTGTTGCAATCCATGACCGATGGGGCTGACCGCATTAAAGACATTGTACTGTCCCTCAGAACCTTCTCTCGCCTCGACGAAGCCGAGAAGAAAGAAGCTGACCTCCACGCGGGAATTGAAAGCACTTTAATGGTGCTTAAAAGTCGTCTGCGAGAACAAGCCAATCGTCCGGCTGTGGAAGTAATTAGACAATTTGCTTCCCTTCCTAGAGTTGAATGTTACCCCGGACAACTCAACCAAGTCTTGATGAATTTGATTAATAATGCTATTGATGCCCTTGAGGAAAAATACAAGCAAAATCCCGATTTTACCCCCACTTTGCACATTAGCACTGCTACGGTGACTGATCCCCAGAATGATAAAAGTCCTAAAATTCGGATCGCGATCGCTGATAATGGGTCTGGTATTCCCCTCGATATCCAAGAACGCATTTTTGACCCCTTCTTTACCACCAAACCGATTGGTAAAGGGACGGGTTTGGGGTTATCCATTAGTTATCAGATTATTGTCGATCGTCACGAAGGTAGCTTGGAGTGTCATTCCCAAGTCGGTCAAGGCACAGAGTTTGTTATTGAGATTTAGAGAATATCTATTTCGTTCGCAAACAATATTTCTGTTTTTTAAAGATAACGAGTTAGAAATATTAAAGCGTGACAACAGAGAAGTATGATGACAATGAAAAGTGAGTAATAATCTACACTTTTATAACTTACACATCGACAGCAAAGACAAAATTTCCACTTGTTATTTTTAGTCTATTTTGATGGCATTTTTCCCATCCAGGGACGCGATCGCGCCACCAAACAATTCTTTTCAAAGAAGCACAAACAAAGCAATTTTGTCAATACATACTAAGATAAATTAGTACAACACAGTACATAAGTCTTAATAAGATTGCCATCGTAGGTGAGAGGTGTCAGGTAATGTCGAAATATAGATCGTTTTGCTTCTGGTGCAAGTTACGTTAGGATAAGAAGTCCTGTCTGCACAAAAAGCAAAAAGTGCGATCGCAGTTGTCCCAATGCTTAAGAAGTGCGAAAAAGCCCCCAGAATTTAGCGTGTGGAAAGTTGGTTAATTTACAAAGAATTTCGGTTTGAAGCAGCCCATCGTTTACCTCATCACGATGGTAAATGCCGTCGTTTACACGGACACAGCTTTGTCGGACGGGTATATGTGCAAAGCTCTCACCTGGTAGAATCCGGGCCGAAGCAAGGGATGATTATCGACTACAGCGACCTCAAACAGTACCTCAAACCCTTGTTAAATGATTATTTGGATCATCACTACCTCAACGAAACCACAGGGCTAGAAAACCCCACCAGTGAGGAGTTAGCCCGGTGGATTTATCAGCAGTTAGAACAAGCAGGGCTTCCGGGTTTAGAAGCAGTCGAGATTCGCGAAACTTGTACTTCTGGCTGTCGCTACCAAAAACCGGAAAACTAGGAACTGCCTAAGTTTTAAACAGCAGTAATAAAGCAATTATTATCATTACCAAACCTGCTATACGGTAAAGGTTTTGGCTAACTTGAGAATTACTCAGCTTTTGCGCTTTTGTCGCCATCAAGGCATAAATTAACTTTACTCCCCCAACCGCCAAAATTGTAATAACAACAATGATTAAAATGTCTTGCCCTGTCACTAGAGTTAAATCGAGAAAAGCCGGAAAAAAGCCTAAATAAAAGAAAATCGCTTTCTGGTCGGCCAAAGTCAAAGAAAGACCCGCTAAAAAACTGGCAAAGTTAGAGGAACTGGCACTTTCTTGTAACTCGATCTTTTGCGGTTTTGAGCGCAGTAAACGAATGCCTAAATACGAAAGATAAGCAGCCCCCAAATATTTAATTACCAGAAATAAAGTGTCACTGTGTTGGGCAAAAAGAGCTAGACCTTGTAGCGCGATAATAATAAAAATAAGATCGCCAAGAACTATCCCCAAAGTCGTATAACATCCCTGCTTAAATCCCCCTGTGACTGAGCGTGTTATTACCATTAAAACACTCACACTCGGAATCGCAGCCAAAACGACCATTGCACCCAACAAAGTAATGATTGTACTCAGATTCATCAACTTAAAATATGAGTTGCTAAAACCTTTTGTACATCATAAATACTCACACTTCTATCAAACTTTTTCTCCAAAGGCATAGGATCGCTACCAATCCAAATTTTCAACTCCGCATCCGAGTCAAAATGCCCCGCAGTCTCAATACTAAACTTGACAATCTGACTGTAAGGAATTGAAAGATACTCAATCTTTTTCCCCGTCATTCCTTGCACATCCACCAAAATCAAGCGCTTGTTGGTAAAAATAAAAGTATCGCGAAAAACATGAAAACCTACTTCAATCGCTTCATTATTAGCCAGAAGGCGATCGTATTTTTGCAGTAACTCTTTTTCGCCAACAATACCAGCATTTCCTTTCAGATTAGCAATAAATCCCATAATATCTACCCTTCTACTTCTTTCAAGAATTGGCTTAATTTTACAAAAGCTTTAGTAATTCCCATTTATTTCCATACATCGACTTCTCAAATCCGGCAAAAACTGTAAGTTAGGGGGTGGTAAGTGCTGCTGGTTTTATTGAGGAAATACTATATTATTGATGATAGCGTACCATATCCGAATAAGACTTAGCCTCAATACTCCACACCGCCAAACCCAAGAATCGAAAAGATTGGCAGATGACGTAACCGTATAGTAATAGGTTTAGTAATCTCTCCCACCGCGAACGGTTAACCGACCCCTACTTTCTCGCTTTTTTCGGTAGGATTGAAGTTAGGCAATTTATCCCCAATATATTGTTGTGGCAGTATCTCAACAGTCTATTCCTTTAATCAAGAATCCCGAACGATTAGAAGCCCGTTTGCGCGAAATTCCCGGAGAACCCGGAGTATATTTAATGCGGGACGAGCGCGAAAATATTTTATATATTGGTAAGTCGAAAAAACTGCGATCGCGTGTACGGTCTTATTTTCGTTCTTCTCAGAAATTGAGCGATCGCATTGCCATGATGGTGCGTCAAGTCACCGAAATTGAGTTTATCGTCACAGATACCGAAGCTGAAGCTTTAGCCCTAGAAGCTAACTTAGTTAAACAACACCAACCTTACTATAACGTCTTACTTAAAGACGATAAGAAATATCCCTACGTTTGTATTACTTGGTCGGAAGATTATCCCCGCATTTTTATCACTCGTAAACGCCGCGCTACCAAAGAAAAAGATCGGTACTACGGGCCTTATGTCGATGTCCGTTTATTACGCAGTATTCTCCACATTACTAAACGTATTTTTCCTTTGCGTCAGCGTCCCAAACCTTTATTCAAAGATCGACCTTGTTTGAACTATAATATCGGTCGCTGTCCGGGAGTTTGCCAGTCTCTAATTACCCCTGAAGATTACCGTCAAATTGTCCAGAAAGTAGCGATGGTTTTCCAAGGACGCAGTAAAGAACTCATCGAAACCTTGACCGCACAAATGCAGCAAGCCTCAGAAAACCTCAACTTTGAACAAGCAGCCAGACTGCGCGACCAAATCAAAGGATTGCGATCGCTACACGCCGACCAAAAAGTCGCCTTACCTGACGATACCATTTCCAGAGACGCGATCGCCCTCGCCAAAAACGACAATCATTGTTGTATCCAACTCTTTCAAGTTCGCGCTGGCAAATTAGTCGGACGCTTGGGCTTTTTTGCCGACGCAAAATCCGCAGAAAACGGGGCGATTTTACAACGAGTATTAGAAGAACATTATAGCCGCGTCGAACCCGTAGAAATCCCCACAGAAATCCTCGTACAACACGATCTCAGCGACAGCGAACTCTTAGCAACCTGGCTACAATCTCGCAAACAACGTAAAGTCACTATTTTATCTCCTCAACGTCAAACCAAAGCCGACTTGATTGAAATGGTCGAAAAAAACGCCCAATACGAATTAGAAAGAACCCAACGTTTTGCCGATCGCAACGCAGCCGCTTTACAAGACTTAGCCGACATTCTCGACCTTCCCGAAATCCCCAAACGCATCGAAGGTTACGACATTTCTCACATCCAAGGATCGAATGCTGTTGCCTCTCAAGTTGTTTTTATTGACGGCGTTCCAGCCAAACAACATTACCGCCATTATAAAATAAAAAATCCTAACGTTCGTAGCGGTCATTCTGACGATTTTGCCAGCCTTGCTGAAATTGTACAACGACGTTTTCGTAAATATCGCGAGAACCCCAATCTACCGCGACAAGACGATCCAGACTTTCCCGATTTAGTCATGATTGACGGCGGGAAAGGACAACTTTCTGCCGTTATTTCCAGCTTAGAAGACAATAGCGAATCGCCCTTACTTGAAGACTTAAAAATCGTTAGTTTAGCCAAACAACGAGAAGAAATATTCCTTCCCGGTGAATCTTTTCCCGTAGAAACTGAAGCCGAACAACCCGGAGTTCAACTATTACGTCGCGTCCGAGACGAAGCCCACCGTTTTGCTGTCAGTTTCCATCGACAACAACGTCTCAAACAAGGAAGGCGATCGCGTTTGGATGAAATTCCCGGCTTAGGTTTTGAACGACAAAAACAACTCCTCGCGCACTTCCGTTCCATTGATTATCTGCGGGAAGCCTCCCCCCAACAACTCCAAGAAGTGGCAGGAATCGGCCCGCATTTAGCCCAAGAAATTTACAAATACTTTCATCCCAATGTTGAGTTAAAGTGATATTAAATCTGCTCGATTAACGACAGTTTCACTTTTGCTAAAGCTAAATTTTTAAGTATTTTTCCTTACCGTAATATTACTGAGTGATACTGAACAATAGCCGACGCGATCGCGATCGCAATTCGCCAGTAATATGTACCGTAAATTATGATCGGTCAATGCCTTGAGCGGTCGTTCCGTCGTACCAACATTCAATTCAGGAAATGAGTGGAGAAGTTCTCAAGCTTTGCACCTACTTTGTTTCATTAGAACCCTAGAAAGTGAACTAATATGGGAATTTTAAAAAATATTCAAGCAACAGTTCAAGTTTCCAAACAACTTGGACAAAAATACACTCAAGAATACCTAACTTTTGACTCGGAAATAAAACAATTAACTCTGAAAAAGAAAACCGTTTTACTACTTTGTCAACAAGCCGAAACTAGAGTTGATAAGTTACAGAAATTAGAACCGAACCCGAAAGAAGGTTTAATTGCCACAATTGAACATAAAAATGTGCTGGCAAAAGTACATTTTACTCCTGAGAAAATTATCTTGCTAGAAGATTGCGTTGAAGGACAACTTCGTTTACTTAATTCCCCAGAATTGCAAAGCAACTCGCTTATTTACCGTTATCTTATCGCAGCCTGGAAAACCTTTTTAGGAGGTAAAATTCCTCATGACGTTTTACCCGAAGGCGTAAGAATCGAAGGCGATAAAATTTATTACAGTTTCCCTCGCAATCAAGCCCCTTTACTGAACGTTCTCTTTTCAAGCTTAGAGAAAGACTCGGTTTTGATAGCAGACTTAAAACAAGGAGAGTTAGCAATTCAAACTGCCGTCGCTGTAAATTTGCAAGACTTGAAAATTCAAAGTTTATTACAATTGTTCAAAGTTAAACAAAAATAATTTCTTTCGGAATTCTATTGTCTATCGAACTAACAAAATGAAGCTAAAGTTTCATTTCAAAAACTAGAGTTCTCGCTCTTTTCAATTTAGCGATTTATACAGCAAAACTCCAGTTTTTTGACTGGAGTTTCAATCCATCTTAATTTTCCGATATCATAATTAAATCCATTTCCGTATTCGTTCGCATTGAAGTCGTGGCATTTTCGCGATCTGTAGGAATATTCATTTGCGATCGCGTTACCAAATTCATATCGGCATTAATCGGCAACAACTGCGACAAACTCATCGTTAACTTTCCCGTTCCCGTACTTTCTAGAGATACCAAATCGACAATCATACTTTCAGAAAGACCAAGAGGTGTAAACTGCTGTTTTTCACCACTTTGATTAATAATCATTGAAAGAACTACTGTCTCATTAGTGCGATCTTCTAAAGTATAAACAGCCGTTTGGTCAAGCATCAAACCATTGAGATTTATCTCTTGTTCAACTTGCCACATTGCCCCGACTCCTACCGCTTCTTCCGGGAGAGGGGAAGATATATTTTCAAAGGAAGCCATTAATTGATTGAGCGTATTTTCAAACATTGGATTAACATCTTCAGCTAACTCCAAATTAATCGCCTTCGTGCGACCGCGATCGTCGAGTAAAAACGTTCCTTTTGTCCCGATTAAAGTCGTTAACTCGGTATTCATTGCCTCAATAACTTCTGGCGGAATTTCAATACTTTCACCCGGTAACACTGATATATCCGTATAAATAAACTCCGCTTCAATGTCACCATTATCCTTAACATCAGTCACAACGGATTTAAGAGTTAATTGGGTCGTCATATCGGGAATCGAAGGCATCGACATTCCCCCAAAAAACATTTCAATATTCATCTTAACGGCAACATTCAAAGTCTGAGTTTCACCAACTTCAGGACGCAAACGCAATTCTTGTTTTTCCCCCGTTCCTGCTTCCAGTAAAACTACGCCAACAGAACTATTTACAGCATTTGAATCTTCTTGAACGACCTCAGTTTGAGCAAACGCGATCGCATCCCAACTCGTGACATTTCCCCCCAAACCCAATCCCAAACAAAGTGACAAACCCAGAGCTAATTTTTTCATCATGTTAAAAAGAAATTAAGTATTCAAAACAAGACTTACTTTCTATTTTAACCTTCTTGACCGCGATCGCCCTTATTGTAAAATTGACAGAATACCCTTGATTTAGAGATAATCAGTTTAATATAAAAAATAAAGTATAATTATTCATAATGACATTAAAAGCCATTTTATTCGACTTCAATGGCGTTATCATCAACGATGAAGCCATTCATCAAAAACTCATTGCAGACATTCTGATTAGCGAAAACCTCAGAATGTTTCCCGAAGACTATCCCGAACTCTGTCTCGGTCGTAGCGATCGCGCTTGCCTGTGCAATATTCTAGCTCGTCGCGGTCGTATCGTCAGCGAAGACCTCCTCCAAAAACTCCTCACCACCAAAGCTCAAGCCTATCGCAGCCATCTCGAATCCCTCGATACCCTCCCCATTTACCCCGTTAAAGCCTTCCTCAAAAAACTTAACACCATTGGTCTCACCACAGGTTTAGTCACCGGAACTTTACGTTCAGAAGTCACCTGGATTCTGGAACAAGCCGAGATTGCCGATTACTTCCAAATCATCGTCACAGGAGACGACATCACCACCAATCAACCCGATTCCTACGGCTACCTTCTCGCAGTCGAACGCTTCAACCAGACGCAACCCAGCCTCGAACTTCAACCCCAAAACTGTCTCGTCATCGAAGACACCCCAGCCGGAATTACTGCCGCTAAAAACGCCGGAATGCAAGTCGTTGGTGTTGCCAATACCTACCCCTTCCACATGATGCAACGCCTCGCTAACTGGACGGTTGACGACCTCGGAGAACTCGAACTCGATCGCGTCCAAGCCGTTTTTTCCGGGGGCGAACCCCTCTCATCCACACCATCAATGCTAGAATAAAAAACGCAATCCGGGGGATTAGCTCAGTTGGTAGAGCGCTGCGATCGCACCGCAGAGGTCAGGGATTCGAGTTCCCTATCCTCCATTTTAAAGATGTAAATACCCACGCGGAAATCTTTACCTATTCCCTTGGAAAACGACACTAATTTTGTTAATCAATCGCAAACGTCTTTTGTGTGTATCTCGGCTTTATCCCAAAACGATGAAACTTTTCAGGTTGAAAGCCCGATTTAGCCCAACACCACCACCAAAAAAAATAAGATTTACCACTGCTGTTTTGAAAATAACTTGGAGCTAGTTTACGAACAATAGGTAGATACACCCAAGGAATTTGAGGAAAGGTGTGATGTTCATCGTGATAACCAGTATTGAATAAAAAAATGTTAATCCAACCATAGGTTGAATAGGTTCTGCCATTATTTTCAATATTATGTTCGGCAATGGATTGTCCTTTCATTGTTATTCCCCAATTTCCTACCATAATTGAAATCGACCAAGCGAAATAAAGAGCCGTTTGCCAACCAATAAATTGCCACGCCATAAGATATAAGCTAAGGCTAGTCAGCATGAGAAAATATTGAAAGGAAAGGTTTAAATTACGCCGTTCAATAATACGGGTTACATCTTTTTCACTCAACCAATCAACGAGTATATCCCCCACAATTGAACCGGCTGGTAGTAGATGAAGTAAGGCTTCTGTACAACGCCATAAGGGTTTACATTTAAGGCGATTTACTTGAATCCGATCCCACCATTCATAATCCCTTATGTAATCATTTAAGTAGCGATGATGAGAAGATCCATGTTTAGCAACATATTCTGCGGATTTTGCAAAGGATAGCGATCCTACTTCTATAATAAATAGAACGAAAGAATTGCCAAGTTGCGTTTTCAAAATTCTTTGATGGGCTGCTTCGTGAATAAAAGTAGCAATTGCGTGGCAAATAAATTGTCCCAAAAATAAAGCAAATAAACCAACTCCCCACCAAGGCATTAAAGACATCGTTATAGCAATACTCCATTGGAGCAAAACTAATAAAACTAACGGCACCAGTGAGTATGGGTAGTAACAAAAATATTGTTTAATTTCTGGATGTGCTAATAATATCTCTTTCTGGCGTTGTATATGCCACTCAGAATCAACTGTCATTATTGATTGTCCTCAACTTTAAGCATTAGAGAATCAACTAATTTGCATTTTTAAAAATACTAACAAATTCAGTCCACATTCCGCACGACAAAATATAAGGCGTTGTATATCAACCATCACCTTCGGTACGTTTTAGTGCGATCGCTTCGTATCATAGCGTTAGACGTTTACCCAGTTGTCACTAACCCGACTTAGTTTAACACCTAAACACCCATGCGGAAATGTTTACCTATTTGTTTTTGCTGTATCTCATGCTATATCAGGATTTCGAGATTTAAAAATAGGTGAATATTTCTTAATAAGTGCTTATTTCGAGTTCCTTATCCTCCATTTTGACTGTAAATTAACCAATTATTTGTCATGGTCATTATTTTGGTCAATTTCGCTCTATCATCAGTTTTCTGCTTCATTATTCATAGTATAGAATAGACGCAAAGAAAACCTCTACACTTCAAACTACCGCAAACTCCGTCAACTTCCGCGTCTCTGGGTCGTGAAACGCCAACACAATATCTTCTTTCGTAACCCCCTCTCGCAACAACTCCGTCGCAATTCCTTCCTCTGTCCAATCTTCCTCAATATAAATCTTCTCATTCTTGATGCGAATGTGAACTTGAATATTTCTGATTTTCTCCTTTCCTTCCCAACCCAAAAACAGCCAAAGATATTGGTCGTGGGTTTCATCAAAAACCAAACAACTTTCTTGATTGAGGTTAGACGAACCAGACACCCAATCGTGATACTCAGTTAGTATTTTCTCGATCGCTTGACGATACTGCTCTAGGATAGTCATCTTACACTGATTTAGTTATAGTAATCATCAATGTATTCAGGGAATTGATAAACTGCTTCTACTTGCTTCATATATATATTTAGTTTTTTCAAGACATAATTAGCTAAATATCCCGGTGTAGTGTTTTTTGTATAACAAACTTCTAGACAAATAATCTTATCTTGTGTTTCAACTATTATGTCTGGTTTGACTCTTAGCTTTGGGTGATATTCTTCAGGTCTGAATTCAAAACTTGAGTCTGATAATGTATCTTCAAGAGCTAAGCAGATTGCTTTATTAAATATTTGATCTCCTAATTTACTGGTGTTGGATGATGTATCATTATTAATTTTGTTAAAAGGAATTCTTGCGTTTTGTAGAGCTTTTTTGATTGTACCGCTCTTACGCTTTCCTGTAGGATTTTGTCCACCGGATAATTGTAAATATAAAGGAGTTCTCTTGAGCGTATTTTTTGCATTTGCTTTACCAAACCAATGGTCAGGCACTTTATAAATCTTCTTAAATTTTTCTCTTGATATTTTAATATTTGCATCATTAGCATAGGCAACAATACAATTAATTAGTGCATTAGTTGGTAAATACATAATTTTTGTAGTTAACAAACAATTTAGTGCGAATGCTAAGCGGCGAGTTGGCCACTCAGCTTTTCTTTGTGTATGCTCGTTTATATAAGGTTGTAGAGGATTATATTCTGCATTCCACATTTCATGAATATTTTCAGGAATTTGTTTTGCAAAACGTGCTACCACTCCTTCTGCTTCTGGATATGCAAATATAAACCATACTTCCGTAGGCTTATGAATACTCTGTTTACATTTTTCTATGTAATTAGTTCTTTGAGACCAAATTTCTCTAACATCCAATAAATAGTCTCTTATTAGCTGCTTATCCTGGGGTTTATTTTCATATTCCCTTTTTAAAGCTTCAAAGTCATCATCATTTAGTTGAAATTCATAACAGCTTTTGCCCTGATTAAAAAACATAATTGTCTTCTTCGCAATATTAGAATATTCATTTATAGGCGGTCCTGTAAACTGAATAAAAGGAATTTTGCGATAGAACATAGTGCTAGAATATTTTTCTGCCCAGCCCTGCATATTTTTTAAGTCTTGAGAATCTGTTACAGGCCAAATAATTAAGATGGGATTCGTACGAAGTAAGCCATTAATATCTCTAAAAAACGCAACAGCATCATTTTTATCTGCCTCTTTCAAATATTCTAAATGTTCAATAACAATACATAATTTTTCACCGTCTTTAACATTTGCCAGAAAAAAAGTCTTAACTCTATTTTTAATTTGTTTTATCAATTCATCAAACTTTGATGTAAACTCATTTTTTTTTTCTATTTCATTAGCTTTAATTGAAATAATTTCTTTTACAGGAATACCTGGTTGAAATTGTAATGAACCAATAAAAGTTGATTTCCCAACACCTGACGCACCATATAGAAAGAGCAGTTTACCCGATGATATATTTATATTTGATAAAACTTGAACTATTTCTTTTTCAAATTTAGTTACCGGAACGATTAAATCTGGTAGTCTTGACTTTTTTTCTTGATTATCCTCCACTTTCTCCATAATACTTTCGTAACTATCTGGCAATATTAAATTATGATCTATATTCTGAGTCTGTTCAGTAGATGAAGCTAATAATGTTTTTGCTGAATATGATTTGCTTTCGCCAACGTTAGTTTTAGAGACACTAGATTGATCTTTAGAGATATTTACTTTACTTTCAGTACTTGATTGTTTTTTAAATTGATTTTTTTGTATTGAGTTTGTTTGTATATTTCCAGAATTAAGAAACTCAGAAACATCAAACAGGGTGGGTTGAATATCTTTATCACGCTTTTTTTTAGCCATATCAGAATTGACCTCAAACTAACTATCAAATAGGGTGAGCCGTAGCCCACCCTAATAGTTTACTAAACCGCAGCTTCTTCTAACTTCGGCATTTCGCTCTCAGGAACGACGCGGCCGAAGTTCTCGAAACCTTCGATTTCGTTGAAATTGAGATAGCGGTATAAATCGCCCTTGAAGGGGTCTACCTTTTCGCCGACAATGGCGAGGTATTCCTCGACGGTGGGGATTTTACCGAGTAAGGCACAAACGGCGGCAAGTTCGGCAGAACCGAGGTAGACTTGAGCGCCTTTGCCCATGCGGTTGTTGAAGTTGCGGGTGGAGGTAGAGAAGACCGTGGCGTTGTCTTCGACGCGGGCTTGGTTGCCCATACAGAGGGAACAACCGGGCATTTCGGTACGGGCCCCGGCGGCGGCAAAGATGCCATAAACGCCTTCGGAACGCAACTGTTCCTCGTCCATACGGGTGGGAGGACAGACCCAGAGGCGACCTTTGACGACTCCTGCCCCTTCGAGGATTTTGGCGGCGGCGCGATAATGGCCGATATTGGTCATGCAAGACCCGATAAAGACTTCATCAACTTTATCCCCGGCGCATTCACTCATCAGTTTAACGTTGTCAGGGTCGTTGGGGGCGGCAACGATGGGTTCTTTGATTTCGTTGAGGTTGACTTCGATGGTATCTACATAGTCCGCATCGGCATCGGCAGACATTAGACTCGGATTGGCCAGCCATTCTTCCATCTTGGCAATCCGACGCAAGAGAGTTCCGGCATCTTGGTAGCCCCGCGCAATCATATTTTTGAGCAGGACGACGTTGGAACGCAGATATTCAGCGACGGTTTCCTCGCTGAGTTTAATGGTACTGCCAGAACAAGAACGCTCGGCGGTGGCATCGGTGAGTTCAAAGGCTTGTTCTACTTTGAGGTCGGGTAAGCCTTCCATTTCCATAATGCGACCGTTAAAAACGTTGACTTTGTTGCCTTTACCCACAGTGAGTTTGCCTTGCTGCATGGCAACCCAAGGAATGGCGTTGACAATATCCCGTAAAGTTACGCCGGGTTGCAGTTCCCCGGTAAATTTGACGAGGACGGATTCGGGCATATCGAGGGGCATGACTCCTAATGCGGCGGCAAAGGCGACTAAACCCGAACCGGCGGGGAAGGAGATACCCAGGGGAAAGCGGGTGTGAGAATCGCCCCCTGTTCCCACGGTATCGGGGAGTAACATCCGGTTTAACCAAGAGTGGATGATGCCGTCGCCGGGTTTGAGGGCAACACCACCGCGATTGGAGAAGAAATCGGGGAGTTGTTTGTGGGTAGTGACATCGACGGGCTTGGGATAAGCGGCGGTGTGACAGAAGGTTTGCAGGGTGAGGTCGGCGTTGAAGCCCAAGCAAGCGAGTTCTTTGAGTTCGTCCCGCGTCATCGGTCCGGTGGTGTCTTGAGAACCGACGGTGGTCATGATGGGTTCGCAGGATGTACCGGGACGCACGCCTTCTAAACCACAAGCTTTGCCGACCATTTTTTGGGCGAGGGTGAAGCCTTTGCCAGTATCTTCGGGGACGGAGGGACGGACAAAGAGGGTGGTGGGTTCAAGTTCCAAGGCGGCGCGGGTTTTGTCGGTGAGGGCGCGACCGATGAGGAGGGGTATGCGTCCTCCGGCGCGGACTTCATCGAGGATGGTTTCGGGTTTGAGGTCGAAGGTGGAAACGACTTCTCCGGCTTCGTTGGTGATTTGGCCTTTGTAGGGATGGATGGTGATAACATCCCCGGTGTTGAGGTTCGAGACATCGCACTCGATGGGAAGTGCGCCGGAGTCTTCGGCGGTGTTGAAGAAAATGGGGGCGATTTTGCCGCCGAGGATGTAACCGCCTGCCCGTTTGTTGGGGACGCAGGGGATGTCGTGGCCGATGTGCCACAATACGGAGTTGATGGCGGATTTACGGGAAGACCCGGTACCGACGACATCGCCGACATAGGCGACGGGGTGACCTTTTTCTTTGAGTTGGGCAATGGTTTCGATGCCTTCGGGCATTTTCGACTCTAGCATTGCCAAGGCATGGAGGGGAATGTCCGGGCGGGTGGTGGCGTGGGGGGCGGGGGAGAGGTCGTCGGTGTTGGTTTCACCGGGGACTTTGAAGACGGTGACGGTGATGGTTTCGGGGACTTTAGCCCGTCCGATAAACCAAGTGGCATTTGCCCATGCGTCTACAACTTGTTTGGCGTGGGGGTTGGTGTCGGATAGGGCGAGTACGTCGTTGAAGGCATCAAAGACGAGGGTGGTTTTACTCAGGGCGCTGGCGGCGGCGGTGGCGCTATTGCTGTCCCTGGATTTGAGAAGTTCGACGAGGGATTGGACGTTGTAACCGCCGACCATTGTACCGAGGAGGTCAATTGCGCCTTGACGGGAGATGAGGGGACATGAGATTTCGCCTTTGGCTATGCCGGTGAGGAATCCGGCTTTGACGTAAGCGGCTTCGTCTACGCCAGGGGGAACTCTATCCCGCAGTAACATCATGAGTTCTTCTTTTTCGGCTGCGGGGGGATTTTTGAGCAGTTCGCAGAGTTCGGTGGTTTGTTGGGCGGTGAGAGGGAGGGGGGGAATGCCTTGGGCTTCCCGTGCGGCGGCGTGTTGACGATAAGCTTCTAGCATAATTTAAGGAGTTCTCCTGTAGGTCTAACGATATCTTTCGCTAGTTTATTGTAAAGGGGAGCGCGATCGCCGTTACGGAGGTAACGGAATCAAGACATAATAGGGAAGCGCCTAAGACTAGGGACGAGTGATATCGATGGTGATGTTACCGCGAAAGTGGGGGATGGGTGCGTTGGGTTTGCTGAGACGCACGCGGACTTGTTGCACTTGTTCAAATTCTAGTATGGCGGTGGCAAGATTGCTGGCGAGTTTTTCGACTAGGGCAAATTTGGCATTTTCGACGATATTTTTGGTGCGTTGGATAACATCAGCATAGTTCAAAGTATCTTCGAGGCGATCGCTTTCTCCGGGTTGATGCAAATCTAGCCCCAAGGTTAAGCTGACTTCAAACCACTGGCCTAACTTTTGTTCTTCGGGGAAAACTCCCACATAGCCGTAGCACCGAATTCCGGTAATTTCAATCGTATCCATCGAATTTACTCTAAATTGCCACAAAGAGTCTCTATTGTAGGCAATTGTGGCGCAAAAATATAGAAATAAGGGCCAAATCGCGATCGCGTCCTAGGTTTTACGATGAGTCCCTAACCTTTGCGTGTAGCGCCGTAAAATTCACAAACACTTCATCGAACTCTACTCGAACTTTACCCTATTTTAAAACAACTTCCAGTACATTAAGAATATAAGGCTCAGACGTAGACCCCGCTTTGGTAAACATCATGAAGACTCAAGTCATTACTGCTCTTTTAGCAACCACTGTAACAACTCTTACCCTTGGTGCGATCGCTCCTTCCGCTTTTGCCATTAGTTTCGTTCCTCAAGAAGAAGGTGAAATTGATGTCGGTTTAGGATGTTTGAATACTTGCATCACTCTCGACCCCATTATTGAAAACATTGTTTCCTTGACGGATTCTACCACGGGGAGCAAAAGCCGCTTATTTGTAGATAACTTCAGCACCAATAACGATTACGGTAACGGACTGGTCAAATTCTTCACAACAGATGCTGGCACAAATCACCAAGGTTTCTGGTTCCGTCCTTCCGAAGTTACTGAAGAAAATGGTCAGCTTGAAGTCGGTACTTTTGAAATTACCTTTTCTAACATTCTCTCTGAATTAACCCTCGATTTCTTTGATACGGAATCTTGGAACACTACTGGAGTTCTCGCGATTAATGGTGTGAACTTAGCAAATCCTAATTTTGTTGCAAGTGGTAGTAATGGCAATATCGTTTCTCAAACCTTCACCGATGTCAAATCCATCGTTTTGAAATTGGGTAAAGATTATGCCAGTGGGACTGGAGATGGTGTCAACTTTAAATTAGCTGGTGAACCCGCAGCCGTTCCCGAACCCGCTTCATTACTCGGTTTACTGGCTGTTGGTGCTTTCGGTGCAACTAAACTGCGGAAAAAAAGCTAGAAGGCATTTAGGGTCAATATTGTCAGGGCGCTTAATTTATAACATTAAACCTCGTAGATATCGATAATTCTACGGGGTTTGTTGTTTTGAAGTTTGCGATCGCGTTTACAATCAATTAATCAAGTAACTGTCGATTTAACTATAATTCTATCATTGATAACTGATGAATGATAGCTGATAACTGAAATGACCTCACAATGGCAGAACATTTTACAAAATTTAGGAGAATGGCAAGGCTCGTTTACCCAACTCAATCCCCAAGGTGAGATCGTGCAAGATACCCCTACTGTGGTATCTCTAGAAGGGTTAAATAATAGCCAAACCATTCGTCAAGTTGTGCGTCGTCTTCCTCCCAACGAACTTCCCCAAGAGAAGGTATTTGAATACAGTTCTTTATCCCGGAGTGTATTATGTTTCGAGAATGGCGCATTTTCCCAAGGTTCGATGCAGTGGGGGCCATTTTCCGAGTTTGGGGCAGAATTAGGATTGATTGAGGGCGATCGCCGTTTGCGCCTCGTGCAACTATATAATCAGAGTGAGTGCAATTATATCACCCTAATTCGCGAACAAAAAGCCCACAGCCACACCCCCGAACGTCCTTCCCTCACGGTAGACCAACTTCTTGGCACTTGGGAAGGAATAGCCACCACTCTTTACCCCGATTTATCTCCCAGTCGCACCTATAAGACTCATTTACACATCGAAAAAGTCAGTTCTGACACAATTGAGCAAAAACTGACTTTCGGCAGTCCTGAAACCCCACAAACCCTCACTTCGACAGCCCAGATTCAGGACAACAAGCTAATCTTTGCCCAAAGTTCTCTCCCCATCCAAATTTTGCTGTTACCCGATGGTGCATCCTCTAACTGTCCTTTGCAGATTCGTCCGGGGAATCCCTTTGTCCTGGAAGTGGGTTGGTTGCTCGAACCCGCGCGCAGACAGCGTTTGATTCGCAGTTACGACGCAAAAGGTCAATGGACGAGTTTGACTTTAGTTGAGGAAATCAAACAGACTGTTGCAATTTCTTAGCCAACCAGATTCTTTTCAGGAAAGTTCTCCGTAGCATTTGTAGATAGAAATATCAATTTGGATAACATTTCTACAATATTTCTGTAATTGAAGATACAGAAATGCCAAAATGGAATTAAGAGTCAAGCAATTTTGAAGCACGGAGGGCAAGCCATGACTCCCGAATTATCTGAAGCGTTCACCGTTATCTGGGCTGTAACCGTAATGGCGATTGTGTTGTCTCCTGTATTGTGGTGGATTTTACCCGATCGCGCTCGTTCTACTTAATATAGCAGGACATCTTGTAGCTAAGACGTTCTAACTCAAGTCTAGCCCTTACTCCTCACCCCTCTCCCGCACCGAGAGGGGTTTCTTTTTCGGGGTGAATTGCCGTATACAGACAATTGACTGTAGCACCATACCATTTTTCTTGATACGAAAGCCAGAACAAGTATCTTTCTATCGACAACGAGAGAAATATAGACTCAACTTGAACTCTACACTTAAGAGTTATGACACTGAGAATCTCTAGAGGTTAAAATCAAAAAATAAAAAGAAAGCACAAATAATAACCGTCCACTAAAGGCTCATTAGAATTCTCGTTAAATTCAAAAAATTTAAATTATTTAGCCATGACATTTTTTGACCCAACAATGCCCTTACTATCCACTAAACCAAGTCCCTTTGAAGTACCGCAGCGACCCGGACAACTTAATTTTCACTGGAAAATTGGTTCTGTTGTTTTATTTTCTACCTTTTATACCCGTTTTGACCAAGCTTGTTTGGTTTGGGGTTTGTTATCAGGAATTATTTTTATCGCAGCGCAATTTCTCGCCATTGATTGGTTGTGGCAAGCTGTGTGGTGGTCAGTCCTGACTATCATTGGTCTGGCTGCTACTTTAGCCATTGTACCAGACTGGGTTTATCAAGACCGAAAAGGCTGGATTATTCACAGTTGGACATTATTGATGGGAACGGGGCTAATTCTCACCGATTTAGGTATTATTTATAGCTGGTCTTGGATATTAACTAATTTATGCCAACTGTGGTTAATTGTAGTTGCCTTGGGTTATGTTCTTACCGGATTAGGTTTGCGATCGCGTACATTAATTATTATTGGTACTATTCACGTCGCTAGTATCGTACTCTTACCCTATGTGGCAACGTGGCAATTTTTATTTACAGGCATCATCATGAGTTTAGGGAGTTTAGCCTTAGCACAACTGCAATGGGATTGTAAAAAATCCGCCTTGATTCGAGGGATTGAAAAAGGTCAAAATCTTTGGGAATCATCTCATATTACCAAAGTGCGATCGCTTTCAACCCCTCTCATTAAATCCTAATAGTCTTATTGTTGCTTTAAGATGTTTTTGGATATAGTCCCAAGTATCATTATTCATTTCGGTAATTATTGCATCAACATTCGTGCAATTACACTCTGGTTTGTAGATATTGAACTATTATGAAGAGGTCTAACAAACTAAGGCTTTCTTGATTGTATAATGCTTCCTTCTGACCTCCTCAGTTATCGCTACGATGGCGAAACCATTGTCCCGAAAAGACTGCCGATTAATACGAATGCGATCGCCCTAGCAACCCAACAAATTCAATGCTTTGAAGAACATCGCGGCAAAACTCAAGGAGAACTCGATCGCACCCTACAAGAACTCGAAGGAGAAAGCCCAGATTATCGATTAAAGCGAGGATTAGCCCATTTACTCAAAAATAGCTTTTCTGAGTTTGAAGTCGTCAGCCCCCTCGAACCACAAATTCTCAGAAAACGCACGTTTCAGACCGCAGCGACAACAATGCCATTACCGAAAAATCGCGATCGCACTCTCGAAACCCTCGCGTCCCAACTCTCCCTCGAACTCAACCGCGAAGTCCTCCCCCCAGAAATCCAAAGCGGACTTTATGCCGATTTACAGGAAAACCGCATCCTCACCGAGTTTGAAGCCCCAGCCCCAGAAGCCCTACTGCATCGCTATAATCTCTCTCAGGTGCAGGGAATCTTCTATCGTGCGAGTCAGGTAGTCATTAACGCCCATCGTAACGTACCGGGGGAATACAAGCTGCTGTTCCGCTATCTGAAGCTGTTTCAACTGATGTTTTACATCGAGGGGGATGTGGATCACGGCTTTACCATTACTCTCGATGGCCCGACGAGTTTGTTCAAGTCTAGCACTCGCTACGGTTTGGCGTTTGCGAAAATGCTACCTGCGCTGCTGCACGTTACCAAGTGGAATCTCAAAGCGACGCTGCAAAATCGCGATTCCTACACGGGGGCTAAAAAGACGGGCTATTTTACCCTGACTGACCAATGCGATCTCGTGACTCATTATGCGCCAGGGAAAGCCTACGATAGCTTTCTCGAAGAAGCCTTTGCGAGTCGCTGGGAAAAGCTGAAAACTGACTGGATATTAGAGCGAGAGGTCAATCTTGTGCCAATTCCGGGCAGTGTAATGATTCCCGATTTTCGCTTGGTACACCCCGACGGACGCGATTATATCCTAGAAATTGTCGGTTATTGGCGACCGGATTATCTCAAAAAGAAATTTAGCCAAGTGCGACGATCGGGGCTGGATAATTTGATTTTAGCGATTTCTGAGCGATTGAATTTGGACAAAGCGGGGGTGAGGTTAGATAATGTTCCTGCAAAGACAATTTGGTTTAAGGAAAAGTTGTCTCCGAAGGCTGTTTTAGCGGTGTTAGAACCGGAGAAATAGTATCAAATTCGTTTAATTCGTGAAACTTTAAAACCCCGGTTTCTGTTTTAAAATTTCAACTGGACTGTGTAAGCTGGTGAGAAACCAGGGTTCTCAAATATGCAAAGGAGTTAGTAATGAGTGAGTTTCAATTATATGAGTTTATGAGTTGCGATCGCGCTCTCACTCAAGCGGACAAAAAGGCATTACAAGAAGTATCAAGTCGGGTGGAAATTTCTAGTAATAAAGCCACTTTTCTCTACAATTATGGCGATTTTCGTGGCAAGCCTCAAGATGTTTTGGTGCGGCATTTTGATGCGATGTATTATATTGCCAATTGGGGAACGATGGAGTTATATTTTCGTTTTCCCAAGGGAAGTATCGATCGCAAAGTTTTTGCTCCTTATTACCGTCACGACGATTTAGAATTAGTTGAAGCTGGGAAAAGCGAAGTTTTAAAGATATTCTATAACCTCGAAGACGGTTATTTTTTGTGCGATCGCGCTTATTATTTAGACGACTTAATCGAGTTACGACAAGCCCTCTTAGACAAAGACTACCGCGTTTTGTATCTTGCTTGGTTGCGCTCCATTCAAACTTACAGCGAAGACACCGAAAAAGCGAATCTCGAACCGCCAGTTCCCCCCGGTTTGAATGACTTATCCTCAGAGTTAGAAGCCTTTATCGAAATATTTGAACTCGATCCCTTCCTCGTCAAAACCTCAGCTTCAATCAGTGGAACGCAGGAAAAAATCTCTGATAGTACGATTAAAAAAGCCATTTCTCAACTGCCGAGATCGGAGTGCGATCGCTTCCTTTTTGACCTATTAAATCACAAATCAGGTCTGGCGATAAATCTCAAACAAAAAATAACCCCTTTCCTTCCTCAAGTCCAGGAAAGCACCCCACCTCAACGGACAATAGAAACTCTACTCGCGAAAGCAGCAGATTATCAAAAAGAACGCGAAAAACAAGACAAAGCCGCCCAAAAAGCCCAGAAAATTAGAGAACTCGAAATCCTAATCCCCAGAAAAGCCGAACTTTGGCAATTTGTTGAATCTGCTATTGCTTGTAAAACCGCCTACAGTTATGATGAGGCGATCGCGCAATTAATCGAACTGCGAGAACTCGCTGAATACCAAAATCAATTATCCGCCTTTCACAAAAAAATTGGGGAACTGTGCGATCGCCACAGCAAAAAATCCGCTTTAATCAAACGTATCCAGAAAGCCAAATTGAGGTTTTAACCATGAATGTTACCCGATACAGCCCACCCACCAACGAAGCTTTCCTCCCTTTCACCGGAACATGGAATATCTACGACATGGAAATGTGGAGTGAAGACTATTTCAATATGGAAGTCCAAGCCTATATCACCGTCGAAGATACCGGGAATGGCGAGTTTCAGTTTGGCTTAGTTTGCGGGGGATTATCCGGCTATGTGGAAACCATAGGAGAAGTTGAACGATTTGCCTTCACTTGGGAGGGGGGTGACGAAATGGACGAAGCCAGTGGGAGTGGTTGGTTACGCATTGTTGATGCTACCGAAGTTGAGGGGCTGTTTGACTTGCATTATGGCGATCGCTCCCTATTTAAAGCCAAAAAACGCCAATAAAAAAGGAGTAGCTCCAAAAAGCTACCCCTTGCGTCCAGATAATATTATCCAGGTGGTAATATCACCTTTTCGCTAAGAACCTAGACGGAAACTTGAGACTTGGTTTTCGCAGCCAGTTCCCCAGAAGCATACTTAGCAGCATACTCATCTAAGGTAACTTGCTTGATGCTGCTGGCATGACCCGCAGTACCGAAGCTTTGGTAACGATCGGCACAAACCTGTTTCATCATTGTGATGGAAGGCTTCATGAAGTGGCGGGGATCGAAGTTTTTCGGATCGTCAGCCGCCGCTTTCCGAATTGCTGCGGTAATCGCCAAGCGGTTGTCGGTGTCGATGTTAACTTTGCGGACACCACTCTTGATGCCTTTTTGGATTTCCTCGACAGGTACGCCGTAAGTTTCGGGGATTTCGCCACCGTATTGGTTGATGATGGCAATCAAATCTTGAGGAACAGAGGAAGAACCGTGCATGACCAAGTGGGTATTCGGCAGACGGTTGTGGATTTCTTCGATGCGGCTAATCGCTAAGATTTCACCTGTCGGTTTGCGGGTGAACTTGTAAGCACCGTGGCTAGTACCAATCGCAACAGCCAGGGCATCAACTTGAGTGCGTTCGACGAACTCAACTGCCTCGTCAGGGTCGGTTAAAAGTTGGTCGCGGGATAAAGTTCCTTCAAAACCGTGACCGTCTTCTTTTTCCCCTTGTCCGGTTTCGAGAGAACCCAAGCAACCGAGTTCGCCTTCGACGCTAACGCCGATAGAGTGAGCCACTTTGACAACTTCAGCAGTAACCGCAACGTTGTAGTCGAAGCTGGCAGGAGTTTTTGCGTCTGCTTCTAAAGAACCATCCATCATGACGCTAGTAAAGCCATGACGCATGGCAGTATAGCAAGTAGAAGGGGCATTGCCGTGGTCTTGGTGCATGGCAATGGGAATATGAGGATAGGTTTCAACTGCGGCTTGAATCAAATTGCGTAAAAAGATTTCACCCGCATATTTACGAGCGCCGCGAGAAGCCTGTAGAATCACGGGGCTATTGGATTCATCCGCTGCCTGCATGATCGCCAGGATTTGCTCCATGTTGTTGACGTTGTACGCCGGAATCCCGTAATCATTCTCAGCCGCGTGATCTAAAAGCAGCCGCATAGGTACGAGCGCCATATAATATCCTCCTAATCTATATATTTAGCGAGTAGTTTGGCGGTTATTACCAGAAAAGTAATTTATCTTTTCTCAATCTTAAGATAAATTTCAACATTTTACGAAACATTTTTTGATGTTTTAGAAAATTTCTGGCAGTTGCATCGTTTTTTTCCTCAAAGATGTATCGCCCCAAAAGTCTGTGGCTAGTGGGGTTTGACAGTATCCTCAAACGCTCATTTCAGAGGAAACTGTGAGGTTGTTATTACCTTAGTTTAAGTCGCCTCTACAAAAATTTTTCTAGATTTATGGGTCGCCTGGGATTCGAACCCAGAACCAATCGGTTAAAAGCCGAGTACTCTACCGTTGAGCTAGCGACCCCTGTTTTATTTGGCTTGCACGGTTTATTAATATAGCACAAGCTCTTCCGTTTTTGTCAAGCTCTTGGCTAAAAACTTTGGCCGTCAGCAGATTCAGCCAAAAGAAGGGTAAGCTTAAGGCGTTTTTACTGTCCGCAGAATTAGTAATTTTAAAAACAATCGGTAAAGAGATTTGGCATTTGGTATAAAACTCAATTTTGCTGGCTTCTTGCCAAACCCCAATACCTAGAAAACATAGTAAAATAACGCTAACGATAATATAGCCCGTGCCAACTTGGTCGGCTAAAAAAACACCAAAAATAGCAACAAAAGAAGTAATAGTTGTCCAGAGATTATTAAAGACTTTGCCGGGTTGTTTTACGGCTTGGAGAATAACTTTTTGGGCTTTTTGGGTTAACCAAGTAGGACTGTTTCCCCATCGAGTGAAAACACAGGCGAGGGAAGTGCGGCGATTGATAGAAGGCATTTCCTAGCTTAAAAAAAGTTGATTGTCAAGGGTGAAATGAGCTAAAAACTCAGAGGTGGCGATCGCGCTTTTTAACGACACGATCGCACATTACTGGCAGTTCCAACACTCCCCGAAACCCAACCCATACCCGGAGCAGAAATTTTCAACCAAGTACGGCCATTAACGGGATCGTACTGAGTTTCGCCAGTGAGAGTCATCATCGTACCACCGGGAACGCCACCAATAGTGCGAGCGGGTCGCGTGGGATCGGTGCGAATGGCTAAATCTCGCAGGGCAACGCGACAATCCCCTGCGGTAAGATTAGTCGTAGCAGTAGCAGTAACGGCAGTTTGCTGGGGGCGATCGCCCGGACACAACGCCAAATGCCGCGCGATCGCATAACCCTTAACAGGAGCATTAATTTCTACCCAACCATTACCCCCCCAACCCGTCAGCGTCACCTGAGTCCGAGTTTCCAAAACCGTTACGCGGTCTACTTCATGTTCTACTCCCGGCATCGCAAAGATATCTAAACGGCGGTTGGTTTGACGACAATCCCCGATTAACTCCGGATGGCGAATCAAAAGGTCTTCAGAACGAATTTCTCCTGGGGGAGTTTCCTCCTGACTCCAGGCAACTCCGGGCAACATGAGACTCAAACAGCAACAAGACGCAAGTATTTGGGTTCGTTTCATAAGATCGCTCCTCCACAACAGATTGAGATGCAGTTACTCGATTTTCGAGACCGAGAATGAAAAAATACTAGCGCAAGACTTGACAGTTCGTTATTTTTAGGCGTGGTTTAGGACAGTTTAAGTAAAGATCGACTCTGGCAAACCATCCCTTAAAATGGAAACAGCAGCCCCGAATCTATGCTCTCAACGATATGTCTAAAACCGTTGCCGATGTGATGACCGCCGATCCCGTTACCGTAAGCCCCGACACCCCCTTAAAAGAGGCAATTAAACTTTTAGTCGAAAAGCGAATTAGCGGCTTACCCGTAGTCGATGAAACAGGCGCAGTCATTGGCGTAATTTCCGAATCAGACTTAATGTGGCAAGAAACCGGCCCCGAACCGCCGCCGTTTATCATGTTTCTCGATAGCGTGATTTACTTGCAAAATCCCTCTCGCTTTGATAAAGAACTACACAAAGCCCTAGGTCAAACTGTTGCAGAAGTGATGAGCGATCGCCCGATTACGGTACTCGCAGATTTACCCTTACCCCAAGCCGCCCGGTTAATGCACGAAAAGCAAGTGCGTCGTCTCCCGGTACTCAACTCCGATAAACAGTTAATCGGCATTATCACCCAAGGCGATATCATTCGTTCTATGGCCGAAGCTTAACTGGCAATACCATATTGTCTTCAGCATTCCCAAAACTGGAACAACAACTTTAACTTAACCGAATAACAAAGCAATTTAAAACATGAGCGTTACCCCAGAATCCGTCCAAACCCTCTTAGATTCTGCCGATTATGGCGATCGCCTTAGTGGAGTCAACCAACTGCGCGATCTCGAACCCGCCTTAGCCTTCAACATGGTACTGCCATTAATCAACGATCCCCATGCCAGAGTGCGCTATTCAGCGATTAGCTTAATGGATACCTTGGGGGGAGAAGACCTCGCCAAATCTCAAGAACTACTGCGCGATCGCCTCCTAAGAGACTCCGAATCCGATGTCAAAGCCGCCGCCGCCGATGCCCTAGCCGCCCTCAAACTCAGTGATACCTACGACGACCTTAAAAACGCTTATTATGAAAGCGACGACTGGTTACTACAAATGAGTATTGTCGCCGCGATCGGCGTAATGGGCTGTCCCCAAGCCTTCGATCTCCTCGTCGATGCCGTACAATCCGATAACCTCTTAATCCAAACAGCAGCAGTAGGAGCATTTGGGGATTTGGGAGATGCTAGAGCTATTTCCTTACTAACGCCCCTTGTCACTCATCCTGATTGGCAAAGTCGCTATCGCGTTGCCCAAACCCTCAATCGTCTCGGTGGCGAAGAAGCCAAAGCCGCCCTCGCCACCCTCGCCCAAGATGAAGTCGAGCAAATCGCCCAAGAAGCCCAGAAAAACCTCTAAAAATCGCGGTCTGAACCAACAAACAACCAACAACCCATCACCAATATTTAATCAATGCAGCCCACCGATCCGAGCAAGTTCACCGAACAAGCCTGGGAAGCGATCGTCAAGTCTCAAGAAGTCGCCCGTCGATTCCGCAATCAGCAACTTGAAGTCGAACACGTTATCTTAACCCTCCTCGAAACCAAGGATGGGTTAGCCAAAGAGCTTTTGAGCCGCGTCAACGTAGATATAATGCGTCTGACACAACAACTCGAACTCTTTGCCAATCGTCAATCCAAACGTCCCAATGTCGATCAGCTATTTTTAGGTCGCGGCTTGGACTTAATGCTCGATCGCGCCGATGCCTCCCGTGAAAGTTGGCAAGATACCTATATCTCCGTCGAACATCTCCTACTCGGCTTTGCGGAAGACGACCGTATTGGGCGGCAATTGCTGCGAAAATTCAACTTAGACCCCCAAGACCTCGAAGCCAAAATCAAAGAGGTGAGAGGCGCTCAAAAGGTCACTGAGCAGAACTCTGAGGAGCAATACGAAGCCCTAGAAAAATACGGTCGCGACCTCACGGAAATGGCTAAAGCTGGGAAACTCGATCCCGTGATTGGACGAGATGAGGAGATTCGCAGTACCGTCCAGGTTTTGTCTCGTCGGACGAAGAATAATCCGGTGTTGATTGGCGAACCGGGAGTGGGGAAAACCGCGATCGCGGAAGGTTTAGCCCAAAGAATTGTCAACGGGGATGTGCCAGAATCTCTGAAAAATCGCCAATTGGTGTCCCTGGATATGGGGAGTCTCATCGCTGGGGCAAAATATCGCGGCGAATTTGAAAGCCGTTTGCGATCGGTATTGCGGGAAGTTACCCATTCCGAAGGCCAAATTATCCTCTTTATCGATGAACTCCACACCGTCGTCGGGGCAGGTTCAGCCCAAGGTTCAATGGATGCGGGAAACTTGCTCAAACCCATGTTAGCTCGCGGGGAATTGCGTTGTATTGGCGCGACTACCCTGGATGAATACCGCAAGCATATCGAGAAAGATGCCCCCTTAGAACGGCGCTTTCAACAGGTTTACATCAAACAGCCTACGGTAGAAGATACCATCTCGATTTTGCGGGGACTCAAGGAACGTTACGAAGTCCACCACGGGGTTAAAATCACCGATTCTGCCCTGGTTGCTGCCGCTACCCTGTCTCATCGTTACATTAGCGATCGCTTCCTCCCCGACAAAGCTATCGATGTGGTAGACGAAGCCGCAGCCCGGTTGAAAATGGAAATCACCTCTAAACCCGCCGAACTCGAAACCATCGATCGCCGTTTGATGCAGTTGCAAATGGAGCAATTATCCCTCAAAGGCGAGGAAAAATCCGTAGTAGCTACGGCGGTGTATAGTTCGGCAAAAGAACGTTTAGAGCGCATTGAAGAAGAAATTAGCGAACTGCAAGGCAAGCAAGAAAGTCTGTCTTCCCAATGGCAAAAAGAAAAGCAAATGCTCGCAGACATCAACACCTTGAAAGAGGAAGAAGAACAACTGCGACTGCAAATTGAGCAAGCCGAACGCGCTTATGACCTCAATCGCGCCGCTCAGTTGAAATACGGTCAATTAGAGGTGGTTCAGCGAGATTTAGAAGCAAAAGAAGGCAATTTACTGGAAATTCAAGCCCAAGGTACAGCTTTACTGCGCGAACAAGTCACCGAAGCCGATATCGCTGAAATTATCGCTCGTTGGTCGGGAATCCCAGTCACTCGCTTGTTAGAATCGGAACGGCAAAAACTCCTGAAACTCGAAGACCATCTCCACGAAAGGGTAATTGGTCAAAGTGAGTCAGTAGCGGCGGTTTCAGCCGCTATTCGTCGCGCCAGGGCAGGGATGAAAGACCCCGGACGACCCATCGGTTCGTTCCTCTTTATGGGGCCAACCGGGGTAGGGAAGACAGAATTAGCCAGAGCCTTAGCAGAGTTGCTTTTTGACAGCGAAGACGCGATGATTCGGCTGGATATGTCCGAATATATGGAAAAACACACAGTTTCGCGGTTGGTAGGTGCGCCGCCGGGATATGTGGGTTACGAGGAAGGGGGACAACTCACGGAAGCAGTGCGTCGTCGTCCTTATTCGGTGGTGTTGCTCGATGAGGTGGAGAAAGCCCACCGGGATGTCTTTAATATTTTGCTGCAAGTCCTGGATGATGGTCGGATAACGGATTCTCAAGGACGGGTGGTGGATTTTCGCAATGCCATTATTGTGATGACCAGTAATATCGGCAGCGAGATTATCCTCAATGTCGCCGGGGATGATGCTAATTATGAGAAAATGCGATCGCGTGTCTTAGAAGCATTGCGATCGCATTTTCGCCCGGAATTTCTCAACCGCATCGACGACCTGATTATCTTCCACACCCTCCGTCGTCAAGAATTGCGTTCTATTGTCGATATCCAACTGCGACGCATTCACCACCTTTTAGCCGAACAGAAAATCAGTCTCGAACTCACCAATGCGGCGCGAGATTACATCGTCGAAGCAGGGTACGATCCTATTTACGGCGCACGTCCCCTCAAACGAGCGATTCAGCGAGAACTGGAAAACCCCATGGCCACCAAAATCCTCGAAAATACCTTTAGCGAAGGCGATACCGTCCTGATTGACTGTAAGGACGAACATCTCACATTTACCAAAACTACCAGTTCCGAACCTTTCCCTGGGCCTTCTCAACCCCCAGCCGTCCAAGAAGCCCAACCCAGTCCCCCCGAAACCCTAGAAGTGGCACAAGAAGCCCCAACAACCCCCGAACCCGAAGTTACTAGCCCTAGCGTCGAAGCCGAGATTATCGAACCCTTGGACGAACCCCTAAACACCAAACAAATTCAACAACCGCCCGATTTTGATACGGAGTCTGAGGTGTTGTATTGATCTTTGGTTGTTGGTTGTTAGTTGTTAGTTGTTAGTTGTTGGTTGTTAGTTGTTGGTTGTTAGTTGTTAGTTGTTGGTTAAAGTCTAAATTTCCTTCACTCCTGGTCGAAAAAACTGATGGCTTTGGTGTGAAACTTGACAGTTAGCTTTGAGATAGAGAAAAGATTAACTCCAATCAGCTAGAGCAATTTTACCAATGGTTCTACCGGCTTCAAGTTGTTGATGAACCTCTCGTAAGTTTTTGGCGTTTATCGGTGTGATGACATCATTACAAGTGGTTATAATTACACCGTCTTCGATTAATTGACTTAACTCATTGAGTAATTTACTTTGCTCTGCCATATCTTCTGTTTGATACATGGAGCGAGTAAACATAAATTCCCATACAAAACTCGCACTTTTAGTTTTTAGAGTATTCATATTGAGTGGCTGTTTGTTCTCCACAATCGAGCAAATTGCACCTTGGGGTTTAATCGCTTCAGTCATGGCTTGCCAATGTTCGTCGGTATGACTCAAGCACAGAATATAATCGACATTTTGATAGCCAATTTTCTCGATTTCTTGCGCCAAGTTATTGCGGTGATTTATGACTTCATCAGCACCTAGTTTTTTGCACCAAGCAGTTGTTTCGTCACGAGAAGCCGTAGCAATCACCTTAAGCTTGGCGAGTTTCGCGAGTTGAATAGCAATCGAACCAACTCCCCCCGCACCATTAACAATTAAAATTGATTGACCCGCATCTGCTCCCTTTTTATCGATATTTAGTCTTTCAAATAAAGCTTCCCAAGCAGTAATCGAAGTAAGAGGAAAAGCTGCGGCACGAGCAAAATCTAGATTTTTGGGTTTGCGACCAACAATTCGTTCATCTATTAATTGAAATTCGCTGTTGCTACCCGGACGAGTAATATCTCCTGCATAGTAAACTGCGTCTCCGGGCTGAAATTGAGTGACTTCTGCGCCAATTTCTACGACTATTCCTGCGGCATCCCAGCCCAGAATTTTGGGTTCGGATTCTACTTTATCTTTGGGTGCGCGGACTTTGGTATCGACGGGATTAACGGAAATTGCTTTAACTTCTACGAGTAAGTCTTTGCCTTGGGCTGTGGGTTTGGGTATTTCAACATCGAGCAGACTGTTTTCATTTTCTATGGGTAAATATTGTGTTAGACCGACTGCTTTCATGGTTTTGATCTCCAAATTTTAGTAGAGTAATTCCAATTTACAATCTATCCCGATGAAGGGGCGATCGCGACGTAAGGAGAAGTAGTTGCGATTTTAGGTAAATTGGTTATGATTGCGATGCTTTTTCTTGGGCTAAACATGATGTTGTTAGAGCCGGAAGTCCCTCCCACCGCAGCATCTCTGACCACAACTCCCGCCTCGGAAACTATTGTGGCGAGCGATTACTATAATCGTAATGGCCGCTGTCGCCGTTGTGCGCGGGGAAGTGGTCGTCGGGAGATTCTGGCGATTTCGGCGGATATCCCTCAAGTACCTGGGGTTGTACCGGACGAAATTTCTGAAGGTGTGACTCCTAATTCTTTGAGTTGGTATTGAGCGTCTTCGTAACATCCCAAACGACTGAGTTCGAGACAACGGGTAGCCGCCGTTTGAAAGTCAGTAATTGCAAGGGCGCGATCGCCTTGATTAAGATATAAACGAGCGCGATCGTAGTAAGCTAAAACGTGATCTGCGTTGAGTTGAATCGCCGTGCTAAAGTCAGCAATTGCGCCCTTGCTGTCGCCGAGGTCGCCGCGAGCTAAACCGCGATTGTAGTAAGGATCGGCATCTTCGGGATCGAGTTCAATGGCGGTATTATAGTCGATAATTGCCCCTTGGAAATCCCCAATCCGACGACGAGCCAGGCCGCGATTTTGGTAAGCGTAGGTATGGGTGGGGCGCAGATCGATGGCTTTGGTACAGTCTTCCACTGCGCCAAAATGATCGCCTAAGTTAGAGCGAGATAAACAGCGATTGAGATAGGCGGCGGCAAAATTTGGGTTCAGTTCGATGGCTTTGGTATAATCCTGGGCAGCTTGGCGGTCGTCGCCGAGGGCAGCACGGGCACTCCCCCGATTCACCAAGGCTTCGGTATAATTGGGATTATCTTCAAGGGCTTGAGTATAGTCCGCGATCGCCCCTTGATAATCTCCCAATTGTAAGCGTAAATTTCCCCGTTGATAATAAGCAGCAATCGGGGCCGATCCTTTGCCAATAGCCGTAGTGAGGTCTTCGAGGGCGGCGTTGGTATTGCCTAACTGGTCTTGGGTCAAACCCCTTTGATACCAAGCGTTGGCGTTGTTGGGGTTGAGGGTTAGGGCGCGGGAAAAGGCATTGAGCGCAACTTGGGGGCGATCGCCCTCAGCCGCATTACGACCTTGGCGAGTATAGTGAAAACTAGCAAGATGTTGGGGCAGTTTCACGGCAAATAAGAGTCCGATGCAGGCCGCGATCGCCACCATTACGCCACCCCAACGCCAGATACTGCCACGACTCGGTGTTGGTGCGGTGGGAGGCAGGGCTGAGACAGAAACAGGAGGATTGGGGGGAGTTGGTGTTTCGGTGAGAGTCGGCTTGACGTTAATATTGTGCTGAATGGCGTTGAGATCGGCTAAGGCATCTTTCGCGAGTTGGTAGCGTTCCTGGCTCGAAGGGTGAACCAGACGCTTCAGGAGTTTTACCAAACGAGGGTCGAGGGCTACGCCGGAATCCCAAGTTTCTTCGGGGGAAGCCTTGTTATCAAAGCGATAGGTAGAGAGTTCGGCGGTGCTATAGCCTGTGGCGGCTTGAATGGCAATAACACCCAAAGCATATAAGTCGCTGTTGAATTGCGGTTGGCGTTCTCGGTATTCGGGGGCAGCATACACAGCCGAACCGTTGAGTGCGGGACTTGGGGTGGAGGTGTGGGCATACCAAGCGCGATCGCAGATATCTTTAAAAATACCAAAGCCAATTAAGATCAGTTTTCCGGTGGTTTCGTGACGGATGAGGTTGCTGGGTTTAAGGTTGAGGTGAATCAAACCCGCGTTGTGGACGACACTCAGAACCGTTAAACTGGCTTCAAGGAAGGTTAAAATTTGTTCGTGAGACCAAGGGCGATCGCTGCCAATTGCTTTTTCTAAAGACGAACCGGGAATAAATTCTTCAACTAAGTAAAAGTGTTGGCGGCCTGGGAAATAATCAAGCAAGCGGGGAATCTGGGGATGAGCAGCAATGGCACTCAGGGCTTCAGCTTTCTTTTCTAATAGGATTTGCAGCAGTTTATAACTTTTGGGACTGGTATCGGGATATTGCAGTTGTTTGATGATACATTTAGGGCGATCGCTGGGTTGAGTATCGGTAGCGAGGTACGTTTTGCCAAAAGTAGAAGATTTGAGAATCTTGAGGGGTTGA
The DNA here is from genome assembly GCA_035968055.1 of Jaaginema sp. PMC 1080.18. Classification (GTDB taxonomy): domain Bacteria; phylum Cyanobacteriota; class Cyanobacteriia; order Cyanobacteriales; family Spirulinaceae; genus Jaaginema. The sequence goes on along the minus strand of JAWQFT010000006.1, from coordinate 13,560 downwards.
TAGCGTTCTCCTAGCAATTGACTCATCGTGTCTGCGCCCACAGTTTACAGGTAGTTGCCGTTATTTTAGCTTTGATTAAGACGGCTTGCTGTTTTTGGCGGCGCTGAGGGTTTGGCGGATTTTTTCAATCAGGGGAGTTGTATCTTTAGCTTGAACCAGATTTTTCAGTTCCGATAGGGTGGTTTCTGCTAAGGCAATTTTCTGTACCAATTCTTGAGAACTTTCGGTAAACTCTGTCGATTCTTGCGACTCATTCACGGCGGTTTCGAGGCGATGAACTTTTTCCAGTTGTACCAGGGCTTCGAGTTCGGCTAGGGCAGTTTCCGCTTGTTCGATTTTGCCAACCAAAGAGCGGGCAGTATCAGTGCCTTCGTGGGCAGATTGAGTTAAGTTGGCAATATGAGTGCGGAAGCGTTCGGCAACTTGGTCGGTGCGTTCGGCAGCTTCAAAGGTTTGGCCGACAAGTTTGCCGATTTCTCCGGTAATTTGCCCAAAACCGCGCATTTCAACGCTGGTACGGTTAGCGACGATGGCGGCTTGGACGGCGAGATGTTGCACTTGTCGGCTGATTTCTTCGATCAGTTTGGCAGTTTCGCGAATGGTTTGCAGTTCGCTACTGAGTAAGCGTCCGGTGTTGACGATGTGGGTGGTGTTTTGACAAATGGCGTTAACTCCGGCTGAGGTGGCTTGAAAGGCTTTCTTACCTTCGGAGGAGAGGAGTTTGCCGATTTTGATCAGGCGTTTGTTGTATTGGGAGATTTCGCGGGCTTGTTCGAGGAGTTCGATTTGTTGGCTTTCAAGGAGGAGGTTGCGTTCTTGAATGACGGTTTTTTGGCTTTCGAGGAGTTTGGTGTATTCGCGGACTTTACATTGCTCGGCTTCGAGTTTTTCGATGTAATGTTGGGTTTCGCTTTGGGAGGCGCGAATTTTGAGGTTGATGTCGGTGATGATTTTATTTTGAGCGATGAGGAGGGTTTTGAAGTCGAGGAGAAAGTAGGCAGGGAAGTCGGGTAAACCGGAGTCGGTAAAGACAACGACAATGGGTTCGTAGAGGTCTTGGGACGGACGACTAACCGCGAAACTCATGGCACTTTGGATGGTTTCGGTGTCGGGAAGTTTGAGGAAACGGGTTTGTTTTTTGTAGGCTTTGATATGAGCAATTGCCGTTTGTGCGAGAAAGGTTTGCCGGGTTTGGGGGTTGCTCATTTGGGCTTTACAGTTGCGTCGCGAAATCATGCCTAAGATGCCCTGGCAATCGGCGATAATGACTCCAGGCAGTTCGGGACGTTGGTTGAGTTGATGCGCGATCGCTCGTCCCAATATATGCGGACTCACCTGAAAATCGTCGAGGGGTAAGTCCCCTAGGGTGGATTGGGGGGTAATGTGGCTCAAATCGCGCATTTTTGCTAAATTTTGCTGCCTTTTCTGGGAGAAGGTTGGTGGTTAACTGGGGTTATTGCCATCCTATTGTATTCTTGGCGAAATGGCGATCGCGCTTGCAATTTTGGGGCGATGTTAGAAGTGCGATGTCTGAGGGAATATTAAAAAGTATACGAAAAAAGAAAAAGCGATCGCGCGAGGTGAGTTTATGTATGTTTACGTTCCTGAATTTTTCCGAGATGACCTCAGTAGATATCCGGGTTTAGAAGGAGAACGGTTTAAGCCATTATGCGATGACCTTGAGAAAATGACCTTACCAGAGGCGCGATCGCGTTTTGAAATAATTTACCCCTTTTTGAAACGAAAGGAAGGAAACAAGCGCCTCATCGCTGAAATTCGGCGGCTGGGGGATGATTTCATTCTCTGCTGGATGAGGGTTTATTCACGCGGTAGTAATGAGTATGGCATTTTTTTGAAGGATATTGAAGTTGGCAGGCATATTTCTGATGCAGAATTGCAAACCTGGTTACAAAATAATCAAGCTCAAAATAGTAATTTTTCAAGTCCGAAACGCCTTCCCAGCGAGTACCTTAAATGGCTCGATCGACCCAGTTGGAAGTTTGATTTTAATCGAAATTTAGTTTACGAAAGTTGTTGGTGGTTGCAAGGTTCTCAAACTGCTGAGTTTATTGCCAAAAAAGAATGTTTTTATCAAGCTATTGAAAATTTGGTTAGTAACAAAGGTGATTTGGGCGAATCTACAAAGATACTGCAGATTCGTCTTTATTCTCTAAATGAATGTTTTATTCTTTATAGCAAAGTTGAAGTTGGAGATGATAACTGCAATTCGGCTTTGATGTTAATTACGCCATTTTTTAGTTTACCCAGTTCAGATCAAATCAAAGAAGTAATAGAGCGACTTACTGCACTAGACATTACTGAAGAATATCTAACTTCTTGTGATAATTCAGACCGCTTATCAACTTTAGCTCATCGCGCTTATCCTGACGATATTTTGGGGGAGAAAGATGCTTGGTATGCTTTGGAAGAAAACACAGAAGTTAATTTAGCTTTGTCTACAGAAGAACGACAAATTCTACATGATGTTTCTTTACAAGGCAATGCTTCTTTACCTCTATTTCTGAATGGTCAAGCCGGTAGTGGCAAGTCTACCATGCTGTTTTACTTATTCGCTGATTATTGTTATCGTTATCTTGAAGATAAACCGGTTGTCATTACTCAGCCCCATCCTTTGTTTCTTGCTTACAATAATAAGTTAGTAGAAATTGCTCACAAGCAAGTTAAAGTGATTTTGGCGGCTCATCATCGCTTTGTTACAAATGGTCATTCTATCCCGATAAACACTAATATTAAGCCATTTTTTCAGCGCTTTCGCGATTTGTTACGCAGCGTTTTACCCAAAGACAAAAAAGCTAAATTTAAAGAAGAAAATTATATTTCTTTTTATCGCTTTCGACAGCTTTTGAAAAAAAGTAATCCTTCCCATTCTCCCGAACGCTGCTGGCAAGTTATTCGGACTTTTATTAAAGGTTATACTCTCGATGAGCGGCGTGATTATCTTAACACTGAGGATTACAAAAGCGATATCCCCAGAAGTGAAAAAACTGTTTCTCAAAACGAATTTGAAAACATCTATAATACAGTTTGGAAATGGTACAAAGAATATCTCAAAGATCGCAAACTTTGGGACGATCAAGATTTGGTTCGGGAAGTACTATTATTTCCCGGTAGCTTACCCAAATATACAGCTATTTTTTGTGATGAAGCACAGGATTTTACTCGCTTAGAGCTACAAGCTATTATGCGGCTTTCGGTACTTTCTGAATACAATCTAGAATATACCACTATTGCCAGTTTGCCTTTTGCTTTTGCTGGCGATCCTTTACAAACGCTTAATCCTACTGGGTTTCGTTGGGAAAGTTTAAAAGCCAATTTTTATCAGGAAGTGATTAGTGTGCTTTTCCCTACCGATCGTTCAAATCATACAAATTTTAAACTTAATGTTCGCGAATTAGAATGCAATTATCGCTCGACAAAAACGATTGTTTGTGTTAATAATTTAATTCAGCTTTGGCGCAAGTATTTGTTTGATATCAAGAATCTAAATCCTCAGAAATCTCGCGGTTTTCAGGGAACTGAACCTCAAAAGTTTATTTTAGATAGTAATGTTTCGGCTACGGAAATTCAAGAGCGTCTCAAGGGTAAAATTATTATTGTTCCTTGTGATGAAGGTGCAGAAGGAGAATACATTAAAAAAGATGCAATTTTGTCGGCTTTGTACGAAGCTAATGGCGAAACAGACAAGCCAGCTTGGAATGTTTTGAGTGCGATTGCGGCGAAGGGTTTAGAATTTAAACAAGTGGTAATTTATAATTTTGGCGCTGCTTGTCCTCTCAAAATATGGCAACCCCAAGACTCTGTTTCAGAAAAGGATAACTACTTTTTTAATAAGCTTTATGTTGCGGTAAGTCGTGCGACAGAACAGTTATTAATTCTGGATACCCAAGAAGGCGATTGCAAGTTGTGGAGTAAAGCCAGTGAAACTCAAGAAATTGAGGCTATTTTAAATCATATTACCGATTTAAAAAAACAAGAGCAATGGCGATCGCGTATTTGTACAATTGAGGTTGGGGAGTTGACTACTCTCGATGAAACGAAAGATTTAGAGGGTATAGCCCGAACTTTGAAAAAGCAAGGAGAACTTGATGAAAATGCCGATTATTTACATCGTGCTGCGGGGGCTTATCGGGAATTAGGTAATGAACGAGAGACTTTATTATGTAAAGCTTTAGCACTCCAATTTGAGAAAGAATTGATCGCAGCAGGAGCATTATTTGAGCAGTTAGAAGATTGGGATAAAGTTTTAGAATGTTATTGGGAAGGACAGGCTTGGAGTAAGTTACAATTGATTCGCGATCGCTTAGAAAATATAACACCTCTCCAAGAAGCAATTGTCCAGTTTATGACTAATGAAACTCTAGATTGGGAAGCGATTGCTGAGTTTAGCCAACAGTTGACACAAGCCACAGAAAATGCTGATGCTGAAGCTAAAATTTTAAGTTCAGATCAGTTGAATATAGCTTTCCGGAGATATACCAAATGGGTTGAAATTACGCTGAAACAACCGAAATCTCTACAACCGCAACAATGGCAATTACTGGGTAAAACCTTACAGTCGCTTAAGGATACTGACGAATCTAAAACCGTTCTTTTAGCAGTAAAATGTTTTTACCAAGGAGAAGATTATCCGACAACCGTCAGTTGTGCAGAAGCCAATAATCTCACCCAAATTCGCGAGTATTATTTAGCTAAAGCTGAAGTTTTAGAGATTCCTGAGAATTTAGAGTTTTTGATTAAAGCGCAAGAGTATAACCAGGTTATTCAACTTTGGCAAAAGTGTAACAAACCTCGCGATCGCGTTTGGTTAAATAGTGTTGCGATGGCTTGTGAATCTCTCGACAAATATAAAAATGCTTTAGCTACTTATAGCTGGTTGGATAATTTAGAGAAAGTCAAATCTTGCTTAGGGATTATCCAGTCTCGCTTCCCGAATGATTTTACACAGGCGTTACAGTTTACCATTCAATATTATATTGATGATGGCTATTGGACAGAGGCGATCGCAACTCTCGAAAGTCATACAGAGTTACTGAATCATCCTGAAAATACCTCATTCAAGCAATCCATTGTCAAACACATTGCAGAATCCGATTTAACTCCCGATACGCTAAATACCGATTTACGCAAGCGTTATGAAATCTTCCTGAAACAGCAGATTTTAGAGGCAAATTGGCAACAATTTATCGCAATGGAGTATGTTGGAGTAACCCTGGAAAAAACGGGTTTGTTGGTAGAAACTTTGCGCTTCTATGAGGAATTTACTGCATCTTCTCAATTTGCCAAAGAGCGCTGGTTAGCCACAAAGCTGCGTCAAGCTGAATATTATCAAGATAGCGAAAAAGCCCGGAAAGCTGAAGCTAAGGCTACTCAGAAAGCCCAAGAATGGCAGATTGCCTTAGAGGATATCACAATTGCTCCCCCGGATTTGACAGATGTGCCAGTGTTTGCGGCTTCTGCCTTTTCCCAGCCAGAGATTCGCAATCTCCCCCCTGATATTATCCCCGAAATGCGCGATCGCGACAGAGTTGATTTTCAGATTGATGGCTTGGAAATTCGTCTGATGAGGGAAACTCAGCAAGTCTTGATTGTGGATATTTTGACAGACACTAGCTTGCGAATTGATGGGCGATCGCGTCAGATGCAATCGCAACAATTTACCTTACAATACTCACAAGGAGAGGTGTTGCGTTTTAGCGACAATCAAGGGAAGTATCGTGGAGTTGCGACGTTTTATCCCCTTCAATTGGAATTGATTTTACCCGATCGCGATCGCCCCTTAGAAATTTTGTGGAGATAAGGTGGCAATTCGTCTCTGGGTTGGGTGTGCAATCTCAACCCAGCCGGCGCTAAGGTGCTAGACTTTGCTTTAGTCTTACTAATTTGAGAGGGAAAATTAGCCAAAACCATAAGTTTACCCTGCTAATGCTGTCCGCTACAATAACAGCATCAACAGGGTTCGATCGAACAATCGTAAATAACAGTGTTGATTTCGTAAATGATACTTTGCAATCTACCTTCAATTCGTTGACAAACGACTCAATCTAACTTTTATTTTGTACCACATCAGAGCGCTAATTTCAGGCGAGATGATTATGGCTCGAAGCGCTAAATTTGGCTAACACTCAACAGAGTTAATCTCTAAACATCAATTCAGCCAGGGATTGCGGACGAGACCATCATGGTTTGCTGTTGAATACAAGGCGCGATCGCCCAGTTTCAAGTTAGTTGAGTTGAACTAGAGCAGTTATTGGCACAGGCTCTAAGTTCCCTTTGGGACGAAGATGGTGACTTCGTTGTGCCTCGATACAAATCAACATAACAGTTGCCTTTTCTTCAAGTCCAGAGGTTTTTATAAAACTTCATGGTTATTTATATTTTGCAATGATTCGCGAGAAATTTAACGCTATTTTGTCGCAGCAAGGAGCAGCTAAACCCCTACATTGCAGACGATACAAGCATTTTTTCTCAAGGGCGATCGCCCCCCCAAAATTTTTGTACAATAACCATTATGACGAATACAGCAACACCCCCTACCTTAGTTCTTATTGACGGCCATTCCTTGGCTTATCGTTCTTATTTTGCCTTTGCGAAAAACCAAGATGGTGGTTTACGCACTACGACAGGAATTCCGACTAATATTTGTTTTGGCTTTCTTAAATCCTTGCTACAAGTGATGCAAGCCGAAAAACCGCAACTTCTCGCGATCGCGTTTGACTTGGCTGCACCCACTTTTAGACATGACGCTGACGCAACCTATAAAGCTGATAGAGCCGCCGCTCCCGATGATTTTGCTCCAGATATCAAAAATTTGAAACAACTGCTGTCTGCGCTCAATCTGGCGATGGCTGCGGTGGAGGGTTATGAAGCCGATGATGTCCTCGCAACTTTAACAAAACAAGGCACAGCCAAGGGTTATCCGGTTAAAATTGTAACGGGCGATCGCGACTTGTTTCAGTTAGTGAGCGATCGCGAAAATGTCAGTGTTTTATACTTTGATAAACAAGCAATTCGGAGTAACAGAAATACCGGAATTGTAGAAGTTAACGAAGCTGATGTTCTAGAACGTTTAGGGATTACTCCTGCTCAAGTAGTAGACTACAAAGCCTTGTGTGGTGACAAATCAGATAATATTCCAGGAGTACGCGGAATTGGCGAAAAAACCGCAGTTAAGCTGTTAACAGAATATGAAACCTTAACCAATATCTATCAACACCTGGAAAGCATTAAAGGTGCGAATCGCAAGAAACTTGAAACGGGCAAAGCCGACGCAGAACATTCTCAATATTTAGCTCAACTGAAGTACGATACTCCCCTAGAAATTACACTCCAAGATTGCCAATTACGGGGCTTTGAACGCGCAGCTTTAACCCCTTTGTTGGAAAAACTAGAACTCAAAAACTTTTTAACTCAAATTAACAAACTTCAAGCAGAATTTGGGGGAGAGTTAGTTTCTGAAAGTTTAGATACAACAGATACGGTAATTTCTAATGAACCAGAAGACGAATCATTGTGGTTCTTCAGTACCGAAGATACCGAGAATGCTCAAACTATTGAAAGCGTCATCATTCAACCGCAAATTATTGATACTCCAGAAAAACTAGAAGCCTTAGTTAGACAACTAGAGTGTCAAACTGACGCAGCCCAACCCGTTGCATGGGACACAGAAACTACCTCTCTTGATACCTTTGCCGCCGAGTTAGTCGGGTTAGGTTGCTGTTGGGGAGAAAAGCCTAAAGACATTGCCTATATTCCCCTCAATCACACTCAAGGAACGCAACTCAAATCCGAGCAAGTTTTAGAAATATTAAAACCTATTTTAGAGAGCGATCGCTATCCTAAAGTATTCCAAAATACCAAATTCGATCGCCTAGTTCTCTGGCAACAGCAGATTGACTTAGCTGGAGTCGTCTTTGATACGATGCTGGCAAGTTATGTTCTATCTCCAGAAAAAAGCCACAATTTGGGAGATTTATCATTACGCTATCTCGAAGGAATTGAATCTCAAAGTTACAGCGATCTCGACATTCCCAAAGGAAAAACTATTGCCGATCTTGAAATTAAAAAAGTTGCTTTATACTGCGGTATGGATGTTTATGCAACCTACTGTCTCGTCCCTAAACTTACCGCCGAATTAGAAAGCTGTCCGGGGTTGAAAAAATTATTATTCGCAGTGGAACAACCCCTAGAAATTGTTTTAGCAACGATGGAAAGACGGGGAATCCGTATTAATAGCAAATATCTCAAAGACTTGTCTGTAAAACTCGAACAAGACTTACAAAAAATCGAACAAGGTGCTTACCAAGATGCAGGAGAAGAGTTTAATTTAGGATCGCCTAAACAACTGAGCGAGTTATTTTTTGAAAAGCTAAATCTTAATAAGAAAAAATCTCGTAAAACCAAAACTGGCTATTCTACTGACCATGCTACCTTAGAGAAGCTACAAGGCGATCATCCCGTCATTGATAAAATCTTAGATTACCGTACTTTATCCAAATTAAAATCTACCTATGTAGATGCTTTGCCTGCATTAGAAAGGAAAAATACCCGACGAATTCATACAGACTTCAACCAAGCAGTTACTACGACAGGACGTTTGTCTTCATCTAATCCCAACTTGCAAAATATTCCCATTCGTAGCGCCTTTTCTCGACAAATTCGTCAAGCTTTTCTTCCGAAAAATGGCTGGCTACTCGCGTCGGCTGATTACTCCCAAATTGAGTTAAGAATCTTAGCTCATTTGAGTCAAGAACCCGTTTTAGTAGAAGCTTATCGCAACAATCAAGATGTGCATCGCGTCACCGCTCAATTACTTTTTGAAAACGAGGAGGTGACAAACGACGAACGGCGTATGGGTAAAACGATTAACTTTGGAGTAATCTATGGTATGGGAGCGCAACGTTTTGCCAGAGAAGCAGGAGTGAGTGCTTCAGAAGGGAAAGAATTTATTGAGAGATATCGTTCTCGTTATGCTCGCATTTTTGCTTATCTCGACCAAATGAAAAAAGAAGCGATCGCCCACGGTTATGTTACAACAATATGCGATCGCCGCCGTTATTTTAACTTTGCAAGTCCGGCTTTAACACAACTGCGAGGAAGTCACCCAGAAGATATCGATTTAGATGATTTAAAAAGTATTAATCGAGGAGATGCTCAACTCTTACGGGCTGCGGCTAATGCCCCTATTCAAGGCTCTAGTGCAGATATTATTAAAATAGCAATGGTAAAACTGCACGACATTTTACAAAATTACGAAGCCCGATTATTACTACAAGTTCACGACGAATTAGTGTTAGAAGTTCCCCCAGATGAATGGAAGGAATTAGAACCAAAGATTCACGAGACAATGACTCATGCAGTTGAGTTGACAGTACCCTTAAAAGTTGAAGCTTATACTGGCAAAAATTGGATGGAGGCAAAGTAACTTCAGTCATCAGCTTCCCCTAGCCAGACAATGCGGAGAGCTAATACGGCGAAACCCATAGCAGCAAGGGCTTTGAGGAGGCGAGTGGGCAAAATTTGGGCAAAGCCTTCGCCGACGAGAACACCAAGGAAACTGGCGAGGAGTAAGGCACTGGCTGTACCGAGAAAGACGGCTTTAGGGGACTGGGAACTACCACTAAGAGCGATCGCGGCGAGTTGACTTTTGTCGCCAATTTCGGCGATAAATACGGTTATAAAACTGAGTCCGAGTAGTTGCCAATCCATTACCCTTGTACTACGTCCCACAGTAAAAGTACAGATACTGATAATAGCATGGTGGCGGCGGCCAGGTTCATGGTGCGGGGGGAGACGCGCTTGGAGAGCCAATAACCCAGGGAAACACCGATTAAACTGGTCGTCAGTAGGGCGATCGCGGCTCCGGTAAATACTGTCCAAGGGGCGTGGGATTCAGCACTCATCAGCAGGGTAGCGAGTTGGGTTTTATCTCCCATTTCAGCCAGGAGAATGGCAATAAAGGTAGAGCTAAAGGTAGCGCTAAAGCTCAGAGAGATTGCATTCACCGTGGGGGTTTGAGCGGGGTTATTTTCGTTACTGGAGAAAGCGGATTGCGGTTTAGTGGAAGTCATTTCAGTTATCAGTCTCTAAGGGGCAGTTTTTTCAGTTATCAGTCGTCAGTCAACAGTCATCAGTGTTTTGGGCATTGGGCAGTAGGGATTGGGGATGTTAGCGAACAACCAATAACCAATAACAGCAACGCCGTAAAACACAGCAAGTTAGCAATTTAAATCAGAGCTTTGGAGCGTACTTGACTGACGAAATTCGCTAACAGTTGTAAGCCTGCTTTTGAGGACTTTTCGGGGTGGAACTGGACGGCAATGAGGTTATCCTGGGCGATCGCGGCGGTGACGGTTTGCGAACCGTGAGTGACTGTGGCTGCGGTGACTTCGGGGTTTTGGGGGGCGACGTAGTAGGAGTGGACAAAGTACACATAAGGATTTTCGCCCAGTTGCGCCCAAAGGGGCAAATGGGGTTGGCTGAAGTGGAGTTGATTCCAACCGATTTGGGGGATGGTTAAGCCGGGTTCGGAGTGGAAGCGGCGTACAGTACCGGGGATAATGCCTAAACCGGGTTCTGTGCCTTCTTCTGAGCCGTCAAAAAGGATTTGTAAACCCAGACAAATACCGAGGAAAGGTTTACCACTGGCGATCGCGTCTTGGATGGGAGATACTAGGTCTCGCGATCGCAGATGTTGCATGGCGGGATCGAAAGCTCCAACACCGGGAAGCACGACAGCATCAGCATTCTGGATGTCTTTATGGGAGTCGGTGATGGTGGGGGTTGCCCCGGCTTTTTCGAGTCCCTTACAAGCGGAGTGTAAGTTTCCCATGTCGTAATCGATTACTGCGATCGCTGCCATTGCTACAATCCTGATTGGGAGAAATAATTTAGCACGGAAACAGTTTTATTCTATAACGGTTAGAGCATTTCCTACTCCCCAATCCCCCTACTGCCCACTGCCTAATGCCTACTGCCCCTTATGAGCTAGGGCTAATTCTTCGTAATGTTGAGCGTGTTCGATGAGTTCTCTGGCTTGGATGTCGGTGATTTCTTTGAGACGTTTGGCAGGAACGCCTACCATGAGCGATCGCGGGGGGACATCTTTGGTAACGACGCAGCCTGCTCCAATGATACTCCCTGCCCCGATCCGCACGCCATTGAGGGCGATCGCACCAATACCAATGAGACAGCCTTTTTCAATATAAGCTGAATGTACGACGGCACGATGGCCGATGGTAACGTAATCTTCGATAATGGTAGGCTGACCGGGATCGCCGTGTAAAACTGCGCCATCTTGGATGTTAGTATGTGCGCCAATGGTAATTTTTTCGACATCTCCCCGCAAAACTGCCCCGTACCAAACACTAACGCCTGTCGCAAGGGTAACATCGCCGATTACTGTGGCATTGGGGGCAATAAAGGCGGCTGAAGTTAAGTCAGGAGATGTTAAAGAAATGGGTGAAAAAAAGGGGTGTTGGTTCATTTTTTAGCAGAAAAACAGATTTAGGCAAAGATGGCGATCGCTCGCGCTGGCAAGATTAAATCTAATTTTAAAGGCTGAAATGCCTGTATGATAAAGCTTTGAGCTTTTTTGAAAATTTACCCAAAAAGCCCAGTTTGGCGATCGCCTTTTTGTGGCAAAGACCAAGAACAAATAACCAACAACCAATTAGGTGCTGTCAATCGATATAATGAGACCACTGCTACTGGTCAATACCAGAACTGTACTCCCAATGAATCCCTAATGATGAACCCAGGTTTGCAGTATCCCATCTTTGGTGCAGAGATTAAATGCCCTCATTGTCGCCAAACGATTCCTGCATTGACATTAACCGATACTTATTTGTGTCCCCGTCACGGTGCTTTTGAAGCTGACCCGAAAACGCGAGAGTTGGTACATTTACAATCAGGACGGCATTGGCGATTTTGGGAGGAGGAGTGGTATCGACAGCATACCCACCCTGACGGCATTCGCTTTGAAATTCACGAAGCGCTCGATCGTCTTTATACCCAAGGTTATCGCGCGACGAAGGTGATTATTGCTCGTCGTTATCGCGATTTGGTGAGTGCTTATCTCGAACGCAGCACTCCTTATCGGGGAACTGTGTCTGAGTCCCAGTTACCGCGATTGTACGGCTTACCTGTGACGTTTAGCCCCGATCCTAGCGAAAATCCCTGTTGGGAGGTGATTAATTTCGATTTGGAGAAAGAACCGGGGGTTCCGGTACGTTATCCTTATTTTCGCTTGTTTGAGTAAAGCTATGTTTCACCATGCGTCAATTCGGACGGCGGATATTCATCGGGCGATCGCGTTTTATGAGTTACTGGGTTTTACGGTGGGCGATCGCTTTACCACGGGCTACACTTTGGCTTGTTGGCTAGAAGGGCTGGGAGGACGCATCGAGTTGATCCAAATTCCCGAACCGAAGGCGACTCCGGATGCGTTTGGGGACGAGCATTACACGGGTTATTATCATTTGTCTTTCGATCTCAGCGAGATGACTGAGGATTTGGGGAGTTGGTTGCGGGAGTTGCGCGATCGCTCCGAAACTGCCCTGTCTACCCCCCTCAATGTGCTTCTTGAGCCTACACAACAAATGATTGGCGATCGCGTCTATGAGGTGGCTTTTTTGGCGGATGCGGATGGGTTGCCGTTGGAGTTCCTGCGTCAACTTGGTACAGTACAAAAAAGTTGAGAAAGTCGAGAAATTCATGCGTTGTGCGATTTCCAGTCGAGCGGGACAAGTGTTAGCAAGGGGACGGTTGTATGTACAATCGGACGAAAGTGGGGCGTTACGTTTAAATTTTGTGAGCGATCGCGGTACGTTTATTCCAGGGGGAATTGTTGCTCCTGATGGCGATATGAGTGTGGCGACTCAGGAGTTGTTCGAGCAGCTTTTTGCCGAATGGCGAATGACGGATTTGACACTGACAGCAATGGCTAAGATGTAGGTTGAAGTGAAATGACGGTCAAACTTTTGTTAACGTCGTTTCAAACTTGGCTACCCCATCAGGGGTCAAATTCCTCGGACGATTTACTGGGGTTGATGACGACTCAAACCTTGTCTGGGGTGGCTTTGACGTTTTTGCGAAAGTTGCCTGTGGATGTAGAGTTAGCCAGTCAGCAGGCGATCGCGCAAATTGAGGCATTACACCCTCATTGGGTGGTTTGTTGCGGCATGGCAGAGTCGCGATCGCAGCTGACGATTGAATCGAATGCTTGTTGGGGCGATCGCCAGTTGCGACCTTCTCTTAATTTACAACTTTTACTTCATTCTTTAAAAAATACCCAAATTAGTCACGATGCGGGTAAATTTGTCTGCGAAGGTCTGTATTTTCGGGTTTTAAGTTATTTTGAGGCTCAAGGCTTGCCGCAGTCTTGTATTTTCGTTCATGTACCCATTTTAACTGCCGCTAATTCTTCGGAAATTTTGCAGGATTTTTGGCAATTAATCGCCAATTTGAGTCAAATTGAAAACCAAAAGCATCTTTAAGAAAAAAATGCAACTTGTGTTACAGATAATTTACAATATTTAATAT
>JAWQFT010000005.1:0-66821 GCA_035968055.1 Jaaginema sp. PMC 1080.18 | reverse complement strand
GGGAACCAGGGGCGAGGTGTAGTGAATTAAATCCCCTAACCGATACAAAGGCAGAGTTTGTTCGGGGCTGGTTTTACCGTTGCTGCGGCTTTTTTGCCATTGCAAAACCCGTTGCGGGCCGATTTGTTTGACTTGGTGGGGTTGCAGTAAGATAATTTGGTCGATGCTGTCGGCAGGAACAGCATAAGCGAGTTTCCCTACTTGACACACAATCAGCTTGGCAATGCTCAAGGTTAAGGGCAGACGAATGGTAAAGGTTGTACCTTGCTGGGCTTGGGTGTGTACCGCGAGGGTGGCATTAATCGCTGTGATATAGGACTGTACTACATCTAAACCCACACCGCGACCCCGCAGATCGTCTACATCGGGGGCTGTGGAAAAGCCGGGGGTAAAAATCAAGTTGTGGAGTTCTTGGGGGGTGAGGTTTTGGGTGGCGGTAATGAGGTTGCGTTCCAGGGCGCGATCGCGTATTTTGGGGTAGTCGATACCGCGGCCATCGTCTTTCACTTCGATAAAGGTGCGATTGCCTTGATTGTAAGCGCGGATGGTAATGCGACCAACGGCGGGTTTTCCTTGTTGAGTGCGTTCTTCTGGGGACTCGATGCCGTGGGCAAAGGCGTTGCGGACGAGGTGCAATAAGGGGTCGTAGAGGTTTTGGGCGATCGCTTTGTCAATGGGGACTTTTGCCCCTTCGAGGCTGAATTCTACTTCTTTTTGATGCTGATGGTGGAGTTGTTGCACTAAACGTTCGAGGCGTTCTAGGGTACTGCCAAACTCCTGCATCCGCGCCCAGGTTAGGTTATCTTGGACGGTTTTGAGCAGTCTTTGTTGTTTTTGGAGAGTTTGATGGCTACTGCGGGTAAATAAGTCCAATCCTTCGGCGCATTCTTCCATTTGCACCATTTCTTCTTGGGCTTTTTGCAGCAAGAGGCGCAATTCGCTGTATTGTTCTAACTCCAGACTGTCTAAATGGGTTAGATGGGGAGAGGACAATCCTTCGTTGCTTGAGAAACGGGTCAAACCCTGACTAACCCACTGAGTCTCAACCTGACTCAGTTGCCAAGATAACAAGCGATTGAGGGTTTTGGCGTGTTGCTGCATCCGCGATCGCAAATCTCGCCAAGCCCCCAACATCAAATCGTTCTGTACAACTCGATTATTTTGCTCGATTAATAATTCCCCGGCTTGAAAGTTGAGTTGTTCGAGGCGATCTACTTCCACCCGCACGGTTTGATGGCTGTTACTGAGGGGAACTGGAGTCGGGGGGTTGGGGTTTTCGGTTTCTATGGGGGTAGAGGCAGGTTCAAGAATGGGGTCAATATCTTCAACAGGCTCGATTTGCGAGCTAAAATCAACGGTTTCTGTCTCTTCGGGGATGGAGTCAAAGTGACCAAATTCTTCGAGATCGTTGGTGCTAATATTGCCAAAGATACTGTCGATACTGGGTTCTGAGGCGCGATCGCTCCCGTTCTTGCTTTCTGGTACAGCAACAGTTTCTGGGGCTAAATCCCACATTTGGGCGCAATCAATATCAATGGTAGTCGAAGCATCAAACAAAGCCTCTGTCGCTTCAGGCAGAGTTTCGAGAACCCAAGCCCGCAGAGATTCAGAAGCTTGACCTCCCTCTTCGCGATCGCCTTCTAATACCTGTTTTTGAGCGGCAACTAAGTTTTCTAGGGCGATCGGGGCAATTTCTAGGATATGCTGGGGATACCTTTCCACGGCAATTTCGGTGAGTTGGGCAATTTCGCCAAATCCCGGTAAATTCAAAGATTCTGCTAAACCCATAAAAATCGTATTAGCCGCCGTAATGGTGTTACTAATAGTCTCTTTATCCCCTGTCGCGATCGCTCGTTCTAACTCCTCAATGCGTTGTTGCACCCCTACTTCAAAAATCGAACCTACAATATCAAATCCCAACTCCTCCGAGGAAGGAATCTCAGCATCTGGATTAAAGTAACTTCCCAGTTTTTGCTGAACTGCGGCTAAAGCACTCGCTGCTTGATTCAAAATTTTAGGGTTATTTTGGGTACGTCGTAAACTTGCCTCAGTTACTGCCAGTTGTAGATATTCATAAGCTTTAAACAAAAGTGATTCGAGTTCGGCATCGATTTGCAATTCTGGGTTGTATAAAGATTTAAAAACGCCTTCTAAACCGTGGGCAATTTGGCTGAGGTTTTGTAACTCCATACTGGCTGACGAGCCTTTGAGGGTGTGGGCAGCCCGCATGAGATTATGGACTTTAGCGGTGGAATGATCTTCCCGCAACGATAACAATTCTTGCTCAATAATTTGCAAAAGTTCTTGGGCTTCGTGCAGAAAGTCAATGTAAATTTGTTCGCGTTCTACGTTAAGATTACCCGCCATCTTTTGCTGTTCCTGAGTCGATTTGATCGTCTGAATCCCCAGCAATTTGAGGACTTCTTTTTCGCAGTCTTGCCACCAATCGGACATTTTTGGTTGTTGGTTGTTGGTTGTTGGTTGTTGGTTGTTGGTGACTCGTCACAATTCCAATTTCTTCCCGATTGCCGATTGCCCAATGCCCACTGCCCAAGACCTACTGCCCAAAAAACTGTTGACTGATGACTCTCTTTGAAACGTTAAATCCACTTTTTTCGGCTGTAACGCTTATCTGGTCTAGCTTTGAGTCTTTTTTAGAGTCTACCCCATAGGCCAAAGTTTCTGACCTCCTTTCTGGGGCAAAATTTCCACTCCCCCCCCAATGCCTACTGCCCCTTAGGCGCTGATAACTGAAACTAATCCACCTTAAACTGACCCACAGAAGCTTGCAATTCTTCGGCAGTTGCCATCAAAGTTTGGAAAGAAGCCGAGATTGAGATAGCATCTTCAGAAGTCGAACGAGCGATCGCGGCGACGTTTTGCATGGTTTGAGTCACGTCTCGCGATCGCCCTTGTTGGGTTTGGCTGGCTTGGGTAATCCCGGCAACCAGTTCGCTAATTTGGGCGGTGGCTTCAACGATTTCGTTGAGGTTTTGCCGGGTTTCGTTGACGAGGTTTGTCCCGGATACCACCTGCTGAATTCCGGTATCCATAGCGGCGGCAACTTCGCTGGTTTCTTGTTGAATTTCGAGGACGATTTGCTCGATTTCGTTGGTTGCGTCTTCTGATTGTCGCGCGAGCGATCGCACTTCGTCGGCAACGACGGCAAAACCTCGTCCGTATTCCCCAGCGCGAGTGGCTTCAATAGCGGCATTCAGGGCAAGTAAGTTGGTCTGAGTGGCAAAGTTACCGATTAAATTCACCACTTTAGTGATTTTTTGCGAAGATTCGCCCAAACGCTTGATTTTTTGGCTGGTTTCTGCTACGGTTTTGCGAATTTCGGAGAAGCCGTCTACGGTACGGTTCATGGCATTATCACCGAGGGATACAGTTTGGTTAGCCCGAGCAACGGCGAGTTCCACTTGTTGGGCGTTGCTCACCACTGCTTCGGTAGAATGTGCCATGTCTTGGATTTGGATGAGGGTGGCTTCGATGGCTTGCAGTTCCTCTTGGGCTTGGTGGGCAAGTTGCGAAATGGAAACTTCCCGCATACTGGAGGTTTGGGCGACTTTATCGGCGGCGGCTTTCACTTGAACGACAATGCGCCGTAGGCTTTGCAAAGTATTGTTATAAGCGTCGGCAATGGTGCCAACTTCATCCTCGGTAATGGGGGCGCGGGCGGTAAGGTCGCCTTCAAAAGAGGGTTTAATCGCCATCAGAAGCTGTACGGCGCGTTGTTGCAATTGCTCTTTAGCCATTTTCTCTCGTTGGGCTAAAAGCGCCATTTGTTCGGATTGCTCGGAGAGTTGTTCGCGGACTTCGGCTTGTTGTAAAGCGACTCCCAAGGGCGCACTCAGGCGGGTCATGAGGCTCACTTCGGGTTCTTGCCAGCGTCGGGGGCCGGAGTTTTGATACACTCCCAGCAAGCCCCAGAGTTTGCCACTTTGGAAGATGGGAACAATAATATAAGCCCGGACTTGATATTTCTCTAGGCTGTTGATGTAGCAAGGGGGAAAGTCTTTGGCGTAGATATCATCGACTTGGGTGACTTTTTCTCCTTGGGCATATTTACCGCCAGCATTTTCTTGAAGATAGGTGTCGAGGTCGATGCGCGTACCACTCGCCCATTTACGCAGGATACAACGGTCGGTTTGAATGCGATCGCCCCCTAGTACCTCGTCTTGTTTTTGTTCGATCAGCAGGGATGTCCAACCACTCCCCACGGATTCGGCAATGACTTCCCCACTCCAATCTTCTCGGAAACGATACACAATGGCGCGATCGGCTTCAAGGGCTTGCCGCACTTCGGTACAGGTAGTCCGGAAAATAAAATCTGTACCGGGGGCTTGTTGGATTTTCTCTAATAGTTTGCCGATGACTTTTTCTTGTTTGGCTTGTCGGTCGAGGCGATTGAGGGTGGTGGATTGTTGCAGGGCGATTCCTAGGGGCGTTCCCACTCGCAGCATGAGGTTGACATCTCGTTCTTGCCACTGGCGGGGGCCGGAGTTTTGGTACACTCCCAACAAGCCCCAGAGTTTTTCTCCTTGAAAGATGGGAACGATAATGTAGGCTTTGACTTGGTATTTTTCTAGGGATTCTATATAACAAGCGGGGAAGTTGGCTTGATAAATATCGTCAACGCAGGTGTATTTTTGGCCGCGGCTGTAGCGTCCTCCCCCGGTTTTTTGCAAGTAGGTGTCGGTGTCAATTTTGCTATGAGACCATTGGCGAATGATACAGCGATCGGTTTGGATGCGATCGCCTTGTAAGATTTCGTCTTCTTTTTGTTCGCTGAGGAGAGACACCCAACCACTCCCTACGGATTCGGCGATGACTTGACCACTCCAATCTTCGTTGAATTGATACACAATGGCGCGATCGCTTTTGAGGAGACGGCGCAGTTCTTGGGTGGTGGTGCGGAAAATGTTGTCGAGGTTGGAGGAGTTGCGGATGCGGTCGAGGGTGGTGGCAATGGCGCGATCGCGTTCGGCGGCTTCGGCGAGTTCGGTGGTTTTTTGTTCGAGTTGGGTCACATAACGGGTTTGCTGAATCGCGACTTCTAGTTGTTTGCCGAGTTGGGCGATAATGTTGACTTCGGCTTGTTGCCAATCTCGCTCTTTTTCGTGGTCGTAAGCGGTCATAATGCCCCAAATTTTGCCGTTTTGGGTAATGGGAACGCTAAGATAAGCGTGGATGTTATGGCTGGTGAGTTTTTCTTGAACGGGGATGGCAAATCCGGCTTTTTCGATGTTGGTGATGCGGCGTAAGGTGGCGTTGCGGGTTTTGAAGTCTTGGCGATCGCGGTCGTAAAGGTTATGGAGGTCGCGCTGAAAGCTGGAACTGTTTTCTGCTGACCAGGGGGAGCGATCGCGTCCGACGGCTTCGGAGACCAATTGCCCGGCTTCTTTGCCCTCGAAGCGATAAAGAGTGACGCGATCGACTTCAATGAGCGATCGCAGTTCGTCGGTAGCGGTGGTAAAAATAGTATCGATATCGAGGGTTTGCCACAGGCGTTCTACGGTTTGCACGAGGGCGGCATCTCGTTGGGCTGTTTGGCTGAGTCGGGCGTTGGTTGAGTCAATTTGCGCTTGGGCTGAGGATTTTTGCAAAGCGACTCCCAAGGGCGCACTCAAACGGGTGAGCAGTTGTACTTCGCTTTCACTCCAGTAGCGGGGGCCGGAGTTTTGGTAGGCCCCCAGTAAGCCCCAAAGCTGCTCGTTATGGTAGATGGGAACCATCGCGTAAGCCCGGACTTGGTATTTTTCTAGGGTGTCGATGTAACAGGGAGAGAAGCCTTCGTTGTAGATGTCGTTGATGCTGGTGTAGGGCTTACCGAGGGCGTAGGGGCCGCCTTGGGTATCTTTGAGGTAGGTGTCTTTGGCTTCGTTGCTGCCTTTGGCGAATTTTTTGAGGATGCAACGGTCGTCATCGGTGCGATCGCTTCTGAGGGATTCTTCTTTATCTTGTTCGATCAGGAGGGACACCCAACCCCGTCCGACGGATTCGGCAATGACTTCTCCCGTCCAGTCGGGTTTAAAGCGATAAATCAGGGCGCGATCGCATTGCAAAACTTGACGCACTTCGGTACAGGTGTTCGCAAAAAGCTTATCAATGTCGGTAGTTTCGGAGCGTACATCTTCAACAATTTTGTTGTAAACATCCTCAGAACGGTTTTTTTGCTGAAGTTGATAGCGGAATTTGTAGGGTTGCAGTTGGGCGTTGAGTTCGGTAGCGAGGTGCAATAGCAGGGTGAGGTCGCTTTCTTGCCACAAGCGCTGCCGTTCGGTGGTTTGAGCAACGAGCCAACCCCAAGGCTGATTTTCGAGGAGAATGGGGATGGCACATTGACTTTTGACTTGGTATTTTTCGAGGAGTTGCAGCCCGTAAGGACTAAATTGGGCGGTGTAGATGTCGTCGATGGCAATCAGGGGTTGGGATGTGCCGTTTTTGTAGGTTTCGGGTTGAAAGCAGGTGACGGGAAAGCTTTGTTTGAGGGTGGGGGTGTAGCCGGGAATCATGGCTTCGGCAACCACCAGGACGCGATCGGGGTTGGTGAGGCGACATAGGGTGACGCGATCGCATTGCAAAGCCCGTTGCAATTCGGTGACGGTGGTTTGCAACAGGGCGTTACGGGAAGCTGTACTGCGGAGGGCGGCGGAGATTTGGCTCAAACGCTGGCGTTCTTGGTGATTTGAAGCTGTATTAGGGGTATTACGAGCGAAATTGGCGCTATTCTGGGAAAGTTGCTCGATTTGTCGCCAATATTGCTGAATGTCAGCCCGTTCGAGGAGTCCGGCTTGTTCGAGGTGCGATCGCAAAGCTCGAACGGCGGCTAAATTGGAGGGGGCAACAGAAGCAGCAGTCGGGGAGGGTGTAGAGTTAGAGACAGTCATAGTTGTAAATTTAGCGATGTCCAATTTTGCAGAAAATATTTCTTTACAATTGCTAAGGGTTCAGCCGCACCGAGGAGCTTGATAAGGAAATAACAACTCAAAATCCCAAATAATAAGATTGTGACACACCCTAAGTTAATTTTGAGGTATTTTCTCCGAAAGAATTGGGGATTTTACAGTCTGTAATATTGATCTTTATATTTTTGTTTGGATTTAGGAAATTACAAATTGTAAAATTGGCTTCAAAACTTAATGTTTTTTAATTAAATTATCCCATGACTGCTTACGCGATTGACTTTGGCACAAGCAACACCGCGATCGCCCGTTGGAATGCTGCCAGCCAAAAACCTGAAATCATCAACCTCTCTACTTTTGCTCAACAAGTTGCCGATAACCCTCCCTTGATTCCCAGTTTGCTGTATGTCGAGGATGCCAGCGCCGATCGCGTTCTTTGGGGTCAAGAAGTGCGCGATCGCGGCTTGGATTTGGCCGCCGATGCGCGATTTTGGCGTAATTTTAAACGAGGCATCGGTACAGAAATTCAAGGGTTTTTGCCCGAATTGGATGGTTGCAACCTCACTTTTGAAAAAGTTGGCGAATGGTTTTTACTGAATTTAATTAATGTTTTAAAAACTCAAGAATCAAGTCAAATTGATTCGCTCGTTTTAACCGTTCCTGTTGATAGTTTTGAAGCCTATCGTCACTGGATTGGTCAAATTTTTCAAACCGCAGATATTGAGAAAATTCGCTTAATTGATGAACCAACCGCCGCAGCTTTGGGTTACGAGACCATCAGCAGCAATAATCTCTTGGTAGTTGATTTTGGCGGCGGTACGGTGGATTTTTCTTTAGTGAGTCTGGATGCAACTGCAAACCAGGTGAAAACCAAGCCCCTGGGTTTTATTTTGAAATGGGGCGATCGCAATCTCAATGAAAATACCAATCAGAAAGTTAAAACGGCTCGCGTTCTAGCCAAGGCCGGACAAAATCTGGGGGGTTCGGATATCGACAATTGGCTCATGGATTACTTTATCCAGCAACAAAATATTGAGAAAACACCGATTATTTCTCGCTTAGTCGAACGCTTAAAAATTAAACTTTCTGCCGTCCCAGAAGCCACAGAAGCTTACTTTGACGATGAAACTTTAGAAACTTATAAACTGGAATTAAATCGTTCCCAATTTGTGGAGATTTTGACAAAACATGACTTTTTTACAACTCTCGATAACTTAATGACCCAAGTATTACAAAATAGTCGCTTACAAGGCATTACTATTGATGAAATAGATGCCGTTTTATTAGTCGGAGGTACAACTCAAATCCCCGCAATTCAAACCTGGATCGAGAACTACTTTCCCCCCAATAAAATTAAAGCCCAAAAACCCTTTAGCGCGATCGCGTCGGGGGCATTACAATTAGCCCAAGGCATTGAAGTCAAAGACTTTCTATATCACAGTTACGGCATTCGCTATTGGAATCGTCGCGAAAAATGTCACAGTTGGCATCCCATTATCAAAGCCGGACAGCCTTACCCCATGAATCAGCCTGTAGAGTTGTTTTTGGGAGCATCTATAGACAATCAGCCCAAAATTGAGCTAATTATCGGAGAATTGGGCGCAGAAACCGGAGCAACCGAAGTTTATTTCGATGGCGATCGCCTCGTCACCCGCACCCTCGACAGTGGAGAAACCGCCGTCCAACCTCTCAACGATAGCGACAGTGGGCGCACCATTGCCCTTCTCGACCCGCCTGGTAATCCGGGGAGCGATCGCGTCAAATTATCGTTTCTCGTCGATTCTCAATGCACTCTAAGGCTTACTGTGGAAGATTTACTCACCGATACCATCCTCCTCAACGATCGCGCAGTCGTACAGTTGAGTTAGACTGGATTGCTGGTTATTGATGTTTTGCCTAATTAACGTGAATTCGGGATAAGCTTCTAAGGTGAAATCAACAAAGCAATTTCTCTAAAAGATTGTCTCCACCAGTAACAGTGCATTGCCTTTACCAGAAAACTCAATAACTTACGTTTCGCCCCCATATTCGGGGGGTCTGGGGGCGGAATGCCTCACCCAGGGGCAGTGCGACCCCGCGTCGCCGTAAGACGAGCGACCCCGCGTCGCCGTAAGGCGCAAGGGAACGCGCACTGTTGGGGTTCAGGGGGGCTAGTCCCCCTGAAAAAACAACAATAAAGACAAGCTAATATCGAAAAACAAACCCAAATTTGTTATCCTAAACTGACGTTAATTAATTGAGTTTGATGAAAAAAGTAGCATCGGAATCTCAATAGTAAACCGAGTCCCTTTTCCCAACTCCGACTGACAAAATAAGCGTCCTTGGTGACGTTCCACAATGATTTGATAACTAATAGCTAAACCCAAACCCGTTCCTTTCCCAACAGGTTTAGTGGTGAAAAAAGGTTCAAACAACTTGGCTTGAGTTTCTGGGGTCATTCCCGAACCGTTATCGGTAATGTAAATTGCCACTCGACGGTCAGGAAGTTGTGCAGTTTGAATGCAGATTTGGGGAGACTCAACCGGATGACTTTCTAAAGCATCAATAGCATTACTTAATAAATTCATAAATACTTGATTGAGCGGCCCCGCATAACAGTAAAGAGGGGGAATAGAAGCATAATCTTTAATCACTTCAATTCCCGTTTTTTTGAGACGATATTGCAAAATAGTCAAAGCACTGTCTACATTATCTTGTAAAGTAACTTCTTTTAATTCGGCTTCGTCTAAACGGGAAAAGGTGCGTAAAGAAACCACAATTTCGCGAATACGCTGAGTCCCAAATCGCATAGATTGTAGTAGTTTGGGGAAGTCTTTTTTAGAAAACTCAAAATCCACATTATCCAGAATATTTTGTACTTCTGCAACGGGATGAGGATAAGCAGTTTGATAAGCTGCAATGATACTCATAAAGTCGTTTACATATTCTTCGGTGTGGCTAATATTACCGTGAATAAATGCTACTGGATTGTTGATTTCGTGAGCGACTCCTGCGACTAATTGACCCAAACTAGACATTTTTTCGGTTTGGATGAGTTGAGCTTGGGTTTGTTGCAATTCAGTTAAAGTTTGCTTCAGTTTGGCAGTTTTACGACGTTCGCTGGCTTCACTTTTGCGTAAGGCTTGTTCTACAATGGTGCGTTGCTCAAAGACTTGGGCAAAAGTTTGGGCTAGAAAGCCAATTTCGTTGTCAGGCCGTAAAATCGGTTGGTTGAGGTCGATAATTCCGGTTTCTCCCCCTTGGGTAACGGCTTGGTTGAGTTGACGTAGGGGATGCAAGACAATGCGTTGCAACAAAAGCCACATCAAGCCGACAATTGCGAGTAATCCAACGCATAGAATAAGCAGAGAAGTCAAAAAAGTGGTCTGGACACCCTGTTGCATTGTCTCTAAGTCCAGAATGGCGATCGCGACTCCTCGCTGACCCGTAGCCCCAAATAGTACACTGCTAAAGGGATTGACTTGGACAAGAAGCGTTTGATTGTCTAGGGTGATAGTGTGGGTACTTTCTTGATTGGTTTGGGACGCAGTATGCCAAATTTCGCTTAACTCAGGATGGATAGAGGAATAGCCGTGATTATTAAATTGAGGCTGGTTGTGAGCCAGAATTGTGCCTTGGGGACTGACTACGGTAATTTCTCTAACAGCATCCAGGGTGGCATAATTCTGCACCACACGCTGCAAGACGACGGTATTATTTATTTCGATCAGACCTTCAGTGGCAAATTCGAGCGATCGCACAATGGTTTTTGCTCGTTCTTGGACTTGAGTTTTTAAATCGGCTTTGGTAAGTTCGTGACTAATCCAAAATACACCACAACCCACGAGGGAAGCTGCTACACCCAACCCGATTAATAACTGTTGCGATAAACTGCGCTGGCGACGCAATGAGGCCTTACAATGTTTTTTCATGGTTGCCACTGGGCGATCGCCTGTAATACGGGTTCGGGATTAATTTCTACATCTTCGCGGATAACGCGACCATGACGGGGGTCTTTTTTGAGTAATGTTGCCATAACTTTACTAGCCTGACTGAGACGACCATTATTAGCAAACATCGCTTCATTCAAGGCAATATCGCCTTTTTTTAAACCTGCATAATCTCGTGCAAATTCTTCTGGGTTTTGATTGAGTTGTTCGGCAACAATTTGAAATACATTGTCGGGTTGAGTTTCAACTACATAAGCACCTATCTAGAATACTTTACCTATCGTCAAATCTCGAAACCCTTTCATAGTAGGAAATACGGCGAAAGCAAACAGGTAAATATTTTGGCGCGGGTGCTTACATTAAATCAAACCAACTCAAAATCAACTGAGTTAAGGCTTTTTTTTGAGTAGCAATATTATTTTGCGGTGCAATTAAACCATCAATGACTAAACTGTCTACTTCTTGGGTCGTAAAAATAATATTCCCGTCGATCTCTTTTGCTACCTCACTCAAGGACGGTTCCCAAGTCACCGAAGCATCTAATTGACCTTGTTTAATCTTTTGCACCCCGACTTGTTGTAATACATTGTCAATTGTGACAGTTTTGGGGTCAATATTATGTAATTCTAAGGCTTCAAGAAAAATTAAATGTTCGACACTCCCTAACTTAACCCCTACGGTTTTACCTACTAAGTCTGAAACTGATTTTATCTCTGGGGTTGCTACAATTCCATCAGAACCATTGGAAACATTCGTCACCATAATAAAGGCAGGATTGCCTTCTCTCGAATCGACTTGCATGGTATCCCACAAAGAACTAAAAACCGCATCAAGCGACCCCCGCATCATCGCACGCATAGAGTCTTGTTGGCTTTCAAATCGTAATAACTCGACTTCTAAACCCCGCTTTTTAAATATGCCTGCTTCCTGGGCATACAGTACAATATCAAAGCCCGGCCAACTACTAATACCAATGCGTAATGGTTGTAATTTTTGAGAAATGTTACTACAACCATGAATCCAGAAACTTATCAAAAAAGTAGTTAAACCGATGATGAGCAAGGTGCGAGCTTTGGCAAATGGCGTTACAAAGTTAAACATTAGTGCAAGCTTTCTCAAACAATATTTAAAAATGCTCATTTTTAATAAGATAAACAAAAAATATGACAATTTTGTGAAAATTTTATTTAGCCTTTCAATAACTTAAGCAAAGATTAAGCATCTAGAGACGTTGAGGAAAAGTAAGATGGCTCAAATGCTTGATTAATAGCTGGCATTTTACTATGGGCTGCGGGGCTGGGATTGAGGTCGGGATGATACTGTTTCACCAAAGCGCGATAAGCTGCTTTTACAGTAGCAAAATCAGCATCGGGAGCGACAGCAAAAATATCCGACCAAGGTTGGGATTGTAAAATATCTTCGGTATTTGTCAAAGGGGTTTGTTGCCAAATCTTAAGCAGATTGCCTGGGGCTGCGGTAATTAGAGTTTCGCCGTTAGGACTAAAAGCAATGGGAGGCAATCCGACTAAATTTTGCAATAACTTACCATCGGGTAAACGCCAAATTTTAATAGTTTTGTCGCTGCTACAACTCAGTAAGATTTTGCCGTCAAGAGTCATGGCTACTCCTGTCACCCAATTAGTAAGCAGCCATGGAGAAGTCTTTACCTATTCGCTTTTACTGTATCGCTTACTGTATCAGGGTTTCGAGATTTTGTAATAGGTAAACTTTTCCGCACGGGTGCTTATGTGCCTTAAGTTGATGCAAGACCTTGCCTTGGGCTAAGTCCCAGATATTAATAATACCGTCGCTACCGCCACTGATTGCCGTATTTTGATGGGGAGTAGCGTCACTGCACAAACCCTGCATTGATAACCCTTGAAAGTCCGAATCCGCTTACCCGTAAGGGGATTCCACAAGCGGAGGGTGCGATCGCCACTGGCACTTAGGACATAATCGGCATTACAAGCCACAGCATACACTATACCGTTGTGACTGGAAACGCGATCGCCTCTATTCCTCCGTAAATTGCGAGTCCTGTCATGCCTCCATTCCCAAACTGACTCCTCCCCAACTCCCCACAACGCTGATGTTACCTAGAGTTACAGCCAGACTTGCCCCAAATCCTGTCCCTCCCGCCACAAAAATGATGCTGTCGTATTGATTTTCGGTCATAATAAATTATCTTTTTATAATTACAAGAGTCCGTATTACTCAAAACCAAAAGCTTTAATTAAGCTTTAAACAAAGAGTTCTTTTTGTAGAATTCTCATAAAACTTGGTAATTTAGGCTTGTTATATTGAGGATACATCAGTCATTATTCAGGGTAAGGAGTCCAGCAAAAGGAATACTAAAAACCAACGCAACGATGTAGTATTTTTGAACTTAATTTACCAGCGATTGTACAGTTTTTATAATGAATAATTCTATCCTTCCCCTTGTTTCTGTTATTATTCCGGCTTATAATGCGGCTCTATTTATCGAGCGGACTTTAATTTCTGTCCTGACTCAGACTTATCAAAACTTGGAAATTATCGTTGTGGATGACGGTTCTCAAGACGAAACTGTGGCCGTTATTGAGCAATATGCCAAACAAGACGATCGCATTCTCTTATTACAACAAGAAAATGCTGGTGTTGCTGCTGCCAGGAACTTCGGTATCCGGGCTTCTCAGGGAGAATTTATTGCCCCGATTGATGCCGATGACATTTGGTATCCAGAGAATATTGAAAAGCAAGTAAACTGTGCGATCGCGGGGGGCGAAAAAGTCGGTTTAGTGTACTCTTGGTCAGTAGATATCGACGAAAATGATGCCATTAGAGGAGGCTTTCGAGCTTCAGATATCGAAGGAGATATTTATAAAACTTTAGTCTGTCACAACTTTTTAGGCAATGCCAGTTCTTCTTTAATTCGTCGTTCTTATTTGAACCAAGTGGGCGATTATGATAGCAATCTCAAAGCCCAAAATGCTCAAGGATGTGAAGATTGGGATTTATATTTACGCCTAGCTAATGTCGCTGATTATGCCGTCGTGCCGGAATTTTTAGTGGGTTATCGTAAACTGCGTCATAGTATGTCTTGCAACTACGATACCATGAAGCGATCGCACGATTTGGTCATGGCGACGGTGGCTCAAAATCGCCCCAATCTCCCCCACTGGTTGTACAGTATTTCTCGCAGTAACTTGTACACTTATTTTGCTCACCAAAGCGCCAGTAATGCCGATTGGAATAATACCTTATTTTGGGTGAAAAAAGCGATTCAAGCCCACGGATTATTGGCCTTAATCCGTATCGGCACTTACCGCTTGCTGTTGAGTGCCTTTTTCGCTCGTTTCCAGTCTCCCAATCGTGCAGTTTCCGAAGCGATCGCGACAACGCCAAACTTAACTCTAGAAAACATCAAGCAACAAAAAAGTAAGTTATTTTTGATGCTGTTTGTGGGTAAAGTTTTTCACCAAACCATTAACACTTTATCCAAAGGGGCGATCGCACTGCGTCAGGAAAAAAACTACAATTCGCTAACCCTTCTAAGTAAAGCCAGCAAAATATAACTTATTAGGGCGTGACTACAGCACAATGGCTAACTCATCATTAAAATAAACGGGTATAGCTTCTAACATTTGCGTTAAAGGGATTTATTGGATGAAATTAACCCAAGCTATTAAAATATTACTTCCCTTACTGCGGCTTTATCCTTGGTCGATCCCCACCATTATCATTGTCGGAATTATTGCGTCTTTTGCCGAAGGAATTGGGATTAGTTTATTTATTCCTTTTTTACAAAACTTAGACCCGGAAGCTTATCAAACCGATAGTAATAACCCCTTACTAGCAACGCTGAATAATTTTTTAAGTTTTGTACCCAGCGATCGCCGTGTCTTTGTTTTACCCTTACTAATCTTTGCCAGTATTATTCTCAAACACAGTTTAGCTTATGTCAATTTAGCTCTGTTTGCGCGGTTAACAAACCAAATTGGTCATCACTTGCGATCGCGTATTTTTCGGCAACTAATGACCATTAACTACAGCTATCTCGAAGCCCAAGATTCTGGTAAACTTCTTAACACTTTATCCGGGGAAACTTGGCGAGTTACCGACGCGATTAGACTCCTGGTAATGCTGTTTATCAGTGCATCCACAGTTTTTGTTTTTACAATCTTACTTTTATTGATATCTTGGCGTTTAACCCTACTTGTCGCGGTGATGATGAGCTTAATTGCCCTCAGCGTCCAGTTTCTCACAAGACGCTCCACTTCCCTCGGTCGTCAAGCCGTGATTGCGAATGGAGAACTTTCGACGCGGATGTGTGAAGGATTAGCCGGAATGCGGACGATTCGGGCTTTTAACCGGGAAGACTACGAACAAAACCGCTTCGATCGCGCTTCTACCACCACCAGTCAAGTCTTTATGAAAGTAGACTTATTATCGGGTGTGGTGACTCCCCTGTATGAAATGCTGTCGGGGGCGTTGGTGTTGGGCATTTTAGTTGTAGTATTAGTCCGCGATCCCTCAGCTTTACCCACTTTACTGACTTTTTTGTTCATTTTGTATCGCTTACAGCCGCAGATTCAACTCCTCGACAGCAACCGCATCAAACTCAAAACCCTGACGGGATCGATTGCTGATGTCATGCTATTTCTCGATCCCACAGATAAGCCCTATACCCAATCGGGTCATGCTAACTTTACCAAATTACAAAAAGGCATTGATTTCCAGCAAGTTAGCTTTCGTTATACTCCCACAGACCCACCCGCACTACAAGACATTTCCCTGGTCATTCCCCAAGGCAAAACCACCGCTTTAGTCGGTCCATCGGGGGCAGGAAAATCGACTTTAATTAACTTAATTTGTCGCTTTTACGAACCCAGTCAGGGTAAGATTACCGTTGACGATCGCCCTTTACCGGAATTGAATTTGGAAATGTGGCGATCGCGCATTGCTATTGTCAGTCAAGACATTTACATTTTTAGCGGTACAGTACGAGATAATATCGCTTATGGTCGTCTCAATGCCAGCGAAGCCGAGATTATTACCGCAGCAAAACAAGCCAATGCTCACGATTTTATCTTGGAATTGCCCCAAGGATATGATACCCCAGTGGGCGATCGCGGGATGCGTTTATCGGGCGGTCAACGGCAGCGTTTAGCCCTTGCTAGGGCAATTGTACGCGATCCCGATATCCTGATCCTCGACGAAGCCACCAACGCCCTCGACACGATTTCCGAGCATCTCATCCAAGAAGCGTTAGATCAGTTTAGTCGGAGTCGCACTGTTATTGTTATTGCTCACCGTCTTTCTACCATCGAACAAGCGGATCAAATTGCGGTGTTACAACAAGGACGCATTGTGGAAGTGGGAAACCTCAAACAACTCCTCGATAATAATGGTTTATTTGCTCAACTTCATTATTTGCAATATCGACAAACGAATGAATAATGAGTTATGAATTGAATATAATGAAAGAACAAAGAGAAATGAGAAAAAGTTACAATTTGCTACTTTAAATATTTTTCAAAAGTCAGTCAGAAACAATGTTTGAATGGGACGAGCGCAAAAATCAACAAAACCGCAAAAAACATGGCATAAGTTTTGAAGAAGCCAAAGAAATTTTTAACGGCATTGTTTTTACTGCCTTTGACGAACGATTCGACTATGAAGAAGATAGAGAAATTAGTATTGGTACAATACGAAATGTGGTTATTGTGATGGTCGCCCATACTGAACGTAACGGCAATATTCGTCTTATCTCAGCCCGAAAGGCCACTCCAAAAGAAAGAAAAACTTATTATGAATATATCACCAGAACGACTTAAGCAATTACAAAATCTCCCCGACTCCGAGATTGATACATCAGAAATTCCCGAACTTGATGATACATTTTGGCATAATGCTCGCAAAGTTGACGCGATCGCGCAAGAAACTATTTCTTTGCCTTTAGATCGCGATGTTCTCAACTGGCTTCAGCAACAAACTCCCCAATATGAAACTCTAATAAATCAAGTTTTGCGGAATTATATGAATCAACATTAAATTACGAATAAAGCCACGGTTATTAATGATTAATTAAGGGAACATTGAATCGTCAGAATAACCAATAAATTTAGATGAGGGCGTTTATCCCTTACTACTCATAAAAAAATGTATCAACTCATTGAAATAGAAGTCACACAACCGCTACCAGACATCAAAACCGAAGCTAATCATACGGGAATTGGTCTCAAATTGCGGTATCGCGATCGCCCTGTGGGATTAATTTTACGAGAAATGCCCCCCGAAAGTACCTTCAGCAAAGAAGAATTAGCAGATTTAATTCAAGCCGAAATTGGCACAAAAATCATTCAAGAAAAACTACGAGATACCCTTTCTCCTGAACTTAATCTCGATGCTTTTCCCTCTCTCACGGTAGCGATTTGTACCAAAGATAGACCGGAAAACGTCGAACGCTGCCTCAAATCCCTCATTCCTTTACAAATTCCCGATAATACGCCCCGATTTGAAATATTAATCGTGGATAATGCCCCTAGCGACGAACAAACAAAAACCAAAGTCGCACAATTTCCCTCAGTGCGTTATACTCGCGAACCGAAAGCCGGATTAGATTTCGCTCGCAATCATGCCCTTGCTACCGCTACCGGGGAGTTTCTGGCGTTTCTGGATGATGATGTGGTGGTGGATCGGGGGTGGTACGATGGTTTACGCACCGCTTGGGCAGAAAACCCCGATGCAGGGGGGTTTACAGGCTTGGTGATGCCTTACGAGTTGGACACCGAAGCGCAGATTTTATTTGAGCGTCGGGGGGGTTTTGGACGAGGATATGAGAAGATTCGCCACAGTCAGATCGCGCCAGGAAATGCCCTTTATCCTTGCGGAGCGGGAATTTTCGGGGCGGGATGCAATATGGCACTTAGACGTGCCTTGCTGCTCGAAATTGGGGGGTTTGACGACGCTTTAGACACGGGGAGACCTTTGCCGGGTGGCGGCGATTTGGATATATTTTATCGGGTAGTGCGATCGGGTGCGCCGTTTATCTACGAACCCCGCTATTTGGTGTATCACCAACATCGTCGCGATTTGGCGGGTTTGCAGCGTCAATACTGGAGTTGGGGTTTGGGGTTTATGGCGTTCGTGACAAAATCTTATGAGAGCGATCGCGATAATCAAGGCAAGTTTCGAGCGTTGGTGTGGTGGTGGTTTCGCGATCAGGTGAAGCAGTTAATTAAGAGTGGGTTGGGACAGCACAGTTTACCCCCCAAAATGATTTTAGCGGAGTTGTGGGGCGGCGTACAGGGATTATTTGGGGAATATGGGCGATCGCGTCGTCGGGTTGCTAAAATTCGGGCAATGACTCCGAATGATTTACCCATTTCTGAGGCTAATCCGGCTTTAGTCAATTCAAATCACCATGAATAAGCCTATTTCTCTCGATCTCGCCATTTGTACTTATAATAACGCTGATTTACTGGATCGGGCGCTGGACGCGATCGCGCAGCAACAAGTTAATTCTGCAATAAATTGGCGTGTTTTAATTATTAATAACAATTGTACGGATAATACTAGCGAAATTGTGGAAAAATACCGTCAATTGGCTAAATTTAAGCTGGAAATGGTGGTAGAACCCACTCAAGGTCTGACTCCCGCTCGTTTACGCGGTGTGAAGGAAGCACAAGGGGATTGGGTAGCTTTTATTGACGATGACTGTTTTCTCGAAGCCGATTGGGTTGAACAAGCCGCTCAATTTATCGCTCAACATCCCAATTGTGGCGCTTATGGCAGTCGCATCATCCTCGATTGGGCAGTTCCCCCTCCCCAATATGCCATAGACTGTGCCTATTCCTATGCTCAACAAGAACATGGAGACAGTCCCAAAACCCTGGGTTGTTTAGTGGGTGCAGGGATGGTAATTCGCAAACAAGCGATAATGGACTGTGGTTGGTGCGATCGCACATTTCTCGCCGATCGCGTTGGCAAAAAGTTAGTATCGGGAGGAGATGTGGAAATGGCGTTGCGTCTGGCTGCAACTTCCGAGCTTTGGTATAATCCTGCTTGTCGCTTACATCATTACATCCCAGAGTATCGCCTGTCTTTGCCCTATCTCTACAAAATTAACTTGGGTTTAGGTAGTTGCAAACTATTCGGAGACTCGATGCTGTGGCCAAAATCTTATCCGAGTTGGTTTCTGGCTTCTTGTCGTTATGGCATCCGCGACAGTATTAAAGCTCTAAAGTATATTTTTTATACCGTAAAAGACGGCAAATCTGTGACTAATGCCATTGTATTCAGTATTTTCACTTGTGGCTGGTGGCTGGGAATTTGGCGAATGTTGTGGCTAAATCCCCAACAGCGTCAAGCTTTATTGGGCTGTGCTGTACCTCAAACATCGCATTCTGCAACAATTTCTTAAATCCTTATGAACATTCTACCTTGGAAAATTGTTCACCTCGATCTAGCTACTCCCTTACCCTCCTTATCCCTAGAATCTGAGTATGGCGGTTATTATTTAGTCTTTTGGTGGCGAAATTTAGCTTTAGGGCGTTATCTCTTGCACCGAGAGCAGTTACCGCTACCGCACACTGCCTTAATCACTTTAGCATTACAGCAAATTGCCCCAGGAATTCGCTTGCGCTTTCCTAATGATTGGGAAACTATCATTAACGATCCTTCCGGGTTGCAGTATTTAGAAAAGTTATTTAATCCCCCGCAAAACTTACCCACAGTATCCGTTATTTTGTGTACTCGCGATCGCCCCGAAGCCCTGAAAACCTGTTTGCGATCGCTCCAAAACTTATCCAATCCTCCCCATGAAATTATCGTAGTGGATAATGCCCCTCGCACCACCGCCACTCAAGAATTAGTCGCACAAATGCCGGAAATTAAATATGTCTGCGAACCCAAACCCGGCTTAAGTATCGCTCGCAATACCGGAATTGAACATAGTAGCGGCGAAATTATTGCCTTTACCGATGATGATGTTACTGTTCATCAAGATTGGAGTCTGAGACTGGCTCAAAGCTTCCTCGATCCTAATATTTTTGCGGTAACAGGTGTAGTAATTCCTGCCGAATTAGAAACTGAAGCTCAAGTCATTTTTGAAGTAGGACACGGGGGCTTAAGTGGAGAGTATCGTCCCCTGATTTTTGACCGAGATTTCTTTACCCAACATCAAGCCAAATCCGTTCCAGTTTGGCAAATTGGAGCCGGGGCAAATATGGCATTTCGACGTAATATTTTTGATAAAGTGGGTTACTTTGACCCGCGTTTGGGAGCAGGGGCTTCAGGCTGTAGTGAAGATTCGGAACTGTGGTATAGAATCCTCGCGAATGGGTTAGCTTGTCACCGCGAACCCACTGCTGTAGTTTATCATTGTCATCGGCGATCGCGCGAAACTTTGGAGCAGCAAATGTATCAATATATGCGCGGTCATATTTCTGCTTTATTTCTGCAATTTCTTAAATACAAACACTGGGGAAATTTACGCCGCATGATTTTCCTATCCTTACACTATTTGGGTTTATTTGGCGGTAGAATTCTACGCGGTGAAGAACTCAAACACCAAACCATGAATTCAGAATTTTTAGGCTACTGTACTGGCTTTGGTGTAGCACTAAAATATTTACTTACTTCTTCTAATTCCTAAATTTATCTTAGCAACGATCATGAAAATCAATAAAACATCTCTCGGTCAATTTGTCGCTCAAAATCCCTTTTCTCATCCTCTAACCCAAGGCTTTTTCTATCGCGAGAAAATGCGAGCGATTCACCGTATTTCTCCGAATGAAAAGCTAGACAATATTTTGGAAGTGGGAGGGGGACGTAGTGGCTTAACGGCGATGCTGTATCCCAATGCTAAAATCACGAATCTTGACTTTAATCCCGAATATGCAGAAGTTCCCTGCAATCAAACCGAAAATGTCACTTTTGTTTGTGGAGATGCCACAAATTTACCTTTCCCTGATGAAAGCTTCGATGCGATTACTATGTTCGATGTTTTAGAACACATCCCCGACCACAAAAAAGCTGCTACAGAAGCATTAAGAGTTTTGCGTCCGGGGGGCTATATTATGGTAAGTACCCCCAACGAAAATTGGCGTTTTCCTTATTATGATTTTATGCAACCTTTTACCCCAAAAGATAGCGATGTCATGGCAGAATGGGGTCATGTGCGTCGAGGTTATACTCGCCAGGAGGTAGAAGATTTAATGGGATTTCCCTGTCAAGTTTATGCCACATTTATTAATCCTGTAACGGTGCTTTGTCACGATGTTGCTTTTTCCCATCTTTCTCCCCTCAAACGCCAGCTTTTATGTACTGCATTAAGTCCGATTACTTGGACGAGTTACGCTTTACATAAACCCGAATCCAAAGGTACAGAAACCGCTTATCGCTGGCAGAAATCTTAGTGCTTTATGAATACTATCAATTCAACGCCAATGAGTCAGCGCGATCGCAAAATAAAAATTGCTGTTTGGGGAATAGGGTTAGGCACGGTTTTACTTGCTTTTGCCTGTATCGGATACTATACTACGCCAATTCCCCTCGCTGAAGATTGGAATTTAGTCGCACCTTTGACGGGTAATGAAACTAATCTTTTAGCTTGGTTATGGGAACAAAATAACGAACATCGTCTTCCTTTTCCCCGCTTGATTATGCTGGGATTACTGCATCTGAGTCAAGGGGATTTTCGAGTGGGGATGGTATTTAATGTTTTGACGTTGGCATTGTTGAGTATAGCCGCAATTCTAACGGCACAAAAGTTACGCCAAAAAGCGAGTTATGCCGATGCTTTCTTTCCTCTGCTTTTTCTCAATTTAGGTCACTGGGAAAACTTGTTTTGGACGTGGCAAATTGGTTTTGTTTTTCCCACTGCGATCGCCTGCGGTACAATGTTACTGATATTATGGCAACCCACGCTGATTTCTCTGCCTTTTTGGGTTAGTTTTTGTCTCGCTGCAATTATTCTGCCTTTATGTGGTGCAAATGGTTTAATCTTTACGCCCTTTTTAGCAATTTGGTGTGGTTACTGCGGCTGGATTCATTACCAAAGACAACATCTCTTTTCCGGTATTTTACTTTGGGGAAGTGGCGCGATCGCTGTTATTTTAACCTTACTTTATTTTGCCGCTTATCAAAAGCCGAGTTGGATTCCTCCTAATCCGGGAATTATCCCCAGTATTGCCACCACAATTTCTTTTCTGGGAATGGGATTTGGTAGTATTGCTCGCTCAATTTGGTGGCTTTTTGGCTTGACTGCCGTTGGCTTATTAATCCTTGTGTATATTTTGGTAGGACGTGCTATTTTACAGCTTACCGGAAGTGAAAGGCAAAGGGCGATCGCACTCTTGATCTTTCTGGGTAATTTAACCTTACTAGCTTTGGCAATGGGATGGGGAAGGGCTGCTTTAGTTCCTAGTGTCGAAATGCCGATGCGCTATGCTTTACTGGCAGCAATTTTTCCGTTTATTGCTTTTTTTAGCTGGCAGCTTTACGGTATAACGGCTCATCGTCACACTTTATTATTACTATTTACTTGCACGTTTTTATTTTTATTTCCCCTTAATAGTTTAATGGGATATCGAGGCTGGGGAAGTTGGTATATTGAAGGAATGCAAGCTATCCAAAACGATATTCAAACCGGAGTGACTGCCACAGAATTAGCAGCAAAACACCAAGAATTTTTAATTCACTGGTGGAACGAGCAACAGTTGGCAGCAGCGATGCAAGCTTTACAAAATAGCCAAATCAAACCCTTTGATTTATTGCAAAAATAAATCTTGATTCACGCCAACCGCCTAGGAATTAACATTCTCCAGCCAGCGAGAGCAAATTTTATCTTCACAAACTCAACTAACCCGTGGATGATGGTCATCAAATTTAGTATAAAACTGCTTATATTCAACTGTATCAAAAAACAATGAATACACGCCACAAAATTGCCCTCCTTCCTTGGGGAAATGTTATCGAAGACTTCCTCGATACTATTAATTTATCGTGGCAAGACTTTTGCACCGAAATGACAGGAGGTTGGCTGTTTGGCTACATCGAAGCCCTCAAAACTGTAGAGATAGAAACCGTTATTTTCTGTATTAGTAGACGAGTCGAAACGATTCAATCTGATGTCCATCTTCCCACGGGGGCAAAAATTGTTACTCTACCCACTACAAAAGCTTACCAGGCGATCGCGTCCTCAATGCAGAATCCCTACGGTTGGACAACCCGCGACACCTTCGGGCAATTTAACCCCTTGCAAACTCCCTACAAAACCCTGCAACGTCACCTCGCACCTTATCTTGCGACTCCCCGCAACCTCCTCAGCCAAGCTATCGAGCAAGAACACTGTACCGCGATTCTCTGCCAGGAATATGAATATCCCCGCTTTGATATCGCCAATATTATCGGCAAACGGCTGAATATCCCCGTTTATGCCACATTTCAGGGCGGTGACTTTCAAATGAGTGCCTTTGAGAAGTTTATGCGCCCTCACAGCCTCAAAAACTGCGCTGGGGTCATAATTGCCCCAAAAACGGAAATTGAGCGCTTCCAAGGGCAATATAAGCTGCCTGAAGCCAAGATCGCTCGGATATTCAACCCCCTTGATCTAAGCTTATGGCAAAAAGGCGATCGCGCTACCACCCGCAAGCAACTTAATATTCCTCCAGAAGCCCTCGTTGTCGCTTGGCATGGCAGAGTGGAAATGTATCGTAAAGGCTTGGATATTCTCCTCGAAGCGTGGCAACAAATCTGCCGAGAAATCCCAAGAGAAACCCACTTACTCCTCATCGGCACAGGTAGCGATGCCGCCAAATTTGAGCAAAAAATCGCCCAAATGCCCGAAAATATCCATTGGCAAAACCAGTATATCCTCGATCGCGCCCTCATGTGCGATTATCTCGCCGCCGCCGATGTCTACGCTTTCCCCTCGCGTCACGAAGGCTTCCCCGTAGCCCCCCTCGAAGCAATGGCTTGCGGTTTACCCCTTGTCGCTGCTGCTGCACCAGGCATTCCCGATATCCTCGAAACTGGAGAGGATTCTGGCGGTATCGTTGTTCCTCGCGAAAATTCGGCAGAATTAGCCCAAGCAGTCTTAAAATTACTCAAAGACCCCCATTTACGCGCAAAAATGGCTCAAAATGCTCGCCAGCGACTAGAAACACATTATTCCTT
The DNA here is from genome assembly GCA_035968055.1 of Jaaginema sp. PMC 1080.18. Classification (GTDB taxonomy): domain Bacteria; phylum Cyanobacteriota; class Cyanobacteriia; order Cyanobacteriales; family Spirulinaceae; genus Jaaginema. The sequence goes on along the minus strand of JAWQFT010000005.1, from coordinate 42,823 downwards.
AAAGGCTGTTGGTCAGCAACTCGCAACATTTTTAACGGAAACTTAACTTAGAGAAGGGTTTGAATTGGTAGGCTATTCGTTATGAGTTGGTAGTAAGGGCTTCAGCACTTATCTTGGTTATTATTGATTGGCTAACCTGCTAAATAGACAACATTCAAGCCAGAAAAAATCACTTCAACTCATCCATCGCAAAAAGTAGTTACGAGTCCGAAAAAAAGCCGAGAAATGCCAAACCATTTGAGGAGAGTCACCCTTTCGTGATAGGGTAATTGGACTTAACCCGGCTCAAAATTGGGGACAATCGTACTCGGTAGCAAAAATTTAACTCCGAAGTGCGATCGCGCTTTTCAAAAAAGTTTTGTAACGTAGGTATTGCCTTAATCAAAAAAACGTGCGTTCCCCTAGACCCACCAGGATAAGCCCAAGAGGAGGTCAATTGAACACAACAACATTAAGGCGAGAATGGTTTACCAATATTCGCGGGGACTTGCTATCTGGGTCTGTGGTAGCTTTAGCTTTAATCCCTGAAGCGATCGCGTTTTCCATTATTGCCGGAGTCGATCCCAAAATAGGATTATACGCCTCTTTTACCATTGCCGTCACCACCGCCATCTTTGGGGGTAGACCCGGACTCATTTCCGGCGCAACCGGGGCAATGGCATTGCTCATGACCACCTTAGTCGCCGATTATGGCCTAGACTACCTCTTTGTCACCACCATTGCCACCGGATGTCTGCAAATCCTCTTTGGCTGGCTGAAACTTGGTCGTCAGATGAAATACGTCCCCAGGGCAGTCATGCTAGGCTTCGTCAACGCCCTCGCGATTCTCATCTTCATGGCGCAACTGCCCCAACTGACCGATACCTCCCTAACTGTGTATATCATGGTCGCGATCGCCTTGGGAATCATCTACCTTTTCCCTTACATCACCAAAGTCGTCCCCTCTCCCCTCGTCGCCATCCTAACCCTAACTGTCGCCACCATTGCTTTAGGCATTGATGTCCCCACCGTCGGCGATATGGGAGAACTTCCTTCCTCCTTTCCCCTCCTCACCCTTCCCCAAATCCCCCTCAACTTTAAAAGCCTCGAAATCGTCCTTTCCTACGCCCTTCCCCTCGCCATTGTCGGCTTACTTGAATCCCTCCTAACCTCTGCCCTCCTCGACGAATTAACCGACACCCCCAGCGACAAAAACCGCGAAGCCCAAGGTCAAGGCCTTGCCAACATCGTCACTGGCTTTTTTGGTGGCATGGCGGGTTGTGCCATGATTGGTCAATCCGTGATTAACATCCAATCAGGGGGACGCAAACGCCTCTCTACCTTCGCGGCTGGCGTACTGCTACTCTTTTTCATTCTTGCCCTAGGGACTTGGGTGCGTCAAATCCCTATGGCTGCCCTTGTCGCCGTCATGATTATGGTATCTATTGGCACATTCAACTGGGCTTCAGTTAAAAACATCAAGCGGATTCCTCGCAGCGAAACCGCCGTCATGATTACCACCGTCCTCGTCACCATCTACACCCATAACCTCGCCATCGGAGTCATTATTGGTATTGCCCTCAGTACCGTTTTCTTCTCCCGTAAAATTGCTAAAGTCGCCTTCATCGATTCGGTTTACGATGCCGACACCGAACATCGCACCTATACAGTCGCCGGACAACTCTTTTTCGTTTCTGTTGATGAATTCTTGAGTTCCTTCAACTTCCAAGAAGAACTCGAAAAAGTGACGATTGACCTCACTCATGCCCATGTTTGGGATCAATCGGCTGTTGCCGCTATTGATAAAGCTGTCCTCAAATTTCGCCGTCATGGGGCAGAAGTTGAGTTAGTCGGACTCAATGAAGCTAGTGCTACTCTAGTTGATAAACTGGCTACTCACGACAAAGCTGAGGCGATGGAGATAGGGCATTAGCCTGTAATTTCAGTTACTAAGGGGCAGTAGGCAGTAGTTTTGGGAAATCGGCAATCGGGGGATTTTCAGTTACCAGTTACGAACAACCAATAACTAACAACCAATAACCAATAACCAATAACTAATAATAAATGCAACACATTTTACTTTGTACCGATGGCTCTGCTTTTAGCCAGACCATTTATCGCTACGCCGCTTGGTTAACTCCCCGTTTAGATGCGGAAGTTGATGTTTTATTTGTAACTGATATTCGCGGTCAAAAAGCTGCTTCTAGCGAGAATTTGAGCGGTAGTTTGGGCTTGGGAGCATCTCGCGAACTTTTAACCCAATTAGTTGAAATCGAACACGAGAAAGCCAAAATTAATCACAAACGCACTCAACTCATTTTGGCAGAAGCTAAAAAGATGTTACAAGAATCGGGAGTCACTCGCGTTAACTTGATTCACGAAACGGGTTTTCTGGTTGATATTTTCCACGAATTTGAAGCCAAAGCAGATTTAATTGTGTTGGGAAAACGAGGCGAACACGCTGAATTTGCTTCCAGTCATTTAGGTTCAAATGTCGAGCGCATTGTCCGAGCGAGTCATAAACCTTGTTTAGTGACTACCCGCGATTTTCAACCTATTCGCCGTTTATTACTGGCTTACGATGGCAGTCAAAGTTGTCGGCAAATGCTCGATTTTCTGGTAACTTCTCCAGCTTTTACGGGGTTGGATTTACACATTTTGACTGCGAGGAAAAAAGGTGCAGAAGACTTAGCGGCTCAACGTTTAGCTGAAGCCGAAACGATTGCGAAAAATGCTGGTTTTGACCCGGTTTGCTATACAGAAACTGGCAATTCAGAAACAGTAATTTCTCAATACATTGAAACTCAAGGTATCGATCTACTTTTGATGGGGGCTTATGGTCACAGTCGTTTGCGTCACTTAGTTATTGGTAGTACAACTGTGCAAATGTTGCGTCGCAGTTCCGTCCCGGTGTTGTTGTTTCGATGAGAGTAATTGAGGTGGTTAAGTTCATTCTTAGTGGGGACGAGAATTGAGCCAAATGCTGGCAAGATACAAAGTTTAGTACCATTTTCAAAAGTTAACCCCAATATGACCCGTCGCGATCGCACTCAAAATACTCTCAAACAACTGCGTTGGCTTTCTCACTGGCTGGATAATGCCATTACGATCCCCGGTACGTCTTGGCGCATTGGCCTCGACCCGATTATCGGCCTCATCCCGGCAGTCGGGGATTATGCCGGAACAGTTCTCAGCAGCTATATTGTCCTGCAAGCGGCTCGTTTGGGCGCGCCGAAGGAAAAGTTGACTCAGATGACGTTTAACATCATTCTGGAGTTATTGGTGGGAACTGTTCCCGTGGCAGGGGATTTGTTTGACGCGACTTGGAAAGCCAATCGGCAAAATCTCGACCTGCTCGAAGAACATCTCAAAGTTGCGCCGTCAGACCCCAAGGTGAATTGGGGGTTTGTGATTTTGTTGTTGGGTATTGTGGCGTTGGTATTAGTCGGAACAACGGTACTGGCGATCGCCGTTTTACAAGCAATTTGGCAAGCACTCAGGGTTTGATTGCTGAATTTGTTGGGATTTTGGATGGCTTTTGAGGAATAGTAACTCTAGAACCGTCGGGGCGTATCTCAAAATCGGCATAATGAGTAAAGAATGATGAGCAATGGCTTTGTTTTCGCATTTTTAGAGGTTTTTGAATGCGAGGGAGGCATTCAGACCTACAATCAAAACCTCTTGGCTGCTTATACAGCTTTAGATGACCAACCTGCCGCAGATGTTTTGGTTCTGCGCGATCGCCATCGTTCGGACAATCCCTTGGCTTCATCCAGATTACGCTTTCATAGTTTTTACCATCCCTCTCGTGCCGTAGGTCGAATTGCTTTTGTCTTGCATCTGTTTAACTTTATCCTCTGGCAGCGACCCCGGCACGTTTTTTGCGGCCATCTCAATTTAGCTCCCCTCATTCATTGGCTGTGTCAGCCGTTCAATATTCCCTACACGGTTATTGCTCATGGCAAGGAAGTCTGGTTTCCTGTCAGTCGTCGCGAACAACAAGCCCTCAGTCAGGCTAAGGCGATTTGGACGGTGAGCCATTACAGCAGCGAGCGAGCGAGTCAAGCTAATCATCTCGATCCCCAGTTGTTTCGCTGGTTGCCTTGTACTATTGATGGCGATCGCTTTTCTCCGGGCATCAAACCGCCCCATCTGTTGGTCAAATACAATTTGACAAATGCCAAAGTTTTGATGACCGTGGCTCGTTTGTGGTCGGGGGACATCTACAAAGGGGTGGATGTGACTCTGCGAGCCTTACCGGAAATTGCACGGCATTTCCCAGAGGTCAAGTATCTGGTTATTGGTCGCGGTGACGATCGCCCCCGGTTGGAGCAGTTAGCGATTGATTTGGGAGTGCGCGATCGCGTGGTCTTTGCTGGCTTTGTCCCCACCGCAGAATTAGTCGCTCACTACCGCGTCGCCGATGCTTATGTCATGCCTTCTCAAGAGGGGTTTGGTATTGTTTATCTCGAAGCTATGGCTTGTGGGTTGCCCGTGGTGTCCGGGGATGACGATGGCTCTGCCGATCCCCTACTGAATGGCAAATTGGGATGGCGAGTCCCCCATCGCTCCCCAGAGGCAGTGGCAAGGGCTTGTGTGGAGATTCTCAAAGGTCAAGATGCCCGTTGTCAGGGGGATTGGCTGCGAGAGCAATGTTTGTACCATTTTGGTCGGGCGACTTTTACCAAGCGTTTGCGAAAATTCCTCAACGATAGCTAAAACTAATCGTTAGTCTGGTTAATGATGTAAATATCCAAACTTACTGAGGGGGGATCGCCGCGATCGCAAGACAATTTGGCGCAAACCAATGGCGAGATTAGAACATTGGAGAATTTTAAGTTTTGTTAAGTACAAATAAGTTCGCCGCGAGCCACCAAAATAACAGCACCTCCCACCAAAATTTCCCAAGTGCTGTGGTTCAAACTGGCTTGCAGGAGTAACAAAGAAGGTCGCTTGATTTCGTAGCCTTGCTCGACTCTGGCTTTCAAACTAGGACAACCCCAATATTGATGTTGTACTAAATAAGCTGCTAAACAGCCATTGGCACTGCCCGTGGCGGGGTCTTCGGGAACGCCAACCGCTTCGGCAAAAACGCGGACATTCAAATCATTTTCAGCAGCATAAGTTTCCGGACAAAATAAGAGAATACCGCGAGCGGCAGTATTATTTTGCCAGGGAAAATAGCGATCGCGATGAAGACGTGCCTTTTTGACCGCCGCGAGGGAACGCAGGGGAACAATCGCAAAACAGACTCCAGTGGAAACCGCCTGTACGGGAAAGCGAGAGTCGATTTCCTCGGCATCCAAACTCAACACCGCCGCCATTTCATCCGGGTCAAATATTTCCGTAAATTGCGGGGGGTTTTGTTGCATCCAAATTTCCTCGCGATCGCCATCCTTCGGCTTGAAAGTAACAGGAATCTCACCGCCTTTTAAGTTTAATAAAACTTGAGATGTTTGTGATTCTTGAACAACGAAATGTTTAATAATATAAGCTGTGCCAAGAGTCGGATGTCCGGCAAAAGGTAACTCAGTTTCCGGGGTAAAAATACGCACATTATAACCGCGATTCTGAGCAATCTTTCGACTCACATAAGTCGTTTCAGAATAATTCATTTCTTGGGCAATTTGCTGCATTTCGCGATCGCTGAGATCGTCGGCATCGAGAACGACAGCCAGGGGATTTCCCGTGTAGCGATCGCGCGCGAAAACATCAACAATATAAAACGGAATTTGGGTCATCTTCATCAAAAATTGACTGCTAAAAAACGATTTTAAAACCGCAATATCCAGCGATCTCCACCATACTCTACAAGATTGGGGATCGCTCCTATGGCAGATTCATGAAAATAAGAGTTCTGTATACTTGATAACGATCGATCGGTCAGAAAGTGTGTTTGCAAAATCCTAAAAATAACTCATGCTTATATTTAAGTTTGCTTGGGTGACATCCTGGCTCAGTGTCTTACTAGCCTCTAGCCAAAGTTTACTCAAAGTATCCGATCGCTGGATCGATAATTGGGTCGGACATCCAAATTCCGTGCTGAGTTGGGCCGCAGAAGTCCCTTCCTCCGCCACAACCCCTCCGGGTTTTCTCGCTTCTCCAGTACGTTTTCCCGCCAGACAACTGCTCGCACGTCGCGGCATTGAAACCATCGTAGTCAATCAAACTCGATTACCCGATGGCAACTGGGAAAAAGCTTATTGGCGCAACACGCGAGATGAAAACTTCTGTCATCGCGATCCCAATCCCGACATTTTAGACAACCAACAAGCCACAGAAACATTAGTGAGACTACCTCACTCGCGGTTTGGCAAAAATCGTTTAACTTATGGGGTCGAACAAGTTTTACAATCACTAACTTTAGGGAAATCCACTGCCTTAGCCCAAGCAACCCTCTTAACCGCCGCCACCAAACAACCCCTACATCCTTATACTCGTTTGAGCAGCCCCACTACTGTATTCGAGCCTGAGATGGTCGAAACAGTAAATCAAGACAGTTCCTTCCAAGTTTGGGTCAATCAGAAATTAGTTGCTCAGTTTTACAACCGTCGCGATGCAGAATTAACCGCCGAACGCCTGCAAACTGTTTTAGCGACCTTAGACTTCGATCCCCAAGAGATTCGTCCCGTTACCCTCGGAGGAAAACCGACGGTAATGATGAAAAACCGCTTATTGTTTACACTGAATGAGGCGATCGCGATCGGCCGCGAACACAACCGCGAGCTACTAGCAATTAATTGGGCGAATAACCTACGAGTTGCCCTAAATACTTCCCCCCTCTCCTTAGCCGAAGGCCAAAGCTCCCTGCACGATTTAGTCCCCACAGAGGAAGAATTAGAAGGTTGGGCTTCTTGGTATGGAGATTATTTTCACGGTCGCCTTACTGCCAATGGTGAAACTTACGATCAGTTGGCCTTTACTGCCGCTCATCCCACCCTACCTTTTGATACCTACTTGAAAGTGACGAATCTGGAAAATAATAACAGCGTCATCGTCAGGATCAACGACCGGGGGCCTTATATCCACCCGCGTACTTTGGATTTATCGAGAGGAGTGGCTCGTTGTATTGATAGCGAGGATACAGGGGTAATTCGCTTTAAAGCCACCATCATGAAGCCTTACACCCCCCTCGATAATATCTAGCTTGACCAAGCACGATGGGTAACAAGCCTCATGCTGAGTAGTCACTAATGACTGAAATTACGAGCTTGCTGCATTCTCAAAGCCAAAATATGCTCGCAAGGGCCTTGATAAAGTTGATGGCGTTGATGCCAGCGACAAGTACATTCTGCATGGGTAATGCGTTCGTCTCGATCGACCACGAGGGAAGGATTATGGGTGGCATAGTAATCCCGAACTGTACCTTGTAAGATTAAATTCCCCGCGCGATCGCTCGTTGTTTCTGTTAGCACCACCGCATTTCTGTCAAGGAAGCGAGTTGCTTTTTCTTCCCGTTCATTTTGAAAGCGTAACCGTTCCATTGGTAAAGGATCGCGGCTTAATTCTCGCAGCCGATACACCTGTTTATTAAGGTCATAAATGGCGCGTCCCGCTTGAGCATAAGCCCCCAATGCTCCCAAGACAGCAGTCCGACTTAAATTCAGGCGTTGCGCTAAAGAATTAGGAGTTTCTGCCCAAGTTTCTCTTAAGGCAGCCAAAACTATTTTTTGGGTTTCAGCATCTACGTCCCCACGAGGGGCCATCAAATCAAAATTTCCCGACTGCGACCAATCATTTGCCGTCCAACCCGATAAACCTAAAGTAAAGGATAAATCCCCCAAATCGGCGATATAAAATGAGGGCATTCCCGTACCCAGTAAATGCACAGTAAACTTTTTCGCAATGGGGATCAAACGTTCGAGAATATGAAGACGACGACGACCCCAAACGCGAATCGTTTGGGTAGTTGTACCCGGATAAATTGACCGAGAACAAGTAATTTCATAGTTCCAAGGTTCGAGAACAATTTTAATCGGTTGGCCGGGGATTAATTCGTAGCGAATACTGCGCGGCCCTTGGCGTTCTTTATGACGGCGTAAGAGGAAACATAAGTTATGAATATCCATCGGCTGTAAGTCAAATTGCACGGCGGCAAGAGACATAGCAGAACTGACTTGTAGAAAGCCCCGCACCCAACTATCGGGAAGATCGATTTTGACTTCTTTATAAGCTTCTTCGTGGGTAGTTTGCACTTCAAAGCCAGAAGGATCGATTTGGAACTGGGTAGTTTTGTAAGTACGAATCTTTTGGAATTCGTTGTATAAATCAGCAGAGTAGTCAATATTTGTTGTCCCGCAAGCAAACTCTTGAATATTGTGGAAGACTTCGTAACTTACCCCTAAACGACCATAGCTAGATTCGTCTTGACTGAAACATTCAAAAAATACTTCGTCGGGATGAACGGTAATTACGGGATCAAAAACAAACCAAGCGTCATAATCGCGTTTATAGAGGTAATGAAAAAATTTATATTGAGCGTCGTAAAAGGGTTTTAAACGTTGGTTGCGGTTGTGATTGAGTTGGTTGAGTTCGGCTTGTAAGGGAGCAATTCTTGCGGCTAAGTTTTCTCGTTGGGCAGCATAGAGTTGAACGTCTAATTTGTCTTGTTCTTCGCGCCAAGCTTGATATTCGGTACGATCTTTGGGTTGAAAGCGTAAATCGGAAATAACCACATCGTGCAAGGCACTAATAGCTTCGCGAAAGGGAATATGTTGGCGGAGTTCCCCAATAAAATAGGTGGGGGGACGTTTGGTATCTGGCGCAAAGGACATTTGGGTATTTGTGCCAGTTTCAGTAATACCTGTATTGCCTTTGTAGGCGTAGCTAAATTCCATTTTTCACCTCAATTTTTAAGAAGTTTAATTCAACTGTTTAACAACCAACGTCAACAACCTCAAAACTTACCAATCGATCGCTTCCCCATCAAATAACTTCACCATCTTTTGTATCGCCCTATCTACTTCCTCTCCATTGGCAGAAGTTGGTAATTGGGTTTCTGGGGTGGGTTCAAGCTCAGTCTCAGAAAGCTCAACCGCAGGAGGTTCTGGGGAAGATTGCACCTGATGACCGTTGCTTGGAGTAGGAGGAGGAAGGGTTGGCTGAGGTGTAGATTGTTCTGGGCGCTGGTTATTTTGGTGTGTAGGGGAGATTGTCGGTGGGGGCGTAGCTTGGGAAATGGGATGATTGCTGTGAGATGCGGGTTGGGGAGTGGTTCTCGATGGCGGTACGGAGGTATTTGGTAAGACAAACTGAACGTGGATTTTTTCTTGCCACGCTTGCTCAAAGGCTTGTTCGATCTTGCTTTTGGAGTTTTCTGCCACTTTTAACAGGGTGGCATTGCGAACCTGTACATAAGCGACTTCAGCGTCGAGATCGAAATCGACTAACTGACAATGTTCTTTGACTAAGGCTTGTTGCAGACGGGGTAATAAGTCCAAAACCATTTGCCAGACTTGCTGTACCCGATTTTCTGCTACAGCCGCAGGTGCAGGTGAGGGTTGAGGTTGAGGTTGAGGCTGAGGTTGGGTTTCAACTGCCTGGGAAGGGGGCGTAGAGGGACGGGGCGGCGGTTCTGGGGTAACAGGGCGATGGACTGAGGGGGGCGGTGTGGCTGGGGCTGTTGAGATAGGCTGCGAGGTTTCGCGAGGGGTTGAGGGAATTGCGATCGCGCTTTGCAATAAACCCAACAAGGTTACTTCCAACCATAACCGAGCTTGGGTAGAATGGCGCAGTTGACTTTCGCTATCTTTGAGGTGTTGCTGGCTGCGGAGAATGACGGGGGCTGACCAATGTTGTGCTTCTTGACATAAGGCCTGCCAGGTATTTTCGGTGACGGCGACTAAATCTTGCCGTTGAGGGGCGTTTTTGGCAATTAATAAGTTGAGGTAGAAGCCTGCTAAACTCTGTAATACGGCTAGGGGTTCGCGACCGCGATCCATGAGGTGACGACACAGTTCGATGGCAGTTTCGGCTTCGTTGCGACGCAGGGTTTGTAATAGTGCCAGTAAGTCTCGTTCGGGGACTGCACCAACTAAATCCCAAACCCGCTCTACCGTTACTTTCCCGGCAAGTAAGCTCAATTGATCTAGTAAGCTTTCGGCATCTCTTAAACCGCCGTTGGCAATTTGAGCAACGAGGGTAATGGCTTCGTCGGCAATCTCGATGGATTCTTTATCCGCGATCGCGCTCAGGTGTTGTACCATCGACCCCAGAGGAATGCGGCGAAAATCGAAGCGCTGACACCGGGAGATGATGGTGGTTAAAACGCGCTGGGGATCGGTAGTGGCTAGGACAAAGACGACTCGTGCAGGGGGTTCTTCGAGGGTTTTGAGCAGGGCATTGAACGCTGCCGTACTCAGCATATGGCATTCGTCGATGACATACACTTTGTAACGACATTGAACGGGGGCAAATTGCGAGCGTTCGATGATTTCGCGGATGTTGTCAACTCCGGTATTGCTGGCTGCGTCAATTTCGATGACATCTAAGGCTGTTCCCCTGGCAATGGTGGTACAGACTTCACAATGACCGCAGGGGGTTGCCGTGGGGGTATTGCTGTGAAGGCAGTTGAGGGATTTGGCTAAAATACGAGCGCTGGAGGTTTTGCCCGTTCCCCTTGGTCCGGTAAATAGATAAGCGGGTGCAATACGCAAGAGCGCGATCGCGTTGCTGAGAGTTGTCGCGATCGCTTCTTGTCCCACCAAGTCGGCAAAGGTTTGGGGGCGATATTTGTGATGTAAGGGTTCATAAGTCATAGAGTTACAAATAACGCCCCATAGGGGAAAAGCGGCAGGCTGTTAAGAACGTATATACTACTTTATCGCGATCGCCCCAGCTTGGCACGCAATTTTTGAGCGAACCTTTCTCCCCGACGCGATCGCCAATTCGTTCTCCCGACAGATGCTCAATGCCCCAAACCACGGTAGGGTAACGGCAATTAACTTAAATGGGCAAAACAACGTGCAGAAACTCCTGGTTCGCCTCGTGTTAGGGCTATTTATCGCGCTTTTTGGCTTTATTAGCTACTGTAGCAATGTTACCGAAAACCCAATTACGGGGGAACAGCAGCGCGTTCAACTTTCTCCTCGTCAAGAAGTCGCTCTCGGCGCTCAAGCTAGAGACGAGTTAATCGTACAATATGGTGGCTTGTATCGCGATCGCGCCGTCCAAAATTATATCGATCGCGTCGGGGCAGAAATTGTCAGCGACTCAGTTGCCGCAGAATCCCCTTATCCCTTTGAATTTCATCTGTTAGACGATCCTGATACCGTCAACGCTTTTGCCCTTCCTGGAGGACAAGTTTTTATCACCACAGGCTTACTACAACGCCTCGACTCCGAAGCCCAACTAGCCGGAGTCCTTTCCCACGAAATCGGTCACGTTGTCGCTCGTCACGGTGCAGAACACCTCGCTCGTCAGCAGTTAGGAGCAGCCCTCGTCAATGCTGTCGGTGTTGCAGCCAGTGAAACCCCCGAACAAGGACGACAAGCCGCAGTCATTGCCCAAGCCATCAATCAGTTAGTGGGTTTGCGCTATGGTCGAGATGACGAACTCGAAAGCGATCGCCTGGGTTTTCAATTTATGACCAGTGCCGGGTACAATCCTGAAGGGATCGTCGAACTCATGCAGATTCTCAACTCTGCTTCCCAAGGCAACCCCCCCGAATTCCTCAGTACCCACCCCAACCCCAGCAACCGCATCGAACGCCTAGAAGCATTAATTGACGAACGCTATCCCAACGGCGTTCCGGCGGAACTCGAAGAAGGAGAATTGAACTTAAAGTAGGCGAAATTCCCCTTCCTCGGAACAGGTGGAGGATGAAAGCCTACCTAGACTTAATTTTTGTGCTATACTTATATTATCACTAAATAGTTTTCACGGTAATGCTGAAAGCCACTCAGTACAGAATTTATCCAACCGACGAGCAAAAACAACATCTTGCTCAAAGTTTCGGTTGTTGTAGATTTGCTTGGAACTTGGCTCTCAACCTTACCAACGAAACCTATAAGGCTACAGGAAAAGGATTGAATCGATTTGCGATTCAAAAAGAGATAACTAAGCTCAAGAAAGAATACGAATGGATGAAAGAGCCTTATTCTCAATGCTTGCAAGTGGTAGCCCTAAACTTATCCAGAGCATTCATTAACTTTTTTGAGGGTAGAGCAGCATATCCTCAATTCAAGTCAAAACACCGCAAGCAGTCAATTAGTTATCCTCAAAATGTTTCTATCGTAGAAAATGGTATGAAGTTCCCAAAGATGGGAATTGTTGATGCTAAGTTACATAGACCTATTGAGGGTAAAATCAAGACAGTAACGGTGTCAATGAACGCTAAAGGACAATACTTTGCTTCTGTCTTAGTTGACGATGGAAAAGATACGCCAGAACAGTCAACGGCAGGAAAAGCTATTGGTATTGATTTGGGGTTAACTCATTTTGCGATTACCAGTGATGGGTCTAAATTTGATAATCCCAGATGGATAGAGAAGCACGAACGCAACCTAAAAGCCAAACAAAAACGGCTATCCAGACGGCAAAAAGGTTCTAACAACCGTAATAAAACCCGTAAGCAAGTAGCCAGCGTTCACAACAAAATATCAAGATGTCGAGAAGACTTCCATCACAAGCTATCACGCAGGATAGTTAACGAAAACCAAGTTATTTGTGTGGAAGATTTAGCTGTTAAAAACATGGTTAAAAATCACAACTTAGCTAAAGCAATAAGTCAGGTAGGTTGGGGTCAATTCTGCACCATGTTGAAGTACAAAGCTGAATGGGAAGGGAAAGTCTACCTTGAAGTAAACCGTTTCTTCCCTAGCTCAAAAACCTGTAATATTTGCCTCAATCAAGTTAAAAGCCTTCCCCTTGATGTGAGGTCTTGGCAGTGTTCTAAGTGCGGGACTAAGCATAACCGCGATCTCAACGCTGCTAAGAATATAAGAGATGAAGGACTGCGTATTTTATCCTCTGGAACGGGGGATATCGCCTATTGCCCAGATGTAAGTCGAGATAGTAGAGGACGAAAGAAGTCTACTATCTCGCAGTCTGTTGGATAGGAAGCCTCGACCTCGCGTAAGCAGGTTGGGGTAGTTCACTCAACAGGGGAATCCGGCGTTACCATAACTCGTTTAGCGCGATCGCACACCACCGCCACAACTACTGTTTGGAAACCATTTTCTGCAATAAAACCCTTCGCGATCGTACAATTTTTTTGGTAAGCGGGGATACCGCTCCGAGACTGCGGGCCGTTCCAAGAAGCAACAAACTGCATACTGTAACCCGCAGCTTGATTGAGAAACGTATAATCCACTTGCCACAACGCCCGTTCTACAGAAGTTAAATAGTTTCGCGAAGCCTTCTGTATCACCTGAGTCATATTCTCCTGACGCTGCGGAGGTTGCAGCCATTGTTGTACCTCTTGCCAAGACAACGGTGTTAAAACTGCCGTTAGTTCTGCTTCAATAGCCTTTAAAAATTCGATTCCTTGGGGTGAAATTGGCTCAATTTCCAGCAATACCGCACTTCGAGAAAAATCATCATTGAGTAATACGGGATAATCTCGAACCCAATCCTGCACCACAAAACCCAACTGCAACCAACAAGATAGTAACGCCTGAGCGCTGACTAAAGTGACAATCCCCGGACGTTTTTCTGGTGGAGGTGAAACAATGATCAAGTCGCGATCGACAAAATCGGGCAACACAGCAATCAATCCCGAAAAAATCGGCCAAGCAATCAACGCAATTTTTTGAATTTCTCCGGTAAAATTGCCAAAAAATAAAACAGAAACCAACGCCCCTGTGACCCAAGGAATGAGTTTAAAATTGTAATAAACTCCCCACCATTGCACCGTAAAAATCAAAAAAACTTGAGTCAAAGCACTACTTAATTCTCGCACCCAAACAATGCCTAAAACCCAGCACAAAACGGCTACCCCAAACGAAAATACCGTTAACCGTGCTAAGCCTTGCCAAGAATAAGCTGTGGGCGCATCGAAAGCGGGTTTGAGAAGTTGCCAACTCGACTGTAAAACGTTATTAATAAACTTTTGCACAATCATTATTGGGGAATTTTTTCACTTGGTAGCGATATATTTTAAAGCATTGGCGTAGTGCTGTATTCATCCTGTTGGCGCTGAAAATACTGTGTACCAGAAAATAAGTATCTTCGACGAGAGGCAAATTGATTGTGGCTGCACCGAAGCTTCCTATTGGTGTAAAAATTTTTGGCATTGCCGCGAGTATGTTGGGCTTGCTGTTGGTTGTCGTGTCTGTTTCTTCTAATCGGCTGCGGTTAGTCAACCAAGAGATTGCGACTCTCGCTGAATATATTATTCCGATTACGGATAAAGTAGCGCAGATTGATGTTCATTCCCTGGAGCAAGAACGCTTATTAGAGCGTATTTTGCGGCATTATGAGTCGAATTCTGGAGATCGCGACTCGATTGCTGCCGAACTTGCTGAATTTAGACAACGCGATCGCGCCGTCGATGGTGAAGTTCGCGAAGGAGAAGTCTTGATTGACCGCGCGATCGCCGATAATTCCGATCCCCACACCCAAAATAAGTTAGAATTTTTGCGGCAGCAGCTAATCGCCGTAGAACAGCAACACCAAGACTTTCACGACCGCGCTTTAGAAGTTTTCCGCTTATTCGCCGAGGAGCAAACCGCCGCAGCCCGTCAGGTCGAACAAGGGTTAATCGTCGCAGAAGCAGACCTCGACCGCAGTATTGCCGAAATTTTACTAGAGTTAGAAGCCTTTACCGTAGCGGCGGCTGCCACCGGACAACAGCATCAAAATACCGTGCAGCAAATCGGGGTGGCGATCGCGATTTTGGCAACCGCTTTTGGCAGCACTTGTGCTGGGCTGGTCACCCTAGGCTTAGTACGACCTGTACGACAACTGACCGACCAAATTCAAGCCGTACAACAAGGCAATCTCGATCGCCAAGCTAAAGTGACCAGCCAAGACGAAATCGCCACCCTCGCTGCGGCTTTTAATCGCATGGTGCAGGAACTCAAAGTCAAAGCCCAATTAGAAGAAACCTTTGGTAAATATGTCGATCCCCGCGTAGTGAAGCAATTAATCAATAAAACGGAAAGCACAACTACCACGGGCGATCGCCAAGTTATGACCGTTTGTTTTTCTGAGGTGAAAGGGCTGGATTCTATGGCTCAAAACCTCGGCCCTCAACAGTGGGTAGAAGTTATTAATCAATATTTAACCATCATGTCTCAACCCATTACCGAACGAGCGGGGGTGATTGATAAGTTTATTAACACGGTGGTAATGAGCTTTTTCGGGCCGCCTTTTGCCGAGGCCGATAACCACGCCAACCTCGCTTGTGAAGCGGCTTTGAGGCAGCGATCGCACCTCCAACAAATTCAACAACTCCTTCCCAACGCTACAACCATCCTCCACCTCCAGATCGGCATTGCTACCGGAAATCTTGTGGTGGGCAATATGGGGTCAGCGAATGCCAAATCCTATACGGTGATGGGGGATACGGTGAATATTGCGTCTCGTCTCAAAGGCGTGAGTCAACAATATGGCGTGGCGATCGCCCTGAGTCAAGAGACTCAAGAATTATTGAGCGATCGCTATGCCACTCGCGAGTTAGATACAATCCAGGTCGTCGGCAAAACCGAACCCGTGCGAGTTTACGAGTTACTCGGCTACACTCACGAAATTGACCCCCAACATCAAACCCATTTTGCTCTAGGATTGGCGGCTTATCGCCAGCAACAATGGGACGAAGCCGCGACTCATTTTAGTCAATGTTCCACCCCAGATGCTCCCGATCCCCCCGCTCAACTCTACCTCAAGCGCATTCAACAACTACGACAGCAAACCCTACCGCCAAACTGGGATGGGATTTGGCAAATGACACAGAAATAGGGGGAAAAATCGTGATGAGCAAGCGGCGTTTTCGTTTATCGATTGGCACTAAAATCTTTGGGATTGCCACCAGTATGTTGACTTTGCTGCTGGGAGTCACTTACATTAACCATCGCAATATTGCTTTGGTAAATAATGAGTTAATCGATTTATCTCAATACTTAACACCAATTACCGAAGAAGTCGCTCAGATCAACGTTTATGCTTTAGAACAAGAGATTCATTACGAACGAGTGTTGCGCTTATTTGCTCGTGAAGATGGCGATCGCGAACGAATTACCTCAGAATTAGCGCAATTTGAGCAAAGGGGAGAATTAGTGAATCGCGAATTTACCGAGGCGATCGCCCTCACTCAAATTGGCATCAAAAACGCGACTCAACCCCAAGATGTTCTAGAGTTTGCCCGCATCGAACTCTTACTCAATATCCTCGAAACCGATCTACAAGCCTTTCATAACCACAGTCTGGAGATTCTCCAACTCATTGAAAGGGGCGATCGCGAAACCGCAGCCATTTTAGAAGCCCAACTCGAAGCATTTGAAGACGAATTTGACCAACGACTTCAAGGAATTTTGTTTGAATTAGGGCAAGCCAGCGAAGCCTCAGCCCGAAGCGCAGAACAGCACGAACAACAAGCAGTCAAAGCCAGTTGGCTACTCGCGGCTGTCGCTACGGTTGTCGGGCTTACCTTTGCCTCTTTGGTTACTGTGGGCTTAGTGCGTCCGATTCGCCGTTTAGTTCGCAGGGCTAACCAAGTTGAAGCGATCGCAAGGGTAATGCCAGTTCCGGTGACTTCTGGCGATGAAGTCGGGATGTTATCCGAAGCTTTTAACCGTATGGTGGCGGATATCCAAGCGTGTGAGCAACTCAAGGCTACTTTTGGTCAATATCTCGATCCCCGGATTGTAGACCAACTGATCGCCGAAACCCATCCCAAGCAACCGCCTCTACAGCAAACCATGACGGTTTTCTTCTCAGATATTGTCGGCTTTAGCAGCATCAGTGAAATGCTCACCCCCACTGGCTTAGTCACTTTGATCAATCAATATCTCACCCTGGCTTCCGAACCGATTGTGCAGAACCAAGGCGCAATTAAACAGTTTGTGGGGGATGCAGTCAGTGCTTTTTGGGGAGAACCCTATGTTGCTGCCGACGAACAAGCCAAATTAGCTTGTTATGCTGCTTTGGAGCAACAGGGACAGTTGGTTAAGTTACGCCGCATCCTGCCGGATATTATGGGGATTCGCAAAGGTTTACCGGAGGTTCGCGTGCGGATTGGGTTAGCCACAGGGGATTTAGTCGCTAGTAATATTGGTTCGGAAACTTTCAAATCTTACACTGTGTTGGGGGCTGCCGTAACTATTGCTGAGTTTTTGGAAAGTGCCAATAAGTATTACGGTACGACTATTTTAATGATGGCAGCAACTCGTCAAGCCGCAGGGGATGGTTTTGAAACCCGCGAAATCGATTTTCTGCATTTACCCGGATTAGAGCAACCGGAGACGATTTACGAACTTTGGGACACGGTGGGCAATCTGACAGAACTACAGGAAAATTTACGCGATCGCTTTCACCAAGGACTCGCTTATTATCGTCAACAAGTCTGGGATTTAGCCCAAGAATGTTTCCAAGACTGTGCGGCAATTTTTCCCCAGGATGGCCCGACTCAAGTTTATTTGAAACGAGTCGCTTATCTACAGAAACATCCTCCTAGTTCTGATTGGGATGGTGTGGCAATGCGTTCGTGGCTTGTTGAACTTTGAAGGTAAAGCAATCTAGAGTAAAAACTACAGCAATTAATCAATTCCAAAAAGCATCAAGATGCAAAACAAAACCGGGTAAAACTGCCTCGTTGAGGTTGAGGGTAAGTTGAGTCATTTCACTGTATTTTATTCTTCTTGACGTAATGCTTGTACGGCTTCGAGGCTGAGTTTGGTAATTTGCGCGATCGCGTTATCATCGAATTGACTCAAAAGGTTACGCGCGATCGCTCGTTTTTCTGCTTCTCGTCCTTCTTCTCGTCCTTCTTCTCGTCCTTCTTCCCGTCCTGCTTCTCGTCCTTCTTCTCGTGCTAAAGTAACTGCACCTTGTTGGTCATAAATAAACATTTCGCGACGTTCAATATCTTCGAGTTCTTCGCGGGTTAAGTTGGCTTGGTTTGCGATGACAAAAGCTTGATTCAGTTCGGGGATATTATCCATATTATCAGGTATTTCTGTGAGCGATCGCGCCGATTTTATAAAGTAAATCCATTTGTCAGTAATCGTTTCCAGTTGGTTGAGTTCTTTGGTAAACTTAGGTAATTCGATAAAAACTAATTCCATATCATTTTCAGGATAAATGAAACTATCTGTTTTCTCGCGATAGATAAAACGAGAAACATGATGTTCCCGGCCAGAAAACATCTCAAAGTCGGTTAAAGTTAGGGCAATTACGGGTTTTAGCATTCGGTAGCCTTCCCCAGATTGCAGTTGAAACGCATAGGTTTTGGCAGCATTAAATAATACTCGTTTGCCAAAAGATTGTACATTCAGAACTTGCATTTCTATGATGACTATCGTCCCATCACTCAGTTCTGCTTTGACATCGAGATAGGTGTCTTTTAAGCCTTCTAATTTGGGGGGTAAATTAGGATTAATAATTTCTAAATCGCTGATAATGGGTTCACCCTCATAAATCAGGGCATTGAGAAAGCTTTTAAGAATATTTTTGCTTTGTGCTGAACCAAAAATTTTCTTAAAAGCATAGTCGGTTTTGGGGTTAATAAATCTCATTGTTTTTTGATTCAATCTAGGTTTGTTTTTACAATAAAATTCGCTTTACCATAAACTTACTTTCAGTTCTGTCCAAGCATCATCATACAAAGTCGTCGCTTCGCCAATATCGTGTAAATATTGCAATCTTTCGTACACTTCTGGGGGAGGATAAATGGCCGGATTAGTGCGATCGCTCTCGGCAATTAAGCCTTGTTCTAAGGCTACTTTGTTGGGGGTTGCATAGGCAACATAATTGGAAATTTTGGCGCTAACTTCCGGTTCTAGGGTAAAGTTAATAAACTTTTCGGCAAGTTCTTTATGAGGTGCATTTTTAGGAATGGCTAAGGTGTCTACCCAGACAATTGAGCCTTCTTTGGGAATCACATAACGCAAATCCGGGTTATCAGCCATGACTTGAAAAATATCCCCACTCCACTCGACTGCGAGATCGACTTCTCCTTGTTCGAGTAAGGTTTGTCCGGTGTCGGGGGCAAATACAGAAATAACTTCTTTTTGACGTACTAAATAGTCTTTGGCTTTTTCTATTATTGCTGGATCGGTGGTATTGGGGTCTTCTCCGAGGTAAATTAAAACTAAGCCTAAAACGACTCGTAAATCTTCAACTAAAGCGACTTTGTTTTTATATTTCGGGTCGAATAATGCCGTCCAACTATCAATTTCTCCCCCGGTTTCTTGGATGTTGTAGCCAATTCCGGCGGTTCCCCATTGATAAGCGACGCTATATTGATTACCGGGATCGAAGAAGTAATCGAGAAATTTATCATCTAGGTTTTTCAGATTGGGAATGTTATCGTGATTGAGCTTTTCTAACATTCCCAGTTTAATCATGATTTCGACATAATCTCCCGTCGGAACAATCAGATCGTAACCGGGATTTCCGCCTCGCAGTTTGGCGAATAAAGACTCGTTACTGTCATAAGTAGAGTAGTTGATTTTGGCATTATATTTCTCCTCAAAGGCTTCTAAAACTTCGGGATCGATATAATCTGACCAGTTGAATATATTGAGGACGTTTTCTTCAGTATTGCTGAGGGGAATTAGAGCGGTACTCGCACAACTCACAGGGAAAAGGGCGCTAAATAGGAATAGTATGAATAGGATAAGTAGGCGTTTCATGAATCAAGATTGGTAGTTATTATTGAGTTTATATTTGATGTTGTTGATGGTAGGCATTGCCCACCCAGCCGGAGTCAAGGTGTAATTTTCTGACCAGGGAATCAGCCTTAAAGCCCCATTTTTAGAGTCATTTACGCTCACATCGTTACAACTTGGTCACTAATAGCACACCTGTTGTACAGTTCTTTTCTTTGCCCTCCAAAACTGATGACTGATGACTGTTGACTGATAACTGAAAATCCCCCTCTCAAACCCGTCAAACTCGCATCGAAGTCTACCACCTTGAAAGGGCTGGCATTGCCCACCCTACTTGTTATTTGCTTTCTTGGCGTTGTAACGCCATCGAGCCTAGAACTAACAATAATGATGCTAATAACATCAAAGTTGAAATAGCGTTGATGGTGGGGGGGACGGGTTTTTTAACTAAGCCGTAAACGAATAAAGGTAGGGTAGTTGAACCCACTCCAGAAGTGAAGAAAGTAATCACAAAATCATCAAGGGATAAAGTGAAGGCTAATAATGCACCACTGAAGACGGCTGGGAAGATTAAAGGGAAAGTAATTCGCCAAAATACTCGCCATTCGTTAGCTCCTAAATCTAGGGCTGCTTCTTCAATAGAGGGGTCAAGTTCGGCAATTCTTCCCCTAACAGTTACCGTCACAAAAGATATATTGAACGCCACATGACCGATGATAATAGTGGGCAGTCCAAAGACTAAATATAAACCCGTTACCGTTTCAAATATTTGAAAAACTAAACTAAAGAAAACGAGGAGGGAAACCCCCATCGTAATATCGGGAATGATAATAGGAATAAATAAAAGGCCTTCTAATAAGGAACGTCCGCGAAACCGAAAACGCTCTAGAGCGATCGCGATCGCCGTTCCCATGATTGTGGCGAGTAAGGTAGAGATAATCCCCACAATCATACTATTAGAGAAAGCTTGCCAGATAATCTCCGAGCCGATTTCCTCTGAACCAACGCTAAAGCCAGCAAATAAGCTTTCGTACCATTTCAGGGTAAAACCCCGCCACAAAGCATTAGAACGGGAGTCATTAAAGGAATAAATAACTAAAATTAGAATGGGTAAATATAAAAAAAGCAGCCCCAGGATTGTGATAATCCAGAGGGAATATCGACCGATAATCCGAATGACTAAGTTGGTTTTGTTTTTCATGAATTCAGGCAGTATTTTTAGTCATCAAGAAACTAATTTAATCATCTTCGTTAACGCGGAAATAAAACCATACGGGGATTAAAATTACCGCCATCATTAACAGGGAAAGTACCGAGCCAAAAGGGGTATTGCGAGCGCGTAAAAATTGATCTTGAATAATATTACCTATCATTAAACCTTTCGCTCCCCCTAAAATATCTGGCGTAATAAATGCGCCCACTGCGGGAATAAAAACTAAGAGCGAGCCAGCAATAATTCCCCGTTGAGTTAGGGGTAAAACGATGCGAAAAAACGTTTTGAGATCGCTTGCGCCTAAGTCTTGAGCGGCTTCAACTAAGGCAAAATTAAAGCGCTCAATTGTCGCATAGAGCGGTAAAATCATAAAAGGCAAGTAGCCATAAATGAGACCAATAATGACGGAAAAAGGGGTAAATAAAAGATTTAATGGTTCGTCAATTAGGTGCAATTGCTGTAAAATTGTATTGACGACTCCTTCTTGACGTAAAATAATAATCCAGGCATAAGTCCGAACGAGAAAGTTAGTCCAAAAAGGGATAATAATAAGTAGTAATAAAGTATTTCTCCAACGGGGCGATCGCGTTGCGATAAAAAAAGCCATCGGGTAGCCTATCAATAAACAAGCCCCCGTCGTCAAAAAGGCCAGTCCTACCGAGCGTCCTAATAACTCCCAGTAAACCCCATTTCGCAAGCGTTGATAATGTTCGAGGGTGAACTCCCACAATACCCCCCCATAAGTACCGCGCTCAAAAAAGCTATACAGTACCACAATGAGCAAGGGAATTAGGAAGAATAGCAGTAACCACAACGTCCCTGGAAATAGCAGTAAAGCTAAATTCAGGCGTTTGCGGTTTTCAATAACGGAGACGGCTTCGGGTTGTGATTTTTGCCGAGCGATCATAGATAGATGATGGCAGCGTCAAGGTCAGTAAATCTATGGATTCAGCATATCATTGCACCGCCGCCGACAATCGTGACAATTTCTAAGCGATCGCCCTTTTGGATTTTTGTTTCAGCCCAATATTGACGGTGCAAAATTTCCCCATTATACTCTACGGCAATTAAGCGGGGATTAAGCTCTAGTTGCTCCAACAGTTGGGGTAACGTGGTGTCAGGAGAACAGGAAACAGTTTTGCCATTGACTTGCAAGGCAATCAACTCAGAAGTCATAGGTTCAATTTCAAGAATCTACAGCCGACAATTTTGGCTTTTTGTGCAGTTGTGAGAGAAAATATTGGGTGACTAGGGTTGGTTGTTCCGCTTGCATAATTGCTCGTACCACCGCGACGCGATCGCCTCCAGCCCCCACCACCTCTGGGACATTTTTGGGGTCAATACCTCCAATACAATACCAAGGAATGGGACAATTCTGGGCGGCGTACCGGACGTATTCCAAACCCGCAGGCTTTTTCCCGGCTTTGGTGGGAGTCGCATAAACCGGGCCTACACCGATGTAATCTGCACCTTCAGCGATCGCGTTTTGCATTTCCGTCTCGTTCGTCGTCGAGCGTCCGATAATACGCTCTTTTCCCAACAAATCGCGAGCCACCGCTATGGGCGCATCTTGCTGACCCAAGTGTACCCCATCAGCATTCACCGCGATCGCAATATCAACGCGATCGTTCACCAAAAATAAAGCATCGTAGCGATGACACAACTCGCATAACGCCTGAGCTTCAGCATAACGCTGACGATCGTCCGCCTCTTTGCTGCGATACTGAACTAAACTCAACCCTCCCTGCAATGCGGCTTCTACCGTTTCCAGCAACGTTTCCGATGGGGTTGTCACCAAATATAACGACGCTTGCTTCAACCTCTCGCGACGCTGAGACGCAAGCAAAGCACTTTCAAGCGTATAAGTGCGGTAACGCATCTGCTTACACCCTAAAGCCATCGCGGGTTTATACAGCTTGGCATATTCTTCTAACACCCGCAGGGCTTCTTCCACCCGACACAAATTAGCTTGTAGTAACGCCTCCACACTCAAGCGTTTTTCCTCTTGAGGATGGGAAAGACTCGTCCCAGGATCGCCGGGAGTGTCCCTAGCTTGGCGTAAGGTCGAATCGTGCCAAGACCCCAATTCCTGACGCATCTGCTTGCATTCTGAGGCGAGTTGACGGTCATTTAATCCCAAGCGACACCATTCTTCAACGATCCGCAGACCTTCCCGCGCTCGGTCTAAATTTGCATCTAAAATTCGGTAGATGGCTTTTTGCTGTCTCCAGCTTAACTGGTCGTCCATTTTTAGAGGTTTTTAGGGTAGAGCCTTTTCATCTTGAGCCTTTATTTGTAACTTTAAACACAAATTTTCTGCCACTTACTACTTTTAGGGCGATCGCCTCCCCTTGCTTCTGGCCGACAATTCCCTCAATATACATCAACTTCACATTTCAGTAATTCCACGGAAGTCATCAGTAAAAGTAATTCTGAGTACGCAATTTTATTGCCAAAATCTTGCCATCTTCCTCAACTTTCGGGCGTAGCGCGATCGCCATCATGGGGAATAGCAATGCACCCTTTGCCTTCTTTTTTTGTAGCGTAGAAGACAAAACCCCAAATATAGTTAGCGGCTACCAGAACCATCAGAATTGTCAGGTTTGCCATTGTTTGGGGGAGTATATTCTTTCCCTCTTGAGATTTCCTGGGTTACAGTCGCGATCGCCCCCTGCTCTTGAACGACGTTTGGTTTCTCCGTGCCATAGGCCGAGCCTGCCGCCAAAATTTGTAGGCTTATCCCCAAGGTTACGATTGTAGCTAGACTGAGTTTCCCATTCATAAGCTTTAGCAAGTCAGGAGTCTTTGGATGACTTTTCTCCTACTACTTCAGTATATTCACGGTTGTCGCATTTGTCCAAATACTTTGGATATATTTAGCAAAAAATTAACAAGAAAGAACAACTATCTCAAGATAGAGTTTTGCGATCGCGCCCTTCCTGCTTCACCTGATACATCGCTGTATCTGCCTTCTTAATCAAAACCCCTTGAGTTTCGCCATCGACAGGATAAATACTACTCCCCACACTCGCTGCCACCTGCAACTGGCGATCGTTCAACATAAACGGTTGCGATAAAGCCGCCAAAATCTTATGGGTAACGATTTCAATATCCGACGGCTGCTTAATTCCCGGTAAAATGACTGTAAACTCATCGCCTCCCAAACGCGCCACCAAATCGCTACCCCGCAGACAATTCTTCACGCGGCCTGCCACCGCCTTGAGCAGCAAATCGCCAAAATCGTGACCCCAAGAATCATTAACCTGCTTGAAGCCATCAAGATCGATAAACAACAAACCCACCAACTTCTGTTCTTGTTTAGCCCAGTCCAGAGACTTTTGTAAACTTTCGTAAAAATGCTTGCGATTCGCCAACCCCGTCAGAGAGTCGTAATAAGCCAAACGATGCAAACGGTCTTGAGACAAACGCAACTCCAAATTCGAGCGGGTCAACTCCACTGTCGTGCGCCGTAATTCCTCCTCAATGCGCTTGCGCTCGGTAATATCGCGAATTACGCCAATTAGAAAGATATTCCCCGCCGCATCGCAATGTAACGAGCGTTTCGTCGCAATTTGATACGTTTGCCCCGTGGCATCAGTCAGTTGTTCCTCGCTTTCTTGAGCTTGATTCGTCTCAAAAACTCGGCGATCGCGCTGACCAAAAATTGCCGCTTCCTGGGGCAACAAAATATCAAAATCCGTCTTTCCTAGCAAATCTTCGAGAGGATAGCCCAAAAACTGCGAAAACGCATGATTGAGAATAATCCAAACATGGTCTTTATTCTTCACGAAAACGGGATCGGGAATCGCATTAATGGTCGATTGCAAAAACTCTTTTGAGCGTTTCAACTCCTCCTGTTGATGGGCCAGATAAATCGTCAAAACTCCCACCGATCCCGCCAAAGCCAACACCGCAGGCACAAAAGGAATCCAATATCCCGCTAAAAAGCTACCATAAGCCACTCCCCATAACGTGCCAAATAAACCGATTAAATACAGCGTCGAGCGTTTAACCGATCGCCCCCGAATAATCAATACCGCCCCAATCCCCGACCACAGAAAAATCCACAGTACCTCTGCCCAATCGGGAAAAGAATTCAAAGGCGATCGCCCATCCATCGCCCCACTCATCACCTGACTGATAAAATTAGCATGAAGCTCCACCCCATAAATGGGTTTTGCCGAGCCGAACCAATTGGTACTGTAGGGAATCAAGGCGGTATCCTTGAGACTCGGTGCGGTGTAACCAATAGCCACCACGCGATCGCGAATCAACTCTGCGGGGACTTTGCCATCCAACACATCGCTCATCTTCACTTGGGTAAAGCGACTGGGATGGCGAAAATTGCAGAGGATTTGATAGCCCCGATTATCCAAGCGCACATAACCCCCCTCATTAGCATCGAGAAGCTCAAATACCATGTCTCCCAAGCGTAAATCCCGGCCATTCGGCGCAGTTTGGGGGGAAATATCTCTGGCTTCTAAATAAATGAGCGCCAGCATCAAAGCAAAACTGGTACGATTGCCATCTGCCGTTTGCCAATAAAACAAACTGCGGCGCACTTTACCATCAGCATCCACCACCACATTATTAAACCCTACCATTCCCTGTTCGGCTAAAGCTGATGGCGGCTTGACTCCCAGACTATCCTTATCCTCCAACTGTTCGATCCCCACAACATTAGGAATCTCTCGGAACGCTTTTTCTAACTCTTCCTGACCGGGTTGTGTGGGTAAATCTCGATAAATATCAATACCAATAGCACTGGGTTGGTGTTCCTGGAGTTTCCACAGTAATTCTGCCAAGACTTTATCCGGGATCGGCCACCGATCGACTTTTTGAATGTCGTCTTCATCAATACCAACAATCAAAATGCGGTCTTCGAGTTTCCCCAAAGGCCGCGTCCAAAACAACGTATCTAGCGCTGCTAACTCTATCGGTTGAAACAACCCAACCCAACGTAAAAGCACGATGCTACCAGCAACACTTCCTACCACCAACCAAGCACGTTTTTCTTGTTTGTACCATTGCCGAATCTGGGCGATCCAGCGACTAAATCTTGCCATTAGAGGAAGGGGATTTACCGTGAGGAACTACTATTATTATTCCCAAATACGAGGCGGCTAACAGCTTATTATTGTCGATTTTCAATTGGAGGGCGATCGCTCGATTAGCGTCCGGGGAGTTGGTATTTGAAATCTGTTGGCCCGGTGTAGTTGCTCACTTCGGCTAACTTCTCCAAAGGTTGAGTTCCCGTGTAAACTTCACCGTCAATTTTCCAAGTGGGATAAGAACGCACCTCAGCATCAACACAGGCTTGGGGTTGAGCATTTTTACCTTCTGGATCGCATTCAATGTAATCGAGCTTGGCAAAAGCTTGTTTCCCGAAAAGTTGTTTTTGTTCGTAGCAATGCGGACACCAATATGCACCGTATTCGGCTGCACCTACTTCGCTGAGGTGTTCGGCCAGAGCAATTTCCGACGGACCGGAAGTGGTGGTAATTTCCCAACCCAATCCCGGTTCTGGGCGCGTATCAGCCACGGGAATTACTTGGCGATCGCCCTCAGCTAAGGGGTTATTAACATTAGCATAAACCGCCAATGTTCCCACAATTGTCACCAACGCAACGATAATGCCTGTAAAGAAAACTTGACCGATATCTTCCCAATCATGACCCAACAGAGTCAAGAGAAATAACGCTAAGGAAAATATGGCCGAACCAATACAGTATAAACATACCGCTTTGAGTTCAAAAGCCAGGAGATACATCAAATAGCCGCTAAAAACGACCATAGAGGTACTGCCAATGAGTAAGAATAGCCAAGTCCATTGTTCGATGGGCGATCGCGTTCTTTTTTGGCGATCGCGATCGATGGCCAAAGGCACAAGGGCGCAAACCGCCATAAACAAATACGCCCCTAACCCAAACAAAGGTAGCGGTAAGCCAAAAATACTCGCATAAGCACTGTTCAACACATCATTACAGCCAGGTGCTGCTGCTGCGCTGGCCGCCACACAACCCACATCAGCCCCTGTTAGCTTGGTAATGGTTAAATAAGTCGTTAGAATTGCACCAATAATGGCGATCGCCCCAATCAAAGGACGCGACCAACGATGAATCCAAGGATTAGAACGTCGGCGACTCATTTGCCAATTCCTCTCTTGTCGATATTACTTCTACAGTTTACGATTTTTGTCCGTAGTAAGGGCTTTAGCCCTGATCTGGTTGTTGGTTGTTGGTTGTTGGTTATTAGTTGTTGGTTATTGGTTATTGGTTATTAGTTACTAATTGCTGACAAAATCCCTTAATTGGTAATTGGTAACTGGTAATTGGTCATTTCTCCCCCCTCTGGTCACTGGTCACTGGTCACTGGTCACTGGTCACTGGTCACTGCCCACTGCCCACTACCCACTGCCTGACCTTCCTCCAACAAAGGCGTTTCCCTTGCCGCTTCCACAAACGACTGGACGCGAATGGGGTCAATAGGTTCGGTAATTCGACCCTGACGCTTAAGAGAACTCGCCACAATAACCCCATCCGCCGCTTGTAGCAAACGGGCAATATTCTCATCATTAGCCCCACTGCCAATCAAAACCGGCGTATCTCCTGCTGCGGCTGCCGCTAGTTCCAAATCCTCCAAACTCGGCGGACTCCCGGTAGCCCAACCCGATAAAATCACGCCATCAGCTAAACCCCGTTCGATGGTTTCTTGGACTGCCGTGGTCAAATTGGGAGTACCTAAAGGGCGGGCGTGTTTGACTAAAACATCGGCAAAAATCGCCGTTTCGCTGCCTAATTCCCGGCGATAGCGCAATAAGCGATGAGCTTCTCCTTCAATCAGCCCTTGGTCAGTGGCCATCACCCCCGTTAAGACATTAACCCGGATAAACTGAGCTTGGACGCAAGTGGCGATCGCCAAAGCACTTTGAGCATCATTTCGCAAAACATTGATCCCCACGGGCAACATCACCAAATTCATCAAACGCTGCACAATCAGCGTCATGGCACTGACTACGGCGGGATCGACTTGTTGTTTGGCAAAAGGCGCATCAAAAAAATTTTCCACGATAATGCCATCTACGCCCCCAGCAGCGAGGGCAGTGGCTTCTTGTTCGGCGCGATCGATGACCGCTTTGAGATTGCCACCCCAACGGGGCGAACTGGGCAAGGGTAATAGGTGAACGACACCAATAATCGGATTAGGAGTTGGGAAAATTTGTGTTAAATCCACGAAGTCTTAAATAGAAGTTATGCCGTTAACAACAACAAAAATAGTAGCGATTTATCCCCAAGTTGGTAGTGAGTGAGGCAGTCTCAACCCGACGGGGGTAGGATGGCTGACAAAGCAGGAGTGACTGATAATTCAGAACTTGCCCCGCCTATATACCCCACGATAAATCAATGTCCTTTACAATATGTTAAGGATGAGCCGCATCTCGAAAAAAGGCCTTCAATCATTTTAAGCTGGCGAGGGCGCGATCGCGGCACAAATCCCGACCCCACGCCAAATTTTTATGGCTTTTTTTGTAAACTTTAGTTTTATTATTACGAATTGCATGGGCAACAAGCCAACAATTGCACTGTCTCATTTAGGTTGTGAGAAAAATCGCATTGACTCCGAACATATGTTGGGCTTGCTGGTAGAAGCAGGCTACTCGGTAGACAGCAACGAAGAACTCGCAGACTACGTTATTGTTAACACTTGTAGTTTTATTGAAGCGGCTCGCGAGGAGTCCGTCAAAACTCTGGTTGAACTCGCTGAAGCCGAGAAAAAAATTGTGATCGCGGGCTGCATGGCCCAGCATTTTCAAGCAGAATTATTAGCTGAAATTCCCGAAGCCGTCGCTTTGCTCGGTAGTAGCGATTATCACAAAATTGTCGAGACGATTGAGCGGGTCGAACAAGGGGAAATCGTCACAGAAGTTTCTGCCGAACCGACTTATATTGCCGATGAAACCGTGCCGCGCTACCGCACCACTACCGAAGCCGTTGCTTATTTGCGGGTGGCAGAGGGCTGCGATTATCGCTGTGCTTTTTGTATTATCCCCCATTTACGGGGCAAGCAGCGATCGCGCTCCATTGAATCCATTGTTGCCGAAGCCAACGCCCTGGCCGCTCAAGGAGTCAAAGAATTAATCTTGATCTCCCAAATTACCACCAACTACGGTCAAGATATCTACGGCAAACCCCAACTCGCCGAACTGATCCGCGCTTTGGGCAAAGTGGATGTGCCTTGGGTGCGGATGCACTACGCCTATCCCACCGGACTAACTTCCGACGTAATTGCAGCCATTAAAGAAACCCCCAACGCCTTACCCTATCTGGACTTGCCCCTACAACACTCCCACCCCGAAATCTTAAGGGCCATGAATCGTCCCTGGCAAGGACGGGTTAATGATGATATTATCGAAAAGATTAAGGCCGCGTTGCCGAATGCCGTTTTGCGAACGACGTTTATTGTAGGCTTTCCGGGTGAAACCGAGGAACACTTTGAGCATTTACGGCAGTTTGTCCAGCGTCACGAGTTCGATCGAGTGGGCGTGTTTACCTTCTCTCCTGAAGAAGGAACTCCAGCTTACTCCCTGCCTCATGCAGTTCCGCCCGAAGTTGCCGAAGCGCGTCGAGATATCTTGATGCAAATCCAACAGCCGATTTCGCTGCATAAAAATCAAGCTGAAATTGGCAAAACGGTTCCCGTTCTTATTGAGCAAGAAAACCCCGCTACTGGGGAGTTTTTAGGGCGATCGCCAGCATCAGCCCCAGAAGTTGATGGCTGGGTTTACGTCCAAGGCGAAGCCAGTTTAGGCGAAATTGTGCCTGTGACGATCGCAGACGCGGATATTTACGACTTGTATGGCACGGTGGCAGAAGCTTAAAACCGAAGTTATGGCTCGGCTTTAACTGCTTCAAACCCAAGGGCGATCGCCGCTCCCACCCCAGCCATTCAGACAAATTTTCCTTAACTCACATCTGTTACCTATTTCCTAAATAGGCAACATTTCTTAAACTAAAACCAAACGAACGCTAAATTCTCCATGACTATTTCGTTTAACAGCTTAGGTCTTTCAGAAACTCGCCTCGAACAACTCGGCAAGCTCGGTTTTGAAAGTCCCACTGAAATTCAAACCCAAGCAATTCCTCACCTTCTTTCCGGTCAGGATGTGGTAGGTCAGTCGCAAACCGGGACAGGAAAAACGGCTGCCTATTCCTTACCCTTGTTAGATCGAGTCGATCGCGACCAAACGGCTGTTCAAGCGTTGATTTTGACTCCAACCCGCGAACTCGCTCAACAGGTTGCCCAAGCCGTTAAAGACTTCTCCGGCGATCGCCGTCTGCGAGTCTTGACCATCTGTGGGGGACAATCCCTCGAACGCCAAATCCGCAGTCTGCGTCGCGGCGTACAAGTGGTAGTCGGCACTCCCGGTCGCGTCATTGACCTCCTCGACCGCAAAGAACTCGATTTGAGCGCTTTAACCTGGGTCGTCCTCGATGAAGCCGACGAAATGCTGAGTATGGGCTTTATTGACGATGTGAAGAAGATTCTGCGGCAAACCCCGCGCGATCGCAGTACCGCCTGTTTCTCGGCCACCATGCCTCAAGAAATTCGCAATTTGATTGACACTTTCTTGCGCGATCCCGTCACCATCAGCGTCAAACAAGCCAACTCCACCCCCCAACGCATCGACCAAAAAGTCTATGCCGTACCCCGCAGTTGGACAAAAATTAAAGCCTTGATGCCGATTCTGGAACTCGAAGACCCGGAAGCCGCGATTATCTTTGTGCGAACCAAGCGTTCTGCCGGGGAAATCACCAGCAAACTGCAAGCCTCCGGTCACAGTGTCGATGAATATCACGGCGACTTGAGTCAGAACCAACGAGAACGCCTGGTACAGCGCTTCCGCGATGGTCAAGTCCGTTTGGTCGTCGCTACCGATATCGCGGCTCGCGGTTTGGATGTGGAAGACCTCAGCCATGTGATCAACTTCGATCTGCCCGACAACGCCGAAACTTACATTCACCGGATTGGTCGAACGGGTCGCGCGGGTAAAACCGGAACGGCAATTTCTTTGATTCAACCGATGGATCGCCATTTGATGCGTCGTATCGAAAAGCGTGTGGGTCAGCGTTTTGAAATTTCGCAAATTCCCAGTCGCGCTAAAGTAGAAGCTCGTCGCCTCGAAAAACTCCAGCGTCAAGTGAAGAAAACTTTAGCAGGGGAACGGATGGCTTCGTTCCTCTCGACGGTCAAAGAACTCAGCGAAGAATACGATCCTCACGCGATCGCCGCCGCGGCCTTGCAAATGGTGTACGATCAATCTTGCCCCAACTGGATGCAAGGCGATTGGGAAGTGCCTGATGTTGACTTTAACAAGCCGATCAAACGCAACAACAGCAGCAACAGCAAACGGAAGCCCCAAAAAAAATCCCCTCGCGATCGCGCCCCCCGGAACGACCGCAAACTGTCGAGAAATGCCTCGAAATAAGCCCCCGTTGGGATTGATAAAATCCCAGTAACGCTGAATAGTTGAACCGCCCTCTGAGTCGGTTCTTCTATTTGCCGTTCGCTATCTCAGAAAATCGCCGTCAAACCCCTTGCTGTTCGGATACAAAGCAAGTCAAACGCAAGGCTCGATATTTCAATTGAAACCGTGGTTTTAAATCTGACAAGAAACGCTGAATCTACCCCTCATTCTCGCTATCCCACAAATTGGCCGGGATTAATCGCTGCTTATCGCGACTTTTTGCCCGTGAGCGACAAAACTCCTGTAATTACTCTCCTCGAAGGCAATACCCCCTTGATTCCCGCTCCCGCGATCGCTGCACAAATTGGTCGTGGTGTCAAGGTTTTGGTCAAATACGATGGTCTCAATCCTACGGGCAGTTTCAAAGACCGAGGGATGACCATGGCCATATCCAAAGCGAAAGAAGAAGGCGCACAAGCCGCGATTTGTGCCAGTACGGGGAATACCTCAGCCGCCGCCGCCGCCTACGCCCGACGCGCCGGGATGCGTGCTTTCGTGACGATTCCTGACGGTTATGTCGCCCTGGGTAAACTCGCCCAGGCGTTGTTGTATGGGGCAGAAGTGATTGCCATTGACGGTAACTTTGACGACTGCTTGGAGGTGGTGCGCGGTATGGCCGAACGCTATCCGGTGACTTTGGTTAACTCGGTGAATCCTTACCGCTTAGAAGGGCAGAAAACTGCTGCGTTTGAAGTCGTCGATACCTTGGGAGAAGCCCCCGATTGGCTGTGTATCCCTGTGGGTAATGCCGGGAATATTACGGCGTATTGGATGGGTTTTTGCGAGTATCATCAAGCCGGGAAGTGCCAGAAATTGCCCCGGATGATGGGGTTCCAAGCGGCGGGGGCTGCACCTTTAATTGCTGGAAAGGCGATCGCGCAACCCCAAACCCTAGCAACGGCGATTCGCATCGGCAATCCGGCTAATTGGCAGAAAGCAGTAGCTGTACGGGATGCTTCTCAAGGAGAGTTTAACCCCGTTACCGATGAAGAAATCCTCGATGCTTATCGCTTCTTAGCCAGCGAAGAGGGAGTATTTTGCGAACCTGCGAGTGCGGCTTCGGTGGCAGGTTTACTAAAAGTGAAAGACCAAGTTCCTGATGAAGCGACGGTGGTTTGCGTCCTGACGGGTAATGGTTTGAAAGACCCCGATTGCGCCATCCAACACAGTCAAAATGAGGTAAAATCGGGCATCAAAGCCGACCCGGATGCGGTGGCTTTGGCGATGGGGTTTTAGGGGGGAGTAGGTATTGGGCAGTAGTGGGCAGTAGTTTTGGGCAATCGGCAGTCGGCAGTCGGCAATCGGGGGATTTTCAGTTACCAGTTACCAGTGATGAACAACCAATAACTAATAACCAATAACTAATAACCAGTGTTATGACTCTTGAGTTTGTGCCGTTTCAGATCGCGATTAATCCGACGGCGATCGCGTCAGCTTGTTTGTGGTCTTTGGCGTTGTATCTGGCTTTGGCGGGTTTGAGGGAATGGACTATCGAACAACTCAATCGCTGGTTTAATTTTGCCGAACAAGCCCTTTACACTTCGGCTGAGGAGTTTGAACGGACGAGAGTGGCTCGCGAATCCCAAAATGCTTTTTATGCGTCGGTGATGAGTATTGTGCCGTTTTTGGGCTTTGGGGGGTTGTGTAGTTATGGGGTGGATGTGAGCTTGGGTTTGAGTTGGGCGGTAAGTTTGGGGATTTTGGCTTGTATGGGTTGTGGTGTTTATGAGTTAGGACGGCGACAAGGATAGAGAATTATTGCCACTGTAAAGCCTTGGCGATCGCGTCTGCGAGAAAAAGGGGATCGAAGGGTTTAGCTAACACTACTTCGATCCCCAAATCTTGGTAGCATTGTTTTTCTTGGGCTTGCACTCTAGCCGTTAGAAAAATGACAGGAATTTGCTGAGTTTTAGGGTGTTGTTTGAGTTTTTTCCAAGTGTCTAAGCCGTCGAGTTCGGGCATCATGACATCTAATAAAATCAAGTCGGGTTGTTCGTAAATCGCCGTTTGGATGCCTTCTTGCCCGGAACAAGCTGTTATAATTTGCCAATCTCGGCTCACTTCTAAACAAAGTTGGGTAACTTCACGGACATCAGGATCGTCATCTACAATTAAAATTTTCTTAGAAACCATACCAAAATTGGAGATTGACAACAAAACTATCTAACTCGGAAAAAACTACCTTTTTCGAGCAATACTTTGATGACTCAGCACAAACAAGTGCGTTTGACCGGGATTTTCACAAGTTTGTCATAAACCTTATATAGACTGAACAAGAAGTGAACATATTGAGATTGTTCAAAAACCTCCTTTATCCTGATATGACTATCGATCCCCTCGATCCTCGATTTGCGCCAATGGCAATATCTGGAACTTATGACCTTAATTCTCCTGCCCTCAACCTTGTGGTAGAACTCACTCGTTATAGTCAGGAACGTTATACAGGAAAACTGGAAATTCAAGTCCAGTCGGGACAAACTTGGTCGCTGTATTTGCAATTGGGACGTTTGAGTTGGGTAACGGGGGGAGAACATCCTCGACGGCGCTGGCAGCGTCATTTCGAGCGCTGTTTTCCTGAGATTAACCCCAATCAATTTAATTTTAATTGTCGTCGTTCAGATGAGGGAGAAGATCGCTCCTACCCTATATTCGCCAACAATTTATCGGTTTGACCGAAGTCGAGGATATTGACAGTACACCGTCAGTCACTCCCCAGCCAGCCCCAAAACCCGTTGCTTACCGTCCTTTGGTTGTGGGGATTGACGATAGTTTTACCGTACTTGAAGAAATGCGATCGCTGTTTACCCCTAACCAATATCGCTTTTTGGGGATAAGCGATGCAACTCATGTTTTGCTAACACTTCTGGAAGTAAAACCGGGCTTGATTTTTCTGGATTTGGTAATGCCCATTGTCAATGGTTACGAAATTTGCGCTCAAATTCGTCGCATTCCTCACTTTGAAAATACGCCCATTACTATTTTGACCAGCCAAGATACTTTAGTCGATCGCCTGCGAGCTAAAATGGTTGGCGCAACGGATTTTCTGAGTAAACCTTTGGTCGTCAAACAGGTCAACGAGATCGCTCAGAAATACTTATAGAAGTTTGCTTTTGGGTTTTCGGCAAGTAGGTCTGGGGCAGCCGTGTTTGAGTAGAGTCGCATTCCGATTACACCCGATTGGATTATCAACAATTGAACGCCCTCAAACTTGGCTTAAAAACTCATGGTTTGGGTTTGACTCTGACTTTGACTCAAAGAAGGAGAAATCGGTTCGACGGCAAAAAAGGTACTGCTCACAGAGTTGCCCACCTCGTTGAGCGATCGCTGCATCGAGTCGAGAAATTCGTGTAAACCCGTCTCCACCACATCTTCCATCATCAGATATCCTAACTGAGCGCACAAGCGTCCTAAAGCCCGTTCTGGGGCATTACACCACGTTCCCAAGGGCGTTCCGGTAATCTCGTGTAAGGATTTCTCGGCTTGAATGAGGCAAAAGTGAATCGAGCGAGGAAAATGACGATTGAGAATCAAAAATTCGGCTACCGCAGTGGGGTTGATGCGTCGCTGCTGTTTGCGGTACATCTCATAAGCACTGGCAGACTTGAGTAATGCCATCCACTGTACTTGGTCGAGGGGAGTACCGACCCATTGCGCCGAAGGCAACAAGAAGAAATACTTAACATCGAGAATGCGGGTGGTTTTGTCGGCTCGTTCGAGGAGTCGTCCGAAGCGACCAAAATGCCAACCTTCATTATGAGTCATAGTGGCATCCATTACCCCAGAAAAGCGGTGACTGGCCAGTTTCACTTGGGTAAAAAATTCCGGTAACATTGCGGGGGTTTGACGAGTTGCGGCTTCTTTGACCATGAGGTGAAAGGAGTTGACTTCTTCCCACATTTCCGAGGAGATAATTTCGCGAATTGAGCGAGCATTTTCTCTGGCGTTGTTGAGTACGGAAAGAACCGAGTTGGGATAATCGCTATTGAAGGTTAGGAAGTGAATGACGTTTTCGGCTGTGGCTTCTCCGTAACGTTCGCGAAAAAGCTGCAAGTCCCCGGTGGTGATGATGAGGGGTTCCCATTGTTGCTGTACTCCTGAAGGTAAGTCCAGTATGAGGTTGAGGTTGACATCGATAAAGCGAGCGATGTTGTCGGCTCGTTCGATGTAACGGTTTAACCAATAGATAGAATCAGCGACACGACTTAGCATGAGGAAATACCCAAAAAAAATAAAGATTCGTCACCCAGGCGATCGCAATTAATTGGCCCCCTGGTTAAAATCTTTATTCTATAGGAGGAAAGCGAGGTAGTCTGTAACACTACCCGGCTTTCGGTAATTATGGGTTTATTGCTGAAATAAGGTTTCGAGATAAACCTTGGCACAAGATTGATAATTTTGCGAGGCTTGGGGGGTTTGTTGGTTGTTGTTTTGCAGGAGAAACAGCGATAAGGCTGCGGCAAATACCCGGTCTTGATCCCAAGTAGGATGAGCGTCTAGGTAGCTTTTGAAGGATTTGTAGAGTTCTTCGGGAATTTCTGTCAAGATACTAACGTTGGTGTTCATATTGACCTCTTATGGGGGGCTGTGAGTAATGGAGACGAGATGGAACGATCGCGCGGGTTGAACTGAATTTCCGAACTCGATACTTGTGTCTCTTTCCTTCTATTTCGCGGAAAATTCCTGAGTTTGTCAATGCTGCGAAATGTAACAAAACCCTTGACAAGCTTAAAACCTTAACGGTGGAATGCGGCTTTGAGGTAGTTTTTTGTTACATAACTTTATGAAAACTCCGAGGCGATCGCCCTTGGGTGCGGCATTTTCTCAAATCCCACAGTTTCACCACAGACTCACCTTCTCATCCGTTATAGCTGTGGAAAACTTGGGGAAAACTGTGGAAAAACGTCTTTTCCTTGGGGAAATAGTGGGGAATAAGTGGGGGAAAGTTCTGTCAAAGAATAAGAATTACAAATTTTTGCTTTTGATCGATGGGTTAGGGAAACTTCGGCGATCGCGCTTACAGCCAATATCCGCTCATTGTCTGCAAAAAAGCGCCCCAAAGGACGCTTAATGTCGATAATTTAACGGAATGCACAACTTTGAATTGAGATTTAGCTATTTTTAGTTTTGAGGATGGGACTCGCTCCCAAGGCCGCGATCGCCAGTAAACTCAGAATAGCAGTGGGTTCGGGGACAGATTGCTGTGCTTCAGCATAAACCATATCGTCGAGAGTATAGGTTTCAAACACTCCAGACTGTGTTCCCCCAGTCAGCGTCACAGTATTAAAGGCCGTGTCGGACAAAAAACCAAAGAAATTGTCATTCCAAGAACGTAAAAGTTCCTCTCCTAGGGTATATTCCGTACCATCAACTAAACCGAGTGTAACCTTAATACCCGTTCCCGAACCCCCAGGTCCGGCTAAATTCCAGCCTTCACCTCCCCAGGCTGTTAAGGCTTCGGTGAAAGTCCATACAGTGGTAAGAGTCGGACCTACTCGATCTTTCCAGAGTCCACCACTAGCCTCACCTGGATAATCCGAAGATGTACTCTCCGACGTGACTGAAAAATCTTCAAAAATGTTGTCTTCAAAGGCTTCAGTTTCAAAAGAACCAACGGCACTTTCCCAAGCACTTTGATTGGTATAAGTGGTTAAAGTAATTGCTTCGACTGTGGGGGCGATCGCTATTGTTGAAGTTGCGATCGCGGCTGTGGTTGCAACGGTTTGCCAAAGTTTCATTGTCTCTTGCTCCAAATTACGTTGTACAGTAGATGCGCTCCAGTTGTACAAGCAGTTTAATTAGTTGAGATTCAAGGGAAACTTGAATTACTGGCTTCTACAAAGTAGTTAAAAGCAATTTCGCCACAGTTGTGCGCGAATTCCGCGAACTTCATCGAAATTTCAATGAAACTTTAAAGTTGCTACATATCTATAACTTTTTTTAAGTATTTCAGGCTTGTGTGGGGCGATCGCCTGTGATATTATTTTTGTATAGATACTTTTATAATGGGAATATTTAGACTTAAAAATTAGTGTCAATATTCCCATTATAAAATATATAGTACCAAGAAAAACGCCTGGGCGCAACCCCCCATTTCCCAAAAAATCGTCCCCCAGCTACGTTAAACTTTATGGGACAAAACTTTAAACCAAACAACAATGTTAAGAGCCGGAATTGTGGGTCTGCCCAATGTGGGAAAATCAACACTATTTAATGCCTTAGTCGAAAATGCCAAAGCCGACGCAGCCAACTTCCCCTTTTGTACCATTGAACCCAATGTTGGGGTAGTAGCCGTCCCGGACGAACGCTTAGAAATCCTAAGCAAACTATCACAATCCAAGCAAATCGTACCGACGCGCATTGAATTTGTCGATATTGCTGGCTTAGTCAAAGGAGCAAGCCAAGGAGAAGGATTAGGCAACCAATTCCTCGCCAATATTCGCGAAGTTGATGCTATTGTTCACGTTGTGCGTTGTTTTGAAAACGACGATATCATTCATGTTTCCGGTTCAATTGACCCTGTAAGAGATATTGAAATCATTGATTTAGAACTAGGATTATCTGACTTGGCACAAATCGAGCGTCGTATTGAAAGAGGACGCAAACAAGCCAAAACTGATAAAACCGTTCAACAAGAAATCGAAGTTTTACAAAAAATTAGCACGGCGCTTAATGAAGGGAAATCCGTGCGTCAAATAGATTTAACCGTAGAAGAAACAGAATTAATCCAGCATCTTAACTTATTAACTGCCAAGCCGATTATTTACGCAACTAATGTTTCCGAAGATGACTTAGCTACGGGGAATCAATACGTCGAACAAGTACGAGAACTAGCGAATCAGGAAGCCGCTAAAGTGGTTGTAATTTCCGCTCAAGTCGAATCCGAACTCATCGAACTTCCCGAAGCCGAAAGAGACGATTTCCTTGAAAGTTTAGGGGTTACTGAAGGGGGTTTAAAATCCTTGATTCGAGCGACTTACGAGTTATTAGGATTGCGAACCTATTTAACCACAGGAGAGAAAGAAACGAGGGCTTGGACAATTATAAGCGGGATGAAAGCTCCCCAAGCGGCTGGGGTAATTCACAGCGACTTTGAGAAGGGTTTTATTCGGGCTGAAACTATTAGTTACGAGGATTTAGTGAGTGCGGGTTCAGAACTAGCAGCCAAAGAAAAAGGGTTACTACGCAGTGAAGGCAAAGATTATGTCGTGCGAGAAGGAGATGTCATTTTATTCCGCGTTAACCGGTAGAATTGGGAGTGCTAATTCGAGTTTTTTGGGGGTTGAATAATCGGACAAATAATATCGCGATCGCCCTCCCTGGAAACAGCATCAGTCCGATTCAACGACGCAAGTAACTCTTGTTTTAACTGCTCTAACTCAGCAATGCGATCGTCAATTTCAGTCACTTTTTCCTGGAATTTCTGTCGGACTTCGGTGCAGGGGGGTTCACCCGAATCGTAAATTTGGAGCAACTCGCGAATTTCTTGTAAACTCAAGCCCAACCGTTGCGATCGCCGAATAAATTGCAAACGCGGCAAAACTTGAGGCGAAAATAAACGAAAATTGCCCGTAGTCCGACTAACAGCTTGAATTAAACCAATTTGTTCGTAATAGCGAATTGTTTTAATGGAAACCCGGCTTTTTTGCTGTAATTCGCCAATTTTTAACAGAGTTGTTTCCGTCACGATTCCGATCTCCTTCAACGAGACACAGGCTTAATCATTTCGCTCAAACCCTCTCCTAGTAACGATAAACCCGTGACTAACAGCGTCATTGTCAACCCCGGAAACCATGCCGTCCACCAAATACCTGTCGGGAGAGCATCTAAAGCCAAACGCAGGTCATGTCCCCATTCTGGCACTTCTTCAGGCAATCCCAAACCCAAAAACCCCAAACCTCCCAGAATCAGAATGGCATCGGCGGCATTGAGAGTAAACAAAACCGGGACACTCTGAATCACATTGAGAAACAAATAACGCCGGAGAATATAGGGACGAGTAGCCCCCATAGCCCTTGCGGCTTCCACGAATAACTCGGTTTTGATGCTAGTGGTATGATTGCGGACGAGGCGGTAATATTGAGGAATGTAGGAAATACTGAGGGCGATCGCGGCATTAATTACCCCACGACCCACTACAAACGCCAGCGTCACCGACAACAGCAAACCCGGCAAAGTGTACACTGTGTCCATCAAAAATAACAGAAACTTGTCTACTTTGCCGCCCCAGTAGCCGCTAATCAAGCCCAAAGGTACACCGATGACCAAAGAAAGCGTCGTCGCGATCGCCACCACTTTCAACGCCGCTTGCGTCCCGAACAAAGTCCGCGAAAATACGTCATAGCCTTGACGAGTCGTACCAAACCAATGTTCCTTATTAGGAGGGACTTGGACGGGATTACTCAAAAACTCTGTCGGGTCTTGTAGTCCTCCCCAAGCTTGCCATAACGGTGCAGTCAAGGCGATAAAAATAAAACTGGCAGTAATAATCAATCCCGCTATCATCAGGTAGTGAGACACCGTAGGTCGAGCAAAACTGCGTAAAAAACTAGAATTGGAAGGTTTAGTGAGGGTCATAAAAAACTTGCACCAGGGGACAACTACAACAGAAGATTGCTTTACGATTAATGATTCTAATATGCACAAGTCTAACGTCCAACCTTTCTTCGCTATTTTACTGGCGATCGCGAGTGTAATTCTTCCCAGTTCTGTACAAGCAAGTCCTGAGACACCAGGACGCATCAAACAACTCCCCAATTTACAACCCCGCTTTGATAATAGAGGCCAAATCAATGACCTCATGTACCAACGCATCAAACCCGGAATGACGCTAACTCAAGTTGAAAATATTATTGGTTTTGCAGGTACACCCAATCCAGAAGCTGCTTTTGGCGCACAACAAGCTTATACTTGGAGCAACTTTGATGGTTCGCAAATTACAGTTTGGACTCGCAATAATCGCGTTGTCATTGTCGGTAAATTTGGTTTACCAGATGTAGCTGAAGAAGTCATAGAAAATGCCGAAGTTTCTTTATTATCTTATGGCATTTTTGAACTGATTAAGCCCGGAATGACTGTAGCCGATGTCGCACTCATTTTAGGTTTTCCCGGTCGTTTAGAGCCAGAATTATCCACAATTGATACAGCCCAAGTTTGGCGATGGGATAATCTTAACGGCGACTATATCCGGGTTTATTTAGGAGAAGGCGTAGTGGTGAGCAAGTTTACTTCAATCCTGAATGTAAGACCCATTGGTATCACCCAAGCTGAAGTCAATGCCCAGAAAATTCAAGCGGGATTTACTTTAGCAGATGTTGAAGATATTTTATCAAAAGGAATTCCTTATCCCGACCCTTACGAAACCGAGTTAAAAAGTTGGCTTTGGAAATACGAAGATGGTTCGGTATTGCTCATTGTATTCAAAGATAATGAAGTATTATCGCTGAATATACTATAAACTTTGTTCTAAAAATAATGAATAGTAATCCGAGCGATCGCCCCTCTCTGCAAAATCAACATCCTCTACAACGCTTAATTCAATATGGTCGCAGCTACCGTTCCTTAATTTGGCAAGCCACAACTTGCTCAATTCTCAATAAATTCTTTGACCTTGCCCCCCCGATTTTAATTGGGATGGCAGTGGATGTGGTGGTGCAACAACAAGACTCTCTAATCGCTCGTTTTGGCGTAGAAGGGATTTTTAATCAATTGCTAATTTTATCGATACTGACGGTCATTATTTGGGGGTTTGAGTCAATTTTTGAATACGTTTATGAGCGTTTGTGGCGCAATCTCGCTCAAGATATCCAACACGATCTGCGCTTAGAGACTTATGCCCATTTACAAAACCTGGAAATGTCGTTTTTTGAAGAACGCAGTACCGGGGAATTGCTATCAATTCTTAATGATGATATCAACCAATTAGAGCGTTTTCTCGATATCGGTGCGAATGAAATTATCCAAGTTACCACCACTGTTATTACTATTAGTATTGCCTTTATTATTTTGGCACCCAGTGTTGCTTGGATGACCATGATTCCAATTCCAATTATTGTTTGGGGGTCGATCGCGTTTCAGAATTTGCTTGCCCCTAAATACGCCCAAGTCCGGGAAAAAGTTAGCTTTTTAAGTTCTCGCCTTGCTAACAATTTAAGTGGCATAATGACGATCAAAAGCTTTACCACCGAAGCCTATGAAATCGAACGGTTGCGCGGTGATAGTGAAGCCTATCGTCAAAGTAACCAAAACGCGATCGCCCTCAGTGCCGCCTTTGTCCCCCTCATTCGTTTAATTATCCTCATCGGCTTTACCGCAACCCTACTCATCGGAGGTATGCGGGCAGTTGAAGGAGATTTAGCCGTGGGAACTTATAGCGTTTTGGTATTTATGACCCAACGTTTATTATGGCCGCTGACTCGTTTAGGTCAAACCCTAGATCAATATCAACGAGCTATGGCTTCCACAACCCGGATTATGAACTTACTAGATACCCCCATCGCCATTCATTCAGGAACTCAAGTATTAAACCAAATACGCGGCGAAATCATACTCCACAATATCACCTTCGCCTACGCCGAACAACAACCCATCGTCAAAAACTTATCTCTGCATATTCCTGCGGGTAAAACTATCGCCATTGTGGGGTCTACCGGTTCGGGTAAAAGTACCTTGGTGAAGCTATTATTGCGCCTCTACGAAGTCCAAAACGGCAAAATTACCCTGGATGATGTGGATATTCGCGACATTAGCTTGTATAACTTGCGTAAAGCGATGGGATTAGTGAGCCAAGATGTCTTCTTGTTTCACGGTAGCGTCCAAGAAAATATTGCTTATGGCAGTCCTGACGCGACGTTTGCAGAAATTGTCTGGGCCGCGAAACAAGCAGAAGCCCACGACTTTATCCAGCAACTCCCCAGAGGCTATGAAACAATTGTAGGGGAACGGGGTCAGAAACTTTCGGGGGGTCAACGACAGCGTTTAGCCATTGCCAGGGCAATTCTGAAGAATCCACCGATCTTGATTTTGGACGAAGCGACTTCAGCCGTGGATAATGAAACCGAGGCCGCGATCGCCCGTTCCCTAGAACATATTACCCAAGATCGCACCACAATCGCGATCGCTCACCGTCTCTCCACCATCCGCAACGCTGACTGTATCTACGTTATGGAACTCGGACGTATCATCGAAAGCGGCACTCACGAGGAACTATTAGATCGAGATGGTATCTATGCTAACCTCTGGCGGGTGCAGACGGGGGCGGGTATCAGTTAACAGTCATCAGTCATCAGTTACCAGTTACCAGTTACCAGTTACCAGTTACCAGTTACCAGTTACCAGTTA
>JAWQFT010000004.1:0-80520 GCA_035968055.1 Jaaginema sp. PMC 1080.18 | reverse complement strand
ACTTGATTAGGGGCTTTTATTGTCAATTTTCTCCTAACATTCAACACTTCTGCCTCTTAATATTATTCCTTGAGTTTGTTCAGCAAAAAAAGTAAGGCGATCACGAAGTGGCAGGCTTCGCCTGATCGCGTGACTACAACCAAGACAAGATTATAAGCGATAAAAAATGATGGCTTTACAAAATTGGATATGGATTCCCAATCAACGTTTAGGAGCAATTGAGTTTGAGACTCCGATTGAAATCTATATCAACAGTCTGGGTGCTTATATGAGCGAACCCAAGGATGACGTAACAGGATTTGAAACCTATGAGATAACGAACGAAGACATCACTATCTATGTTGAGAATGATTTAGTTGTCACTGTGAATGCTTATGAATGTATTTGTTACAAGGGAATTAACTTAATAGGCGTACATCAAAAAGAATTAATCAACCTACTTGAGATCGAGCCAGATGAAATAGGGACACCTGTATTATACGAAGATGGTGACATCCAAACGCCATTAGACTTTGATTCCTTGGGTTTAGAAGCTTGGATTAGCAACGATTGTGTTGTTTCTTGCTGTTGCAGTAATCTAATTCAATTTGAGGAAGTGGAACACTGACACTCATCTACAATTAAGTAATACCTAACGCCTTAAAATGTTACTCGAAACTTTGCAGCAAAAACGCCCAGAAATACTTGAAATTGCCGCCAAACACGGTGCATTTAATGTTAGAGTCTTTGGTTCTGTGGCAAGAGGGGAAGAAACACCCCAAAGCGATATCGATTTCTTGGTTGATTACGACCTCGCTAAAATTACGCCTTGGTTTCCAGGGGGATTACTGATGGATTTACAGGATTTGTTGGGACGCAAGGTTGATATTGTGACGGAACAAGGGATTAGCCCGTGGCTGAAAGAGCGCATTTTAGCTGAGGCCAAGACGTTTTGACTATCAATGTAACGTAGGAAAAATGACCAAAAACCAAGAACGCATCAAAATCACTGTCAAGCTCTTTGCGGCGTACCAGGAAGCGTATAACCAAAGCGAAATTATCCTAGAACTGCCGGAAAATGCTCCGGTTGCTGCGGTTCTCGACCATGCGATCGCGTCTCACCCAGAACTCGAAAAATGGCGATCGCTCACTCGTTTCGGCATTAACTATCAGTTCGTCTCAGCCGATACTCTACTCAAAAACGGCGATGAAGTGGTGTTAATTCCGCCAGTGAGTGGGGGCAATCAAAATCAATCTGTTTAATAAGAGACCATATTTTCGCTTTTTTGTCAATGATTTACATCCCAAAATATACTTTTTTTAGGAAAAGCAAGATTACAATTTATATTGTTGCGAACTGTGTACTTTTATCCGAAAAACTTAAACAAACTCAAATAAACGTTTTCTGAACTGATAAACAGATTTACAATAAAAGTAGAAGAAATATCAAGTTTGTTGGCAATTTAGTCGCTTATATAGATTCCGATTGTGGCTTAATTCCGGGCAAGATATGGAGAATAAGATAAGGGGATCGCAGCTTATTGATTCACGCTAGACAACATTAAGTTTAGAGATAGCTGTTTGTATCCCAGAGAAATCGAGGGCGATCGCGAAGGTCTACTACTTCGTAATTGTGCCTTGATTAAGTTCTCTTACCAAATCCGCTTACCACCACCGACTTATTTTCTAGTCCGCGAAAGTGGACTTTGCCCTCATTAGCCCCGGATTTTAATCCGTGGGCGGGTTAATGGGATAAACGGTGAATGATGCCTGGATTTACTTCCCAATCTATCTAGTTTTAGTTGGGGAATAAAGGCGTGTTGAAAACCCTTTATTCTGCGCTCCGATTCAGTTATGCCAACAAGATTCATCTCTAAAAAAAAGGAGAATATTATGGTATCAACAGCACCGAACAGAAGCGCTAAAATTGCTAGGAATCAAGCCCTAATTCTCTGGTTTGAAGAAGTCAACTCGACTGACGTAGACTTGGTTGGTGGCAAAAACTCCTCCCTAGGAGAAATGATCCGACAGTTGCAACCCCAAGGCATTAACGTTCCCACCGGATTTGCCACCACCGCTTATGCTTATCAACACTTCATCGCTTCAGCAGGGT
The DNA here is from genome assembly GCA_035968055.1 of Jaaginema sp. PMC 1080.18. Classification (GTDB taxonomy): domain Bacteria; phylum Cyanobacteriota; class Cyanobacteriia; order Cyanobacteriales; family Spirulinaceae; genus Jaaginema. Next base: position 78,428 of record JAWQFT010000004.1, on the reverse strand, counting down.
TAGAAGCCAAGCTGCGAGACTTATTCAGCGATCTCGATGTCAACAACGTCTCTAACCTGCAACAACGAGGTCGTCAAGCCAGGGAATTAGTGCTGAATACCCCTTTCCCCCAAGACTTGCAAGACGCGATCGCCCTCTCATATAAACGCCTCTGCGAACGCTATGGGGCAAATACCGCACTGTGCGATCGCACCCTAGACCCCATTCCCCGCCAACTCTGCGAAGAACAAACCCAAAACGTAGACGTAGCAGTGCGTTCCAGCGCCACCGCCGAAGACCTCCCCGAAGCCAGTTTCGCCGGACAACAAGAAACCTACCTCAACGTCCAGGGCGTAAAAGCAGTTCTGGAATCCTGCCACAAATGCTTTGCCTCCCTTTTCACCGATCGCGCCATCTCCTATCGTCATCATAACGGCTTCGATCACTTCAACGTCGCCCTCTCCGTCGGGGTGCAAAAAATGGTACGGTCTGACCTCGCATCCTCTGGGGTGATGTTCTCCATCGACACCGAAAGCGGCTTCAAAAACGCAGCCCTGATTACCGCCGCTTATGGCTTAGGGGAAAACGTCGTCCAAGGTGCAGTCAACCCCGACGAATACTTTGTTTTCAAACCCACCCTCAAAGACGGTTTCCGCCCCATCCTCGACAAACGCATCGGCACAAAAGCGATTAAGATGGTCTACGATGTCGGCGGTTCTAAACTGGTTAAAAACATCGAAGTTCCCGAACCCGAACGGCAAAAATACTGCATTACCGACGACGAAATCCTCACCCTCGGACGCTGGGCTGCTCAAATCGAAGACCACTACTCCCAAGTGCGCGGTCAATACACCCCAATGGACATTGAATGGGCGAAAGACGGCATTACCGGGGAGTTATTCATCGTCCAAGCCCGTCCCGAAACCGTCCAATCCCAGAAAACAGGCAACGTCCTCAAAACCTACGTTCTGCAAGACCGCAGCAATATCTTAGCCAAAGGTCGCAGTGTCGGTGCAGCCATCGGTCAAGGAACAGCCCGTATCCTTCACAACGTCGCCAATATCAACCGCTTCCAACCCGGTGAAGTCCTCGTCACCAACCGCACCGACCCCGACTGGGAACCCATTATGAAGCAAGCCAGCGCCATTGTCACGAATCAGGGTGGCAGAACTTGCCATGCCGCTATTATCGCCCGCGAAATGGGCATTCCGGCGATTGTTGGTTGTGGAGATGCTACCGAAGTCCTCAAAACTGGGCAGGAAGTCACGGTTTCCTGTGCTGAAGGGGACGAAGGGCGCATTTACCAAGGCTTGCTGCCCTTTGAAATCAAAGAAACCCCCCTGGATGACTTGCCCCGCACCCGCACGCAAATTCTGATGAACGTTGGCAACCCCGAACAAGCTTTCTCTTTAGCCAGTATTCCGGCAGATGGCGTGGGTTTAGCTCGTTTGGAGTTTATTATCGCCAATCACATCAAAGCTCACCCCTTAGCTTTGATTAACTTCGACCAACTTCCTGACGACGAGGTAAAAGCCGAAATCGCTCAACTCACTCGTCAATTCGACCATAAACCGGACTTCTTCGTGGATAAACTGGCGCGGGGTGTGGGGACAATTGCCGCCGCTTTCTATCCCAAACCCGTGGTCGTGCGGATGTCTGACTTCAAATCCAACGAATATGCCAACCTGTTAGGCGGACGGGATTTTGAACCCAAAGAAGAAAACCCGATGATTGGCTGGCGGGGGGCTTCTCGGTACTACGATTCCCAATATCGTGCCGCTTATGCCCTGGAATGTCAAGCTTTGAAGCGGGTACGGGACGAAATGGGTTTAACCAATGTTATCCCGATGATTCCCTTCTGTCGCACCCCCGATGAAGGTCGCCGCGTCTTGGCGGAAATGGCGAAACACGGTTTGGAACGGGGTGTTAATGGTTTGCAAGTATATGTCATGTGCGAACTGCCCAGTAACGTGATTTTAGCGGACGAGTTTGCTGAAGTTTTCGATGGCTTCTCCATTGGCTCAAATGACCTGACTCAGCTTGTTTTAGGCTTAGACCGGGATTCGGCTTTAGTCGCGCATCTGTTCGACGAACGCAACGCCGGAGTCAAACGTATGGTGAAAATGGCGATTGAAGCAGCCAAAGCTAAAGGCCGGAAGATCGGAATTTGCGGTCAAGCCCCCAGTGATTACCCGGAGTTTGCCCAGTTTTTGGTTGAGTTGGGGATTGATTCGATTAGCTTAAACCCCGATACCGTCCTCAAAACCTGGTGCGCGATCGCATCTGTCGAAAAACAGCAATAATATAGCAGGCGTAACACAGCTAAAATGAGGCTTTCATGTAGGGTGGGTTAGGCGGCTAAAACTTCCGCTATGACTGCAATCTAGCTATCCGCCGTAACCCACCACTAAAATGCTTGTATCTCGGTGCGTTACGCTGCGCTAACAGCACCCTACTATAGCCTCATTTTAGATGTGTCGCGGCAGTAGAGCGTCGGTACACTTCGTTTCACTCATAGAAAATAAGTCCTTCTCCGGCTTGCTAACTTGACAAAACCACTAAGATGAGCATTGACTCATCTTTTTTTTTCTTAATAAAAAATCTGTAAATATACTCAGATATTGTGTTTAAAATCTGTTAGGATTGTCAGCAATTGAGCAAGCGCATCTACAGGAAATAGTGGCGAAATATCTCTCGCTTTTTAGTATTTGCCCGCATTTCCCGCCTCCAGCCCAGAAATTCCTTACACTGTCCCGCATAAACTCGATTTTGTAACCAGCGTGTAGTCTGACCTCTGTAAAAATTCATGCAACGATTGACACGACAGCATTCAGCGGTCAAATCTCGCATCGCCTCCCGGCTGACCCGCAGATTGACAGCTTCTCAAGCTGCCCTGAATCTAACTCTAGCAGCAACCCTCACCCTTGGTATTAGCCCTGGCGTGGGCAGTCAAGAAGTCATTGTCAACAGTGCCTCAGCCTCTGGGGACAACCTCCCCGGTACAGTACAATCCAACCAAACCAGCCTCCTAGCCGACCAAGTAAAGCTCGAACTGATTAAAACCGCAGACCGAGCCGCAGCCGAACCGGGAGACACCATTATTTACCGACTTGCCCTGAAAAACGTCGGTGTGGGGACAGCCCGGAATATCGTCATTACCGATACCAGTCCCCTCGGATTAAATTTTATACCGCGATCGCTCCAAGGTTCAATAACCGTCGGTACAAACACCACCCCCGTTACCATTCCCCCTGCTACCACCAGTGGGCGAACTGTTACCTTCACCTATCCCGAACTCGCCCCCGGCCAAATTCTCAACATTATTTACGCCGCCGAAGTTACCCCTGATGCCATACGGGGAACGGGACGCAACACCGCCCAAGAACGACGCAGCAACACAGCAACATTTAAAGTCCGCATCGAACCCGGTATCCTCTCCGACTGCGGCACGATTGTTGGGCGTGTCTTTGTGGATAAAAACTTCGACGGCGAACAACAACCCGGCGAACCTGGCATCCCCAACGCTGTCGTTTTCCTCGACGACGGCAACCGCATCACCACCGATGCCAACGGCCTCTTTTCCATGGCCAATGTCGTTTCGGGTAATCGCGTCGGCACTCTCGACTTTACCAGCATTCCCGGCTACGACCTCGCCCCCAACCTTTACTTTATCGAACGCAACAGTCCCTCTCGCCTTGTGCGTCTGCAACCGGGCGGTTTAGTGCGGATGAATTTTGCGGTGACTCCCGCTTCTTTACAGTCATCAGTGATTGAGGGGCAGTCGGCAATCGGCAATCGGCAGTCGGGGGGAGAGTTGAATGTAATGCCAGCCTCTTTACAGTCAACAGTCAACAGTCAACAGTCATCAGTTTTGGGCAATCGGGAGATAGTTCCCTCAATGGCAAGAGGGAATGGGGAACAGGGGAAATAAGGGGAATTATGAATAAAAAACAACTAATAACAAACAACAAACAACCAATAACTAATAATAAAATCCTTTTCTGGCTGGCTTTTCCCTTAACTCTCACGGGTTTGTGGGGAGGAGAAGTACAAGCCCAAGACATTGATATTATTGACAATCCCGAACTCGAACAACCAGGGCAACCCGAACTCGTGCCGGATTTGTCCCTCGAACCCACAGAAGTCCGTATCTTGATGCCCCAAGGGGGGTCAACTACGGCCACAACCACAAATCTGATTATTCAGTACAACGCCGACAGCGAGGTGGATGTCCGTCTCAACGGCGAACCCCTCAACGCAGATATACCCACCACCACCGAACCGGATGAAAGTAATAACATCGTTACGCAAGTTTGGTATGGTGTTGAACTAGAAATTGGCGAAAACGAAATCCAAGTCAGTGCCAATAATGGCGCACCCCGAACCCTGGGAATTAACGTTACCCTACCCGAAGCCGAGATTGAAATTAACGCCGTTGGTGAACCTCGTATCCCGGCAGATAATCGCTCTACAATTACCTTAGAAGGGGCTGTAACCGATGAAGACGGGGCATTTTTAACTGAAACAACCTTAGTCACCTTAACCGCAAGTTCTGGGGAATTTGTCGGTGCAGACCAAGACCCAGAATTGCCGGGGTTTCAGGTGCGGGCTGAGGAGGGGAAATTCCAAGCCCAGTTGCGTTCGGGACTGGAAGCCCAAAGGGTACAAGTGCGGGCGGCTTTAGTTCCCGAAGAAGTGGCGAACCTCAAACCCCAAGAAACTGTCGAGGCTTATACTCAAGTCGAATTTACCACTTATTTGCGTCCCTCCCTCGTATCCGGTGTAATTGACTTCCGGGTGGGGCCAGCCGGAACGAATTATTGGGGCAGTCGCAGCACGTTTTTGAACCCCGATGTAATTAGCGAAGGTACGCAAGTTGATTTCACGGGGGCGGTTTTTGCCACAGGTGCAATTGGGGATTGGTTGTTTACTGGGGCATATAATAGCGCCCGTCCCCTCAATCAAACCTGCGACGGTATTACCCGTTTATTCCGGGGGCCGCAATTCTGCGAACAGCAGTATCCGGTTTATGGGGATAGTTCCACCACGGACTACACAACGCCTTCAATTGATAGCGTTTATGCCCGGATTGAGCGCAATTCCCCGGTGGAAGGGGCAGGAACGGATTACTTTATGTGGGGGGATTATCATACTCCCGAATTTGCCCGTGCGTCCCAGGAGTTTAGCGCCATTACCCGCGAGTTACACGGCTTTAAGGGTAATTTCAATTTTGGTAACTTGCAAGTTAGTGCGGCGTTTAGCCCGGATGTGCGCGGTTTCCAACGAGATACGATACTTCCCGATGGTACGAGTGGCTATTATTTCCTCTCGAATCGCCTGCTTGTACCGGGAAGTGAAACGATTTTCTTGGAAGTGGAGGAAGTCAATCGTCCGGGGGTGGTGATTGAACGCAAACAACTACTGCGCGGCCCCGATTACGAAATTGATTACGATCGCGGTACACTATTGTTTCGTCGTCCCATTGACCCGATTAGTTATTTCAACGAAGACAGCAATCGCCCCTTAACTTCGGTCACAACGGTGCGTAAGATTGTCGCGACTTATCAATACGAGGGTAATGGCGAAACCGACACCCACCTTTATGCCGGACGAGTGCAATACAACTTTGATAACTCTTTTGAGAATGCGAGTTGGGTGGGTGCGAGTTATTTCCAGGAAGACCAAGGCAGTCAAGAGTTAGAAATTATTGGGGTGGATTTCTTGCTGTCTTTGGGAGATATGCCCGATAGCGAGATGAGTCGGGGGCGGATTGCGGGGGAATTTGCTCGCAGTAATGCCAATAATTACTCTCTGTTTAACAGTAACAGTACCTTTATTAATCAGGGAACTCAGGGGTCTTTGGGCAATCCTAGCGGGTCGGCGTATCGCTTGGAAGCGGATGTTAATCTCAGCGAACAGGTGACGGCGAGGGCGTATTATCGCAATGTCGAGCCGGGATTCGTGAATAATGCGACGATTTCCTACAAACCGGGGCAAACGCGCTATGGTATGGCGGTTAATGCCGATTTAGGCGAAGCAACGCAGCTTTTCGCCAGTTATGATTACGAACGCAACTACGGCAATGCGGCGACACCGAGAACATCTCTATTCGACCAGTTTAATCCGGCTGTAGATTTGTTTAATCCGACTCAAGAGGCGTTGCGAACGACGAATATTGATAACGAGTTGGCGACCTTTCGCGTGGGGGCAAGACATGACTTCGGGCGCATTGAAAGCAGTTTAGAGTATGTGTATCGAGACCGTTCTGATAATGTAGGGACATTATTTAATACGAATACATCCCAATTAGTCGCCAATGTTCTCGTCCCCATTTTATGCGAAGATACCGAGTGCGATCGCTCTACTTTAGCTTTTCGCGCTCAAAGTGAAATGAGCCTCGGTGACAACGACCCCCTGTACCCGTTGCGGACGACGATGGGGATAGAATGGGCAGTACAACCGGGCATGAAGTTACGCCTAGCTCACCAATTTTACAACGGCGGCTTACTCGGAGCGAACTCTCTTACCAGTTTAGACGCGATCGCGGAAACCAAACTCGGCGAAAATACCACCTTCACCAGTCGTTACGGCGTAGTCAGTGGTTTCAACGGCATGACGGGGCAAAGCGCCATCGGCCTCAACCACCGCATCAACCTCTTTGAAGGCTTCCGCGTGGATTTAGGTTACGAACGCATTGCGACTGATATTTTCTCTACAACCGCCGCCGGCCCCCGTTTCGCCCAACCCTACGCCGTCGGACAAAGTGCCGCCTCCCTGGGACTCACCGAGGGCGATTCCTACAGCGTCGGCTTCTCCTACACCGCCAACCCCGACTTCAAAGCTTCCGGGCGCTTAGAATACCGTAACAGTTCCTACGGCAACAATGTCGTCATTTCCGCCGCCGCCGCCGGGAAACTCACCCCCGCGTTAACCGGATTGCTGCGTTTCCAGCAAGCCAGTTCCGCCACTCCCTTCCTCGAAGGCTTAGGCCCCACTGCCAGTCTGCGTATGGGTTTAGCTTATCGCGACCCCTACGACGACCGCTTTAACGGCTTATTCAGCTACGAATATCGCCGCAACCCCTCCACGATTCCCGATACCCTGCTATTTGACAGTGGCGTAGGTTCGACTGACCATGTACTCTCGGCTGAAGGGATTTATGCCCCCAACTGGCAATGGGAGTTCTACAGTAAGTTTGCCATGCGCTCTAGCACCACCTACCTATCCAGTAACTTTAGCAACAGCAGTTTAGTTTATTTGGGGCAACTGCGAGGCACTTATCGCTTTGCTTATCAGTGGGATGTTGCCCTCGAAGGTCGCACCATCGGGCAACCTAGCGCCAACTTTACCGAATGGGGCTGGGCGGCAGAATTGGGCTATTATATTATGCCGGATTTACGCATTGGCCTCGGCTACAGCTTCGGCAGTGTCGATGACCGCGACTTTAGCGGCTACCGTTCCAGCGACGGCATTTATTTCGGCGTGACGTACAAAATTAACGAGTTATTCGGCGGTTTTGGCAATCAAACACCTGTTCAGTCAACAGTCAACAGTCAACAGTCATCAGAAAGTGGGGCAGTCGGCAATCGGCAATCGGCAGTCGGGGAAGCGGTTGATGGGGATACTCAAGAAAATAACTAAGACCAGAGTCAGAACCCTGACGACGAACGAATAACCAACAACTAACAACCAATAACAAACAACAAATTAAAAATGGCTCGAAAGCTGCGAAGTTTAATAATTCACCCGTTAGTGGCGATGTTGCCGTTGCTGCCGTTTCCGGTTTCGGCGCAGGGCAATACACAGTTTGAGATAATTGTCAATAGCAATGGCGATGAAATTACGCCTGATGCTGAATTGACTTTAAGGGAAGCGATCGCGATCGTCAATGGCGACCTCGATCTCAACAATCTCTCTACCGCCGAACAAGGGCAAATATCAGGGAATTTGAGCGAATTAAACAAGCAAATTAGCTTCAACCTTCCCCCAAACCAAACCACGATTACTCTCAGCGAACTTCTCCCCGAAATTCGTACTCCCAACGTTACCCTCGACGGTACAACCCAACCCGGTTACGAAGGCTTCGAGGAGTTGAATCCTAGTATTCCGACTCCGGTGGTGAGTTTGACCCGGATTCCCCAGGATAACGACGAAACACTGCTCAATCCCCCCATTCGCGGCTTAACTCTCGTTGCCGACAATATCACCGTCCAAGGCTTGCGCTTGTATGGCTTTAGTGCGCCCCCATCCGGGGATACCGCCACCGTCCCTGCCGCCAATATCTTCATCTCTGCCCCCCAAGCCCCGGTGGACGAGATTCGCTACGATGTCCCGGCAAATCCCAGAGACGGCAATCCACCCCCCCAGAATATCCTGATTAAGTTCAATATCCTGGGCATACCGCCAGAAGGTGTAGAAACAGTACAATCGGCGTTTGGGGTGTATATCTTCAATGGGTCAGATGTGGGTATTATCAACAATGTTATTGCTAATAATAAGGGAAGCGGCATTATCAGTAGCATTCGAGCGTCAGATTTGACGATTGGCGACAATATCATCGAAAACAACGGTTTAACCGGAATGCCTGACGGGATTCACCTCGAAGGACAAATCGCCAACACCCGCATTCAAGGCAACTCGATTCGCGATAACGGCGGTAGCGGCATTTATATCTTCAAACCCGAAGGCGCAGTCACCATCGACAACAACGTGCTGAATAACAACGGCGCGAGATTGCAACGTCCCGCCATTTACCTCAGTGGCAGCAACCATCAAGTCACCAACAACCGCATTGCCAACCAACCGGGGGCAGGAGTCGTAGTGGCAGGTTATCCCGTCCCCCACCGCGTCAACATCACCAACAACAACTTCGTCAACGTCAGAGGACTTGCCATCGACCTCAACGCCCAACCCGAAACCGGACGACCAGACCGTTACAACGGCGACGGACGCAACGCCATTGCCGACACCGTACTCTCTGATGATAGCCGGGAACTGGTTGAGGGCGATCGCTTTCGTCGTCAAATCGCCAACTATGGCATCATCACCCCACAATTTGTCAGTCGCCAGTTCTTTCGTAATGCTACCGGAGAAGTAACCCTATTTGGTATGAGTGAACCCAACGCACAGATCGAAATTTACCGTATCGTCCCCGATATCGACGGCGATAACCAATTCCCCGTGACAACCACAGAAGCCGACGATAAAGGGCGCTTTGAGATTCGACTCAGGGATATCCAGATAGGGGAAAAAGTGAGCGCGATCGCGACTCACCCCGATTATGGCACATCCGAACCGGCACCTTACGCAACCATCGGTGACATTCCTAGCATTTCTGGGGAGGCAAATTAGTGAAAAAACCATCTCACCGCCTTCTTCGTAGCCTATTCGGCGGTCTCGTCCTCTGGAGTACCTCCAACCTCCACGCCCCCACTGCTAATGCCGCCCCCTTTGTTTGTAATGGCACGCTCTACATTAGCCAAGCCGCAGGCGAGACTTCACCAACAGGACTTTTTGATGTTATCGCTAATACAACTCCTTTTGGTTTAGGCTCTAGAGGAGGAGCTTTTACTCGTTATAACGCGATGGGGTTTCGCTATCAAGATGGTTACATATATGGTATTGACCCCGGAACGACTGGCCAGCCAAATTTGGGTGGAGAAATTTTTAGGATTGATGATACAGGACAACCTGTTTCTCTAGGCACACCTCCCCAAGTAGCTGCATTACAGGCAGCAGGTAATCGTTTCATTGCTGGGGATTTTATGACAACAACCAATCCTAATACTAATGGACTGTATTTTATATATTCCAATAGCCCTAACGGTCAGTTAGTAGTTTTAAATGTTGATAACAGTCCTCCCACTGTGGAGAAAGAGGTGTTTCTTGCTGGTCAACCCCGATTTGCTGATATTGCCTTTAATGCAGTAGATGGTAAGTTTTATGGTTATGATGTAGCTGCACAACAAATACGTTTCTTCGATCCCAATACTGTATTAGCTTCTGCCAATGGCAATACAGTCCCTGTAAGTAATATTCCTGCGGGAACAGGAGGACCAGGTGCTAACCAGATCGGTGCTGCGTTTTTTGATGCGTCTGGGACTTTTTATGGCTATGCAAATAACGGCAATCTTTACACTGCTGACATAACCACAGGTAACTTTAGAAATCTTGGTTCTGCTCCTCAAGTATCCCAAAATGATGGCGCGGGTTGTCCGCTTGTTCCTCTTTTTCAGAAAATCCCCGACTCTACTTCTGTGCCTTTAGGGGGAACGGCTACCTATCGCTATCGCGTCATTAACAACACAGACTTTGCCCTAAACAATATTCAATTTGTAGAAAATGTTAATGATGGTAGTGGTAGAACAATTACCGGAGTTACAAATCCTTTTGGCGGCACACAGCAGCTCAATCCTGGTGGAACTATCCTTACTATTACAGGTTTAACTATTCCTGCAAGAACAACATCGGGAGAAATTGTTGTTACTATGCAAATGCCGACAACACAACCCGCTACGCCACTTCCCAATCAAGCACTGCTTTTGGATTCAAACAATAATCCTATTGTTTCCTCTGACGATCCTTCTACTCCGCCGTTGGGAGACTCAACTAACATAACGGTACAACCCACTCCAGGCCCTGCTGAAGTTACTATCCAAAAAACAGGCCCAGCGAATTTAACTGCCCCGGGTCAAGCTACCTATACCATAACTGCCACGAATCAAAGCACTGTCAATACAGCGATTAATGTCATGATTAGCGATGTAATTGCGACAGGAGCGACATTTGTTAGGGCTTCTGAGGGCGGAACATACGATACAGCTACTAGAACAGTCACATGGCCAACTATCAATATCCCGCCGAACAGCCCCCCGGTAACTCGAACAGTAACCGTCAATCTGCCTACAAGCAACCCTACTGCACCGGGCTTCGAGAATACTGCTACGGTTAACTCTACCAATGACGTTCTTACTACAAATAATACTGCAACGGTGGGGACAGTAATACCAGCAGCAGCAGGTAATGCAGATATCGTCACAACTAAGTCAGGGCCTTTAACCTTAGCAGCTCCTGGTCAAGCCAGTTATGTCATTACAGTAACGAATAACGGCCCTGACACTGCGACTGATGTTGTCATTCAAGATGTCTTGGCTGGTACAGACGATCGCACTCCAGTAATTGCATCAGATGGCGGAACTTATAACCCTGGAACCCGGACAGTTACTTGGCCAACAATTAGTATTCCGCCTAATACGACAGTAACCCGTACAGTCACTGTCACTTACAAAACAACAGGGACTTTTGACAATACTGCTTCTGGTAATTCACCCGATGATTCTACGCCAGGTAATAATAGTTCAACCGTACAAACTAATATTCCGGCTTCAGGGTCAGCCGATATTGTACTTACCAAAATAGGACTAGGTACTAATCCATTACCTTCTCCAGGAGAAGTCACTTATGTTATTGAAGCTACCAATAATGGCCCTAACTCTGCCGTAGGTGTAATCATTACCGACGAAATAGACCCAGATTCAACATTTGTTAGTGCTTCCGAGCAATGGAGCTTTTCGGGGGGAGTTGTTACTTGGTCTGCCGTCAATATAGCCCCTGGAGATTCCGTCACTCGTACAGTCACTGTTAACTTACCCATAGCAAAGCAGCCACAGTTTACCAACTTTACCAGTAGTACTTTCGCTCCCGGTTCTCCCTCTACCGATCCAAACCCTGCGAATAATACGCGCATACCTGCGAGTACCACAGTCACCGATCAGCCTGACTTAGCAATCAGTAAAGACCAAACTGGAAGTTATGTCACTGGTAGTGCTGCTCAGTACCGAATTACGGTAACCAACAAGGGAACACAACCCACAGATGGTAGTCTCGTCACTGTTACAGATACACTACCTACAGGCCCTCCGGGCTTAACTCCCACGGGTGCTAATGGAACAGGTTGGAACTGTACTGTTACGGGTCAAACGGTTGAATGTACCCGAAGTGATGTTTTACAGCCTGGGTCGAGCTATCCACCCATTACTCTTGCTGTAACGGTTAACGGAGCAGTAGGTTCCAATATTACGAATACTTCTACTGTGTCTGGTGGCGGCGATAATAATCCTAACAACAATAGTGATATAGAAGATGTGGTTGTGATTGGACTCACCGACCCTGACCTCACAGTTGCCAAGCAAGTCGATCCAAATGCACCATTAGTTCCAGGGGGAGTAGGGAACTATATCCTAACAGTTACCAATAGCGGGCCAGGATCAACAACAGCCCCGGTGCGAGTCATCGACAATTTGCCATCAGGCTTAACTTTGAATGGTTCAGCTACAGGAAATGGTTGGACTTGTACAGTCGCAAGTCGTACTATTACTTGCACCCGCAACGATGCTCTTGCTTCTGGGCAAAGTTATCCACCTATTACGGTTCCAGTGAGTGTGACAGCAGCACCTGGTTCGCAAGTTACGAATAGTGCCACAGTTAGCGGAGGCGGCGATCCTAACCTATTCAATAATGGCAGTACAAACACAACTACAATTGGTAGCACAGGCGGACAAATTGGACTGGCCAAAGGAGCATCACAACCTGTTGCTAACGGAGATGGAACTTTTAACGTTGTTTACACATTATTAGTTCGCAACTTTAGTAATGTGGCACTTAGCAGTGTACAAGTAACAGATAATTTATTTGGCAACCAAAACAGTACTTACAATGGTGCCACTTCCTTCCAAGTTGTTTCACCCCCAACTGTAACAGGAGCATTGACCCAAGGAAATCCCAACTTTAACGGAGCAGGGAATTTGTTGTCCGGTACAGAAACGTTAGCTGTAGGTCAAAGTGCAACTATTTCTCTACAGGTACGAGTTAATCCTGGTGGTAATCCAGGCCCTTACAACAACCAAGCGACGACAACAGCTCGCGATCCGAATGGTAATCTCGTCAGCGATCTTTCCGCCAATAGTCCTGATATCGATAATGATGGGGTTCCCGATCTGAATCCAGACCCAAATGGTAATGGTAATCCTAGTGATGATAGTGAACCGACTCCAGTTACTTTCCCAGTGAGTGGTAGCCAGTTCCGTCTAGTAAAACGCATTACTGGGGTGACGCGGGACGGTTCGCCGTTGTCGGGGGTTGATTTCTCCCGGTTTGTGGATGATGCCAATGACCCGGATGATAACGCCGATTGGACGGGGCTAACCCTGGCTGGTTTCCCAGCGTTGGGGGATGATAATGTGTTGCAAAGCGATGATGTGGTCGAATATACGATTTATTACCTCGCGGATGGTAGTCAAACGGTGACGAATGCCCGAATTTGTGACGCAATTCCTCAAGGAACGACATTTGTGAGCAATAGTTTTAGTGGCAGTAGTGGCATTCAGTTACGACAGGGAACGACGGAGAGTAATTTGACCAATGAAGCCGATAGCGACAAAGGTCAATTCTTCTCGCCGTTGAGTCGGGCTGATTCGGTGGTTCCGCCTTGTCCTGATGCCAATAACCCGACGGGGGCGGTGTTTGTAAATCTGGGGGATGTACCGAATACAGGAACGAATCGCTTGGGCTTTGTACGGTTCAGAGTGAAGTTGGATTAATTAGCTGAAATAAGCGTGTAGCTCGATCTAGAAGTTGCACGCTTGTTACTGCGGCATACCTTTTTGAGCTACAACCATTACGAAAAAGACGGTTTTCCAGTAAGTTAATTAGAGTCAGCGTTAGAGAAACTCCTTAAATTTAAGAGGATTATTCGTTTATGGGCGGAAAAAAAGCCAAACCGCGAGTTTTGACGCGATCGCATTCTCTATTTCTGTTAGGATTTTTCGGGAGTGCGATCGCGTTTCCCCTACAACCCGCGATCGCCCAATTTGTCTGTGATGGTACGCTCTATATTAGCCGGGGTAGCAATCCTACCGATCCAACAACTTTAAATAATTTGGCTACTAATATACAACCCTTCCAATTGGCACCGGTGAGTAATGCGCCTGGAGCAAGTATACGACGCTACAATGCGGCTGGTTTTCGACCCCAGGATAATTTTATTTATGGCATTGAACTGGATCGAATTAATAACACTAATGTCCCTACTAATATTCTCAGAATTGATGAAACAGGTGTTTCTCAAAGACTGACATTACCTCCAGGCTTACCTAGTTCTAATTTTATCGCCGGGGATTTTAACAGCAATACAGGTAACTATTTCATCTATTCACCAGGTACGGGGGAATTAGTAGAACTAAGCGTTACGGGGGCAAACCCCACATTAATCAGAACAACGGCACTACAAGGTTCGCCCCGCTTTGCAGATATTGCTTTTAATCCAGTAGATGGACGCTTTTATGGTTTTGACAGAAATATCAATCAAGTACGTTCTTTTGACCCCACTTCTGGAGCAAATCCTATTCCTTTGACTAATGTTCCCCTAGGCACAGGAACGCCTGTATTTAGTAGTACGAGCGATCAAATTGGCGCGGCTTTTTTCGATGCGGCGGGAAATTTTTATGCGTTTCGCAATGGCCAGTCTGGAGTGGCTAATAGTGGCGAATTGTATCGAGTTGATGTGACAACAGGTAATTTTATCTCTCTCGGAACGGTTGAAGGAGTCGATCAAAATGATGGCGCAGGTTGCCCCTTAGCACCGATTGTACTCAAAGAAGTGTCGGCTACTACGATCGCGCCAGGGGGAACGGTAACGTACACTTATCGCATTATTAACCTCACCCAGTTTAGTTTAGATAATCTGACGTTTACGGATACAATGTCTGACGGTAGAACTTACAATCCAGGTTCTGTGACTCCAGGTACTTTGTTGGGTGTGACTCCGACTTTCTCGAATAGTAATAGTACCCTAAGCTTTACTGGCGTTACCGTTCCGGCTAATACTGATACAACTTTGAGTGTTGAGGTAAATATTCCGAACTTTAGTTCTGCTAGAGTTCTCCCGAATCAAGCGATTTTGGAAGGACAGCCAACAGGACTGGCTGCGACGGGGTTGCGATCGCTCTCAGATTTTCCTAATACTAATCCTTTTCCCGATCCCACGACGTTACAAGTTACTGGCCCTCGCATTGGTGTGGCGAAAAATGGCGCAAATCCGGTAGATTTGGGGGAAGGGCGCTTTAATATTACCTATACCTTGCAAGTGCGTAATTTTGGGACGGTGGACTTGTCGCTAGTACAAATAACGGACGATCTCGCCACGCAGTACGGGTTGTCTTATGTCACGGGAACGCCGAATCAAGGGGAATACACCATTATTACACCCCCCACTGCAACGGGTAATTTAACGCCCAATGCTGGCTTTACGGGGTCGGGAAGCAATACCAATTTACTCGATGCTAATAACAGCACTTTGGCTGTTGCTCAAACCCAAACCATTACTTTGACGGTGCAAGTATATCCGCGCACGTTACCGATTACGCTGCAAAACCAAGTCACAGCAAGCGGTCTAGGAGGCGGTCAAACGACGAGCGATCGCTCTGTGAGTGGTCTTAATCTCGATCCCGATAATGATGGCAACCCTGACGAGGAAAGCCCCACGGAAGTTGTTATTAATAATAATTCTGGGGAGGGTCGTTTGCGTTTGGTTAAACGGGTAACGAATATTGTTAGAAATGGTCAACCGTTAGCAGGAGTAGATTTTGCCAGTTTTATTGACGACTCCCAAGATGGCAATGATAACGCGATCGCGAATAACGGCCTCAGTCCTGTAGGAGTAGTAGGATTGGGTCAGGATAATATCTTGCAAAGTAATGATATTGTCGAGTATACGATTTATTTTCTCTCGGATGGGGGCAGGACAGCCCAAAATATCCGTCTGTGCGATGCGATTCCGGTGGGGACGAGTTTTGTGGAAAATAGTTTTGGGGGAAGTCGCGGTATTTTGCTACAGCAGGGATCGACGAATGCGTCGCAAACCAATGCCGCAGATAGCGATCGCGCTCAGTTTTTCTCCCCATTAACTCCTGCCAATAGTGCGACTCCTCCTTGTCCCAATGCTAACAATCCCAATGGTAGCGTCTTGGTGAATTTAGGCAATATTCCCAATACGGGGACGGATAGTAACGGTTTTGTGCGCTTTCGGGTGCAGGTAAACTAAACACTAGGTTTAGTCGGAATTTCGATAGTAAATGCCGTACCTCGACCCAAAGTTGAGTCACAGTAAAGTTTGCCGTGGTGCTTCTCAGTGATAATTTGATAACTAATCGAAAGTCCTAATCCCGTTCCTTTACCGACTTGTTTGGTGGTGAAAAAGGGGTCAAAGAGGTGTTGTTGAGTTTCGGGAGTCATGCCATTACCATTGTCTTGAAAGCGAATTTTAACCCATTGGTTCGCGATCGCCTCGGTGGTAATGGTAATTGTTGGTGCAAAAGGTTTTTCGCGGAGTTGAATCTTATGACCATTGCTGTTAACCGCAACCGTTTGTTGTTTTTGCCAAGTTTCTTCTAACGCATCGATCGCATTCGCCAAAATATTCATAAAAACTTGATTGAGTTGACCCGAATAGCAATAAATTAGAGGCAGTTGCGCGTATTGTTTAACGATTTTAACTTCCGGGTGTTGTTGGTTGGCTTTGAGGCGATTTTGCAGCAACATCAGGGTACTGTCAATGCCGTCGTGGAGATTAACTTCTTTGAAATCCGCTTCGTCGAGACGAGAAAAGGTACGCAGAGATTTGACAATTTCGCGGATACGTTCAGCCCCAACTTGCATCGAAGATAATAAGCGGGGAAAGTCTTCCTGTAAAAATTCTAAATCGGTTTCTGCAATTTGGTCTTGGAGAGCTAGGGAAGGGTTTGGATATTCTTGTTGATAGCTTTGGATAATGTTGAGTAAATCTTGGCTATATTGGTAAGCATGAGTCAGATTGCCGTAAATAAAATTGACGGGGTTATTAATTTCGTGAGCAACCCCAGCGACTAATTGACCCAAACTCGACATTTTTTCGGTGTGAATCAGTTGGGTTTGGGTTTGCTGCAATTCTGCCAGGGCTTGGCTGAGTTCTTGGGTACGTTCGGTAACGCGAGTTTCTAGGGTATTACGGGCTTGTTTGAGTTCGTTGGTATACTGTCCTGTCCAGCTAATAAGTTGATTGAGAGAGGCGGTTAAAGAACCGATTTCGTCGCGGGTGGTGACAGGAACTTGCAGGGCAAAGTCTTCTTCTTCGGTGACTCTAGCAGCGATGCGAGTGAGATTTTCGAGGGGACGGACTATACTTTTAGCGAGAAAGTAGGCGATCGCGGCGGCGAGAACTACGGAGAGAATTAGGCTCAAGCCCAGGATTTGGCGACGCAGTACATTAGCTTGCACGAGGGCAGCAATGGCTTGTTCTTTCTGGGTTTTGGCGTTTTGGGTAACGAGTTGCAGTTCTTCGTAGAGGCGATCTAATTCCACATTGAGGTAAACAGCGTTACTATTACGGGTAGCGTTAAACAGTTGTTGTTGGGCTTGGGGTAGGCGATCGCGAGTGATTTGTTGCGGATCGAGGTCTTGCCATAGGGATTGGGCAAAGACTTGATATTCTTGGGTAAGGGCTTGGTATTTCTCGGCAATTTCGAGATCGGTGTGGTATGTTTCTCGGACGGCGCGAGTCGGAGAGTTGCGAACTTGTTGATGAAAGTCAGCAATTTCTGTGGTAATACGCTGTACTTGCTCGATATCCAGGCGCAAACGGTCAGTTTCGTAGCTAAACCAAAAAGCATTCCCTAAAACTGCCATCAGCCGTTGGGGGTGCATTTGAATGTCTAAGATTCTGATTTCGAGTTCGTGAATCAGATATACCCGGCGATCGGCAATTATCACTTGATTTTGGGCTTGGTTTTCTTGGCGTTCGGCGATCGCGAGTCCGAGCGCTATCCCGCTCATGGTAATGCCAATAGCGACGGCATAGCCAAAGCCAATTTTAACAGCGATGCGGGGGCGATTTATGAGAGAGCGACACCAGCTTAAAACCATAATTACTAAAGGTGAATGAGAGGGTTATTGCTTTACAGTTTCAAAAGAGATTTTGTTTTGCACGCTGGTTATTGAATTATTTAAACCGTTCTGAAAATACTATCAATTGTGCCATTTTTTCCCTCTTAAACATCAGTTTGTTTAAATAAAATTACTTTCTCCTACAGCTTCATAAGCTTCTTGAATCAAATTGTAATCTTCGTCTTTGGCTGGTGCAAAATTAGATTTTTGATATTTACCCTCATCGACATTCGCTAAGGCAGAAAGTAAATCAGCTTCGGCATTTAACATAATTTCGCTTAGTTGCGCGATCGCGTCGGGATCGAGTTGACTGCTACTCACAAATACATCCCCCGGAAGAAGTTGACTTTTAGCCAGAATGGGCAAATCAGCTTCTGTGAGATTTTGATTGTTGAGAAAGGCTTGATAATCCGTCCAACTGCCACACCAAGCCGCTACCTCTCCTGCGACAAGCGCCTCTAATCCCGCTTCATCTAAATTTTCGACCTTGAGATCGGTTTTGGGATTTAAGCCAGCTTGTACTAGCAAATAAGTCGGGCCGAGATAGCTGCTGGTAGACCCAACTGACCCCATACTAATGGTTTTTGTTTTTAAGTCAGTTAAGGATTTTACTTCACTATTCTCGGCGGTTTTAATAATAACTGAATAGTAATTGGGGCGGGATAAAGCAACGATCGGGACGGCATTAGTGCGCGAACGAATGGCAACGTATTCCGCAGGGCCTGTTAAGGCTATATCTACGTCACTTTTTTGCAGGGCGATCGCGGCTGCGGTATAACTTTCTACAGGAAAAAACTCTACTTCACTACCTACTAAACGAGCTAGTTCTTGACGAAAGGGTTCGTATTGAGCTAAAAGTTCGGCATTAATAGCGTCGGTAATAGCCAAGCGAATTTTAGCGGGAATTATCTCAGTTTTACTGGCATTATCACTTACTTTTCCCGCAGAACAACCGGCTACAAATAAAGCAGCATAAAACAGGAAAGAACGTCGTTGCATAGAAGTTTGGGGATAGTGAGGACAAGTGATGCTTTTTCAGGCTTCCTTTCTAACTTATTATAGGAAGAAATGACTCCATTTTTGTTAGCTACAATGTCAGAAAAGTTTAAGGTATTGTTAAATTAACTACAAATTTGGCGATCGCCCTCTAGCTTCAAGCGCAAATTTAATCCCAAATTTCCCAAGGATTGTCTTCTGCTAAATAATCGGTATTGTGGCGGCTATTTCTGGGCAATACATCACCAAAATGTCCGCGAAACCTACGAACATTTTGGTGGATTCTATGACTCTTTTGACTACAACGAGGACACTTTTTCTTGGGGAGACGACAATCAAGCTACTAAGGTACGGTCACCGAAACAGAAGCTTGTATGAGTTCACCTTCGTATAAAATATCTTCGTGGCGGTTTGTATTCAGAGTAACTGTAAGGGTATGAGTTCCTGATGGCAGTTCTTCAATATAGTACCAATGACCGTACAATCGCGTAATTTTTTCACCGTTGATATAAAAATGAGCGTGTCCGGCATTGATATTACTATCTTGATTGACAGTTGCAGGAGCAAAGTCAAAGTTTTCGGTGATAATCTGTAAATTCCACCCTTGTTTGATATCGGGGATCAATTCTAGGGTAACACTGGGGACAGGAGCATTTTCGGGAACCATCACCGCTTCGTGATGATGGTGGTGAGAACCTGAATGATCCGGAGACGCGATCGCGCTATTAATACTGTTAACCGCGATCGCACTCCCCAACAAAATCGACAATAAAGGCACAACTTTCATAACACTAAATTAAGTAAAAACGCGATCGTATTTGTGTCATGTTTTACCTAATTTGTCAAAAGACAGTCAGTCAAATATCCGATTTACACGAAGCCTCGTTGACGCAGTTTTCCCACAGAATTTGCCACAGTATAGGGAGAACTATCTAATATTTTTGCCAACTCCTCAACATCAAATTGCTCGGAAGTTAGTAACATCTCTAATACTTGACGATCAAATTCCAAATTTTGGAACTCTTGGGTGAGAACCGAGATGATTTTTTCAACTACGGAACTGCCCTCGGTTGCCACTTGTCCTTCACCTCCGGTAAAAGACGCGATCGCGCTAAAGGCTTTTTGCGTCACATCATCGCGCCCCATACACAAAGAATACAGCTTGATACGGCGCTTTTCGGCGATCGCCGTTACCGCGTCCACATCCAAGCCACTAGGACAGCCTTTTTGCCAAGCATCGCTACCATAACGGAGATTTTCCCCCATGCGATCCTGCCACCACAGAGGGAAACCGTGAGGAGGTGCATCCCCCACTAAAATGCCGAAGCGACAGCTATGGGTACGCCATTGCATCTGGGTACAAGCGTCGTATACGCCCTGATACACGGCTTCTGCACCATCTCCACCCCCATCGGCTTGTAAATTTGTAATCGCTTTTTGTAGGCGTTGGAGGTTGCTTTTGAGGGGATAGACGCGAGTAATCATCTTGTCCTGGGGAGGATGATCGCGATATTCCACTAAGCCGACTTGTAGATCGATATCGCGATCGCCCGACAACACCCCTATCGCATCAAGGAGTTGCTGTTTGGCTGCGGTAATGAAGCCTCCCATACTTCCCGTCGTATCAACAATGAAGCAGATATCTACTTGGTTTAACGCCGTGTTTGTCGTCATAATCTTTCCTCGCTGCAACTCTCGGCAACGTTATATTACAACTATACTACAAACACAACTGCTAAACCTCCAAATCCTGAAAATTAAAGCCCCGCGTCTTACCATACCAACGTAGCAAAACCCTAGCTAAACGTTGGCGATCGTGACGCACATAGCCCGTTTCGGGGTCTTCGTCCATCACATTCGCGGCAATAATCCTTCGTCCGAGTTTCTGGATATCTTCGCGATCGCAAAAAACGGGATGAGAGTTATCCTGAGCATAGCGAATCAAAGTGTGGGCAGAAGGAACGCGACGATGTACCAACACCGCATCAAACAGTTTTTGACCGCAAACCTCATCAATTGCCCGAATATGGTCAGCTACAGTGTAGTTCTCGGTTTCTCCCGGTTGGGTCATGATATTACAAACATAAATCCGGGGAACGGTACTGCGGGCGATCGCGGCGCAGATTTCGGGGACAAGTAAATTCGGAATGACGCTAGTATAGAGACTGCCAGGCCCGAGGATAATCATCTCCGCTTCCTCAATCGCCTTAATCGCTGCGGGTAAAGCGGGAGGATGTGCGGGAATGCAACCCACGCGGGTAATTTTGCCTCGAATCGTCGGAATATTCGATTCCCCTTCTACTCGTCGTCCATCGCTAAATTCTGCCCAGAGACGCACATCACTGAGGGTAGCAGGCAAAACACGACCTCGTACTGCTAATACTTTAGAACTTGCCGCGATCGCCCTTTCCAAGTCCCCCGTAATCTCGCTCATAGCCGTAAGAAACAAGTTCCCGAAACTATGTCCTGACAAGCCATCCCCAGCCGAAAAACGATAACCAAACAACTCCGTGAGTAACTTTTCTTCTGCTGCTAAAGCCGTGACGCAGTTGCGAATATCCCCAGGAGGTAAAACTCCAATTTCGCGACGCAAACGCCCAGAAGAGCCGCCATCGTCCGCTACAGTCACAATCGCCGTGATATTGGCACTATAAGCCTTGAGACCGCGCAATAAAGTAGAAAGTCCCGTACCGCCGCCAATTGCCACGATTTTCGGCCCGCGATTGAGGCGACGATGGGCTGCAATCAGGTCGATCAGTTCTTCCTCGCTTTCCGGACAAATGACTTCGGTAATGGATTCTACCGTGCGAGTTTGCCCCCAAAATAGGAGAAACAGACCGACAAGCAAAGCCAATGGTCCGGAGATGTAGTTGGGAAGGATTTGCGTCAAAAATCCCAGAAATTCCGTTGTCCATTCGATTAAACGATTAATTGGCGTTAGTCCAACCCAAATGGCCATTCCCAAAGCGGTTAAAAGCGAACCGGTAATGCTGATGAGTAACCAGCGTTTGACTAATAAGCCGGGGGTTAGCCATTTGAACCAACGATTGACTCGTTTGGGAGTGCGATCGCGTACAAAAGCGATATGTTGGGGTTCAACTTTCAGGGTGCGTAAAGCGTCAAATAAACCAAAGGACATAATTTAATGATGTTTGTCCCCAAGGGACTGAATCACAATCGAAAGAATCAAGAGCAAGCAATGAAATCGGTCTTTTCAAATCTTTTGAGGCTGTTTTAGCATAAAGGCGATCGCCCTAACCATAATGTTTTTTTGGTAACAATGCCAAGGGAACTGTAGTTTAAACTTAAGATTAAATGCGTCTTTGATGACTCTAAAATCAAATAAACAATGGTCAGTTAAGCTTCAAGAAAGAAAATCTAAAGTTCTTTTACGGCTCTGCTTGATTTTCTGCCGGATTGTAGGCAAGCTTCTTAACATTATGGGAAAAATCGTCAGTTCGTAAAGCTTCTTTGAGTACAAATGCTTAACTTATCAGAAATTTAAATTAGAGTCAGAGGCAATGAAACGCAAGCAGATTATGGGTTGTTTACTCGGTATCGCAGTAGGAGATGCAATGGGTTTACCCTACGAAGGATTGTCTCCTCGTCGCTTGCGTGCTTGGTCTAAACCGACGCTTTCGCACTCCTTTTTGTTCGGGAAAGGCATGGTATCGGATGATACCGAACACGCCTGTATGGTGGCGCAATCTCTAATTGTTGCTGGGGATAATTCCTTAAAATTTCAACGGGCTTTAGCTTGGCGTTTGCGGTGGTGGGTGTTAGCCTTACCCGCAGGGGTAGGACTCGCAACCTTGCAGGCTTGTATCCGTTTGTGGTTGGGGGTTTCTCCCGATCGCAGTGGCGTATTTTCAGCAGGAAATGGCCCCGCAATGCGATCGCCCCTACTCGGTGTTTGCTACGGAGGCGATCGCGATTTCTTGCATCAATTAGTTAAGATTAGCACCCGCTTGACCCATACAGACCCCAAAGCCGAATGGGGGGCAATGGCGATCGCGATCGCTTCCTACCAGGCAGCAACCCAACCGGAAATCTTGCCAGAACGTTACTACAACGCCCTAGAAGCCGCCTTACCGCCAGAATCTCGCGAATTTCTCGAAATTATCGAACAAGCCTGCTCCAGCGCCCAAAATAACCAAGCCAGCGTTGATTTTGCTGCTCAAATTGGTGCATCTCGCGGCGTAAGTGGCTACATCTACAAAACCGTCCCTATCGTGATTCAAATTTGGCTGCGTTACCCCGAAAACTACCGAGAAGCGATCCTCGAAATCATCAGCTTAGGAGGCGACACCGATAGCACTGCCACTATTTTAGGCGGAATCATTGGCTCTAGAAGCGGTAAAGCCGGGATTCCTCCAGAATGGCTCAATAATCTCTGGGAATATCCCCGTAGCGTTGCCTGGATGGAAAAATTAGCTCAAAGACTCGCCCAAGTCTGCCAAGAAAAGCGCCCTCAGACAGCTTTGCGGTTAGGCATCCATAGCATCTTGCCCCGGAATATTCTATTCTTGTTGGTGGTTTTAATCCACGGTTTGCGTCGTTTGCTGCCACCTTACTAAAATTTTTATGCTATTTGCTTTTCAGTTTCGCTCTCCGGGGCCAATTATTTTTGAACTTGGCCCGTTTACGGTTCGTTGGTACGGTTTACTGATCGCGATCGCCGTCCTCCTCGGAGTTAGTTTATCGCAATATTTAGCGAAAAAACGCCAAGTTAACCCCGAACTCGTGGGCGATTTCGCAATCTGGATGGTACTGGCAGCAATTCCGGCGGCTCGCTTGTATTATGTCCTCTTTGAATGGCAACAATACTCCCAAAATCCCCAAGATATTATCGCGATTTGGAAAGGGGGAATTGCGATTCACGGAGCAATTTTAGGGGGAACAATTGCCGCTTTAATTTTTGCCCGTCTCAACCGTCTTTCTTTTTGGCAACTGTTGGATTTAGTCGCACCTTCGCTAATTTTAGGGCAAGCGATCGGTCGTTGGGGCAACTTCTTCAATTCCGAAGCTTACGGAGGGCCTACCAGTTTACCCTGGAAACTCTACATCCCTCCCACCAATCGTCCCCCCAGTTTGCTGCAATTCGAGTATTTTCATCCCACTTTCCTCTATGAATCTCTGTGGAATTTGATGGTGTTTGCCTTACTCCTAGGGTTGTTTTTCTGGGGTTTGCGACATCCAGGGCGTTTGAAAACAGGGACTTTGTTTTTAGTTTACGCGATCGCCTACAGTAGTGGTCGCGTCTGGATTGAAGGCTTACGCACCGATAGCTTAATGCTCGGACCCTTACAAGTCGCGCAATTCGTCAGTATTACTGCCATCATCCTTGGGATCGTCGGCTTAATCTGGCTGTATGGCAAGAGGAAAGCTTTACCCGATGTTGTTTCCCAAGAGTAATTATTTCGTAGTCAAGGATAAGCGCCCTTTCTTGAGTTTGTAGTAAGGGCTTCAGCCCTTTCTTAGCCATTGAAAACAACCCGATCGCTGATAACTGATTACTGGTAACTGATTACTGGTAACTGATTACTGATAAATCCCCGCCAAACGCTCATAAACCGTCCTCAAAGCGCGATCGCTCCCCACATTACCCGGAAACAACACCACAGGCAACTGGGGGAACTGAGGATGATTCTCTGGGGTAATCACCAACGAACAACCCGCCAGGATTTGTCCCAATAACCTTGCCGATTGTAACTCCAAACCCGTACTCAAAACATCGTTTGAGGTAATCCCACCTTTACTAATTAAAAAGGCAATCTCGCTGGGTAAATTCTGCACAATCGCCATCAACAATTGAGACACCGCTACCCCAAAATCTAGGCGTTGCTGGACACCCTCAAACTGTAACTCCTCGCGACTGGTAAAAATGACCGCCGTTTTGCCTTCAATGAAAGCCTGTTCAACCGCCGTGGAGACTTCCGTTTGCAGGGTTTCAGCTTGGTTGAGGTCATCTCGTAAACGCACCACATCCACCTCAATTGGGGCAACTTTGGGGGCTTGTAGGAGTTGCTGGAGTTGACGGGTGGTTTTCTGGACGTGAGAACCCACTAAAATGATACCGGGACGCTCAGTGCGATCGTAAGTAGACATATTTTCGGGAGCGACGGGTTGCGGTCCGAGTTGCGCCAGGGAAGTTAAAATACTCGCAGCACTCCGAAACAGAAAGCGTTTCCCTTCTGCCGCTACTGCTAACACATCCTCAGCAAAACGATCGAGATCGGCTTGGGTTTCACCATCTACAGCACAACAAACATTATTTGTCAAGTTTTTAAGACGTTCTTGTACCCCTTCCCGAATATCTGAGAGGACAAAACGCTCAACCTCGCTGGCTTTGATGCCTCCTTGGGTCTTCTCCTCAGCGTAATCGGGGAGATAGCTGGTACTGTAGCCGAAGACGGAATCGCGAGCAAATTCGGTTTCGTGGACGGGGACATCTTTACCGTCAATTTCCAGGTAGTGGGTGCTGTCTTTGGTAACTCGGCCTCCTTCAAAAAAAGCGGGAATCAGAAAATGTGCGTCAAATCCGCCTAATTCTGCGGCAATTACATCAGTTTCGACCGGGTAATGTCCTCGCAGGGTCGAATCTGAGCGACTCACCACCAAAAACTCCTCAATCCCTTCCGCTTTGATGGCGATTTTGAGATTGTGACAAACTTCTCTGGTCACAGCCTGCGCTTTTTCGGGAGTTAATGCTCTAGTATTGGTTAAAACAAAGAAAATCGGCGCTTTGTCTCGCAATCCCAACCGCAGGGTTTCCACGTCCCATTGCATCAATAATAAGCAACTGTGGACAGTTTGAGAACCTGTCGGGTCATCATCAAGGACAATTACTTTGGGACGAGTAGACATAACTGATTTTTGAATTTAGACGGGTTGAGTTACCCCCACAATTGTTTCACCTTTTTGCTCTTGTTGATAGAGTTTTCGGTTTAATTCTAGGAGATTTTCTAAAATATTATCGCGGTTGCGCCACCCGTAAGCCTGTAAAACCAAAAGATTTAATTCGGTGTGAAATTGGCTGAGTTGGGACTGGGAATCAGTAAACTCCCGGTTGTACAGTTGGGTAATCCCCCAATTATTTTTTACCATAACGCGATCGCGATATTGATGTAACTTTTCAGTAATTTGACGAATTTGAGTTACCAAATCTGCTGTGACATTTTGCGGAAAAGGAAATGTCTCAAAGCAAGTAGAATGGGTGTAGCGAGTATCCCCTTTCAGTGTCGATTTTTGGGCTTCCACCCACTGACGATGTACCCCCGAAGTCAAAATTCCCAAAGTATAAAAATCAGCCGATGCAATAATATTAGTTGAATCTGCGGGTAAATATCTGGCAGAAATCGGTAGAAAGATAAACCATTTAGAATGTCTAGGGATCGCAAAATATTGTGATAATGGCTCAATAGCTTGGCGTAAAGCAGGACGTTTTTCTCCAAATTTCCACCAATAAAGCCGACTTTCTTTGCGTCTTACCTTGTTTCTTTGAGGCTTAACTGTTGCTGCGATATGTTCAAAAGGTAAGCAATACTGAGAAGCCGTTTCTAAATCCAAATCGTTAAAATCAATAATCCAACAATCCGGCTTTCCTTGAGGATTGCGAGTCAAACTTGACCCCGTTGTATAAATTTTCAAAACATCTTGATTGCGAGAGTCCTTTTCAATCCAAATTCTAGCTTGTTCTTCACTAATCAAAAATCCTTTCCCGTTGGGAACAATCCCCTGAAAACAAACATTCTGATTAACATTCAAACGAAAAGCCGTAGAAACATCCACCTTATCCGTCAAAGCAGAATTAATCCTTTGGACTTCGCGATTATCCAGATAAAAAGTATCCGGTTTTACCTTACTCCAGTTGACCAAACTAACATGAACCGCCGCTTCTCCCGACCAAGGTTGCGACGAAATTGCATCGTAAATATAGCCTCCATTTTGCGTAATATAATCCAAACTTGCTGCTCGACTGCGCCCTTGAGCAATTGAATTTGTTGCCACCAAACCGGCTCTACCTTCGGGATGAAGTTTATCATGAGCTAAACGAAACCAATAACAACAAAAATCCACTGAATCCTTAACATCAGAAAACTGCTGATAGACTTTTTTCGTATATTGATGACCCAACTCCGTCCGTATATTTTTGCCCCCCAAAAACGGCGGATTACCCACAATTGCATTAGCAGTAAACCACGGTTCAAATAAAGCATCCCGACAAACAATATTCTTTTCTAAACGGTCTAACGGTAAAGCCGCTTCATTCAAATTGAGTTTATCAATTGCTACCTTTCTCGCAATTAATAACGTCACTTTCGCCAATTCCACAGCAAAAGGATTGCTGTCCATTCCGTAAAACTGTAAGGGCGTAACAAACCCCATTTCCTGCTGATTGCTATCACTATATTCTTTGAGCTTATCCAGCAGAATCGCTTCAATTTGCTTTAACTCCTGATAAGCTAAATAAAGGAAATTACCCGAACCGCAAGCAGGATCGAGAACCTTATAATTCTGAATTTCTAATCGTAAACCCTGTAACGCTTTCTTACTATTCGCTACTTCAATCTTCTCCAGCCAATAAGTCGTAATTGTCGGATAGATTATCTTCATAATGTCACTTTCCGAGGTGAAGTGAATCCCCCGCGCATGACGCTCTTTTTCATCTACTGTCGCTTCAAAAATATTACCAAAAACCGCAGGACGAATCTTACCCCAATCCTGCTGGGCTGAAGTTTCTAGAATAGTTAATTCTTCCCAAACCAACTCAATATCGTGGACTTGAGCAAATAACCCCCCGTTGAAATAATCCACATTGCTGAAACGCCCGTTTTTAAATTTATCCGGTTGATTCATGTGTCGAAATAAACCGTCAGACAAAACCTCAAAACTACTTTGTCCTTCCAAACAAGCCGTAACACATTCCAAAAACAAACCATCGGGAAGCAGCTTTTTCTTCTCCGCAAACATCGTCACAACGCATTGCAACACAAACTGTTGTGCAGCTAACTCCGTAAAACCATCTCTAGAACTACGCTGTTTTAATAACTTAAATAAATCCCCCATGCGACGCGCTTCTGTCGTCGTAATCGCGACTTGATTATTCCGAAAAACTGGAGTTTCTTGGGTAAACTCCATGAAGCGAAAAGTCTCTAAGCGTTGGGGTAATTCCGAGAGTTGAATCGTATCAACAGGAGTATCGTATTGTAGACTAAAGTCATAAATTTGAAACTCAGCAAAATTGCATAAAATACAATATTTAACC
This sequence comes from Jaaginema sp. PMC 1080.18, assembly GCA_035968055.1. Taxonomy (GTDB): domain Bacteria; phylum Cyanobacteriota; class Cyanobacteriia; order Cyanobacteriales; family Spirulinaceae; genus Jaaginema. The sequence continues at coordinate 50,209 of JAWQFT010000004.1, read as the reverse complement.
GACTGATTCACTTGTTCAGATAAAACTTGAGCGTAGCGCCAAACCTGAGCATAATGTTTATTGAGGTTCTTTTCAGTGCGGGATTTGATCTCAAATAAAATGCCCCCCGCTTGGGAATCTGGCCACCAAAGATCGGCATAACCTGTATTCCCCGCATAACTCGATTTTGGAATCGGTAGCTCAAAAGTTGCACCCGCTTCGATGGCACTTTTGTAACCGAAAGCCACAAAAAATTTGTCAAGAAATGTTGTTCCTTGTTGACGTTCAGAACCGCTAATGTAGCGATCGCAGAAGTTCAGAAACTGGTGAATACTCTCGCGAGTTGCTGCCATAATTTTAATGAGTTCGAGAAATATTCATTATAGCGATCGCGCTTTTAAAATATTCCCCAAACTCATTCAATTTTATGGACATAGATTTGAAACAAACCTAAAACTTATTCAGGTCAATTCCCGCTTCTTTTGCCATCGCGTGTAAACCTTTCTTTTGCAAAGTTTTGATGGCTTTCGTCGAAATTCTCAATTTCACCCAACGATTGCCTTCCGGCCACCAAACCCGCTTCCATTGTAAATTAGCGTGTTGCAGTTTGTGGCTGCGACGGTGAGAGTGCGACACAGCAAAGCCGTTGTTAGCTTTTCTCCCGGTGAGTTGGCATTTGCGGGACATCCTATTTTCCTCCTGGGGTATGGATTGTGCAATCTACAACCTTAACATTTTTTGTTGTTGGTTGTTTGTCCAGCTTACCTTTCTTTCTCCCCCTCTTCCCCAACTGCCCCTTAATCGCTGTTAACTGAAAAAACTATCTACTCCCTCTCTATGAGAAAATTAAGTCGTGAGGCCAAGAAGCCCATAGCACCATCGACGATTTGCTGTGGGAGGATGTCACCCAAAGATTGCTGCTCCCTAAAATCATGCTCAAATCTCGCCACCTCTTACTGTGTCTTCTGCTGCTACTTTCCGGTTGTGGATGGTTGAATGACATTATCGTATCACCTCCAGAAACTCAAGAAGCCTTCGCCAGCAACCGAGACGAAGGGGAAAGCTGTAAAAGTCGCAATCCCTTCGAGACGGGATTAGACCGAGCTTTGAGTGCTGCTAGACTGGCACAAAAGGCTCAATCCTCGCGGGATTGGTATTTAGTAACTTTGTACTGGATGCAAGCCATAGAAGCAATGCAAGGGGTGAACTACGATAGTCCCAAACGTCCCTTTGCTCAGAAAAAAGTTCAAGAATACCAAAACAATCTCGCGATCGCCCAGAAACGATTGATGAGCCTTCCTGAAGCCCTGCCTTTTGCGAGTTTTGAAAGTGATTTTCTCAACGAACAATTGTTGCTCTATTTGTCTTATACGGCGGCTGTGGGCAAACCGGATGTTTTGATTGTGGGGAGTTCGCGAGCAATTCAGGGTATCGATCCGAGGGTGTTACAAACGGCGATTCAGAATCAAGGCGATCGCCCTTTGCGGATTTTTAACTTTGGGGTGAATGGCGCAACAGCCCAGGTAGTGGATTTGATGATTCGCGAACTACTCACCCCCGCGCAGTTACCCAGTTTAATTATCTGGGCTGATGGAGCGCGGGCGTTTAATAGCGGACGAGGCGATCGCACTTATCAAGCCATTTCCACTTCAGCAGGCTATCAAAACTTGCAAGGGGGGCAATATCCTTTTTTGGGAGCAGAATTACCCCCAGAAGACGATGCTAATTGTCAATCTTCGAGGGGTTTATCCTTGTCTTGGCGCAATTCCTGGGAAATGCCAAGGGCGATCGCCGCTACACTACAAGATATTGACGCGAATGGCTTTTTGCCCGTTGCCGAGCAGTTCAATCCAGTTACCTATTATCAACAATTTCCCAAAGTTGCCGGATTGTATGACGGCGATTATCAAAACTTCAATTTGTGGGGAGAGCAAACTGTTGCCTTCAAACGTCTAATTGCTTATACCCAAGCCCAAAATATTCCCGTGGTTTTTGTCAATCTACCCCTAACAGAAGTTTATCTCGATGCCGCTCGCAGCCGAGCCGAACAGCAATTCCGCGACTTTATGCAGTTTCACGCTCAACAACTCAATTTCGAGTTTGTGAACTTCAGCACCACTGCTACCCTCCAAAATAATGCCTATTTTGCCGATCCTAGTCACCTCAATCAACAAGGAGCGGCGGCTGTGGCTCAAGCCCTCGCAGTTTCGCCGCAAATTCAATGGAGCGCGATCGCGAAATTCCCCAAAACTTTCAGCGTTCCAGAAACGGAGTCGGAAGTGGGTTTGTAGTTTTGTTGGGGCTTTTTCAGTTATCAGTTTCTAAGGGGCAGTAGGTCTTGGTTTTTGGGCAGTCGGCAGTCGGCAGTCGGGGAGAGTGGGAGGAGTGGGAGGAGTGGGAGGAGTGGGGAGAGTGGGAAGTCATTAGAATTGTGATGAACAACCAACAACCAACAACCAACAACCAACAACCAACAACCAATAACAATTACAACTTACTACCGCATTCGGGGCAGAAATTGTGAGCGGCGGTACTGATTACGCCACAAGCATTACAAGTCAAACTATCATCAGCATGAGGTTTGGGACGTTCCGGCAAACCAATCATCTGGGAGTTAGCTTTGCCAGGAGCAATCATGGGATAACAGTTTTCGTCCTTGGTTACATGGGCATCCAGCAGTACCGGGCCATCGTGAGCCAACATTTCGGCGATCGCATCTTTCAAATCAGCGCGATCGCGCACCACCATACCTTTCACCCCAAAAGCCTTCGCCAACAACACCAAATCCGGCGAACCCACGCCCATATTTGACGACGAATAACGCTCCTCGTAAAACGCCTGTTGCCATTGACGCACCATCCCTTGCCAACCGTTATTAATCACCACGGTTTTGACCTTGATGCCATACTGCGCCAAAGTTGCCAATTCCTGTAAATTCATTTGGAAACTGGCATCGCCGCTAATACAAATGGTTTGCTCGTGGGGAAGCGCCTTATAAACCCCCATCGCCGCCGGGACACCATAACCCATTGTCCCCAACCCCGCACTCGAAATCCAGCGACGGGGGCCGTAATTAATAAACTGGGCTGCCCACATTTGATGCTGACCGACATCCGTGGTGTAGTAAGCATCCGGGGCTTGCCGTCCGACTTCAACAATAACCTCTTGGGGAGAGAGACTTTCGGGCGGATGCGGCACAGTCAAAGGATAATCCTGTCGCCAACGCTCGATGCGCTGCAACCACTCCTGGGTTTCGGTGGTGTGGCGCGGCATATTCGCTTCTTTGATACGGCGTAACATCTGACGCAGAATTGTCCGTACATCCCCAACAATTGGGACATCTGGAGAGCGGTTTTTCCCGACTTCTGCCGGGTCAATATCGATGTGAATCACCTTAGCACGGGAGGCAAATTCATCGAGTTTTCCGGTAACGCGATCGTCAAATCGCGCTCCCACCGCGATCAAGAGGTCGCACTCGCTCACCGCAAAGTTCGCATAAGCAGTGCCGTGCATCCCCAACATTCCCACCGCTAGGGGGTGTTTTTCATCAAATACGCCCAACCCCATTAACGTCGTTGTCACCGGGATTTGGAAATGTTCGGCAAACTGTTTGACTTCCTCGTGAGCATTAGAAATAATTGCCCCTCCCCCTACATACATTAAAGGGCGACGAGTTTCGCGCAATAACTTCAACGCCGCATTAATCGGGCGAGGATTGCCTTTGACGGTGGGACGATAACCGGGTAATTTGACACTTCCGGGTTCAACGGGGATGTAATCAATTTCCTCGATACCGACATCTTTGGGTACATCAATCAAAACTGGCCCCGGTCTTCCCGTTTGCGCGAGGTGAAAAGCCTCCGCTACCGTTTTAGCCATATCTTTGGCATCCCGCACCACATAGGAATGCTTCACAATGGGTAAAGTAATGCCGTAAATATCGATTTCTTGAAACGCATCCGTCCCAATAGCGGCGCGGGAGACTTGTCCGGTGATCGCGACAATGGGAACGGAGTCGAGATGGGCTGTAGCGAGTCCCGTTACTAGGTTAGTTGCTCCCGGGCCTGATGTGGCAAAGCAGACACCGACTTGACCTGTCGCACGAGCATAACCATCGGCGGCATGAGCGGCAGCTTGTTCGTGTCGCACTAAAATGTGTTGGAGATCGCCGCGGCCTTCAGCGCGGTACAGTTCGTCGTAAATGGGTAAAATTGCGCCACCGGGATAGCCAAAAATGTGTTTGACTCCGTGACGGACGAGACTATCAATGAGGGCATAAGCGCCTGTGGCGCGACTGGGTTTGATGGCGTTGGTTGGGCTTTTTTGAGGAATGCTAGAAGATACCACGATATACCTAATTGAACTAAATAGAAGTAAAGAATGAGGGTGAAAGGGAATGAGGACGCGATCGCGTAACCTACATTCGATTGAGGTTGGGTTTATATAGAGGGAAGTTCGCGCGATCGCCAACTCCCTCCCTACAAATAGGCTGATTTTGAATCAAAAACCAATACGGAAGTCAAGTTATCGCAAAAAACTTTTCGATTCGTTACAGTTCGGATTCAAAATTATAACGCTCTCTACTTAAAATAATAATTTTTGGAGTCAGTCGAATAGTCAATGGGGTTCGATCTTGACAATTGTTAAAATTTTAACCCGATCTAGCATTAATTTGAGGGGTTATTTTACTGTATTCAACCAAGTTATCAAATCGGCTTCACTCTCGAAGTCTAGTAAAGCTTCTCCGAGGGCTTCCATTGCTTCGAGGGATAGAGTAGCCAAACGAGCTTGTATCTCAGCGCTCACTGTCCCCAGTTGTCGCTGTAGCAAGCGTAGGATAAAGCGTTTTTCTTGCTCAAGTCCTTGCTCAATACCTTGCTCAATGCCTTCTTGCAGAATACGTTGATAAACCACCGATTCGCGCATGATGTCCTCCCGACAATAAGCTTGGATGAAATGATCTGAAAACTTAACCCCTGCTAACAATTGTACGCAGGCTGAGACATTACGCTGTAGTTCTGGAGTGGTGATTTCGTTGACCTTCGCAGCGACTTCTTGCAGTAAGGTTTCGGGAGTTTCGCTTTGGGCTAAATCAGTCAAGTAAATCTCGCACCCACAAGGCGGTAGCGGTGGCGAGAAAAATACCATTGCGGTAATGGCCTGTAGCGAGGATAACGTTATTGTAGCCGGGTAGGTTTTCGATGATGGGGGCAGAACGGCCTTCGGGACGCGGACGCAAGCCCGACCAAGTGCTGAGTATCTCTGCGTCAGCGAGGGCTGGGTAGTAGCGAAAGGCTTGTTGTTTGACGGTTTCGAGGAGAGCGGTTTGGGCTTTGAGGTTGCCGTTTTCGTCGGGAAATTCAACGGTTGCGCCAAGCCAGTATTCCTGGTTTCCTAGGGGAACAATATGGATGTCATTGCCAGTGATGACAGGCTGAAATGGGGGAGAGGGGCGATCGCGTTCTAGGCGTAAATGCAGGGCTTGACCGAGGACGGGACGGATATCTAGGGTTTCTTGTAAAGCGCTTGTGAGGGGCATTGAGCCGATTCCGGCGGTAATAATGACGTAATCGGTAGCGATCGCGTTTTGGGGCGTTTGGAGGTGAGTACAATGCCGCAGTTGGCTGTTTTTGGACGCGATTGTTGCGATATCGGTGACGGGGCTGTGGAAGCGACAAGTTACGCCGCGTTTTTGAGCCGCCGCGATTAAACTGTGGGTGAGTTGTTGGGGGTGAACTTGGCGATCGCGAGGGGAATAGACTGCTCCGACAATCCTATCATCTTGGATGTGGGGGAGGCGATCGCGCAATTCTTCCTTACTCCACAATTCCAACGGGAAGCCTTGATTTTGGCGTTTATTTTGGAGTTTTTGCCAACGAGGTAAATCCTCTACATCGAAGCGCAACATCACCAAACCTTGACGATTGTAGAGTATTTCTTCCCCGGTAATGGCAACGAGTTCGGGGATTAGGGTTTCGTAGCGTTCGAGACTATCGAGCCGCAATCGCCAATTGCGCCCTTTGGTTTTGTGGCTAATCACTCCCATCAGTATCCCCAAAGCCGCCCCTGTTGAGCCAGTTGCGGGGGTTTCGCGGTCGATGAGGGTAATTTCGAGGGACGCGATCGCGCTGAGTTCGTAGGCGATCGCTGCCCCCACAATACCACAGCCAATAATTGCAATGCGGGTCATTTCAGTTATCAGTCATCAGTTATCAGTCATCAGCGATTAAGGGGTAGTCGTGGGGGAGAGGGGGGACTGACTCCGCTTCTGTTCTGCCAATTTACCCAGCCGATTCTTAAAATCATACACTTGTAAGCCCTACTGGGGAATTAAGCAGAGGGGGTATTCTGGATGCAGCCAGTCTTGGGTACAGAGGTGATACAAATCGGCAAATTGCTGCTCGATTTGGCGTTTTTGATTGGGGTTGGGGGTTTCGAGTAAGAGTTTTTCGAGGAGATCGAGGGCAGATTGTCGCCATCTCTGGGCTTGAGTCTTGTCGCCGATCGCGCTATAGGTAATTTGTAAATCTTGGAGAACTTCGAGATAAAGCGATCGCCACTGAGGATAGTCTTGAAGGGTGCGTCCGGCGTTATGGTAGCAATCAATGGCATTGAGGTAGGCATAAGAATTGCGCTGTTTTTGACCTTGACGCTGTAGCACTTTGCCTTGGTAATGGTAGAAACGAGCGCGGGCTTCGAGACAATCGGGATGGCTTTTCTCGATCGCGGTTAAGCCTTGTTGCCAGGTTTGCAGCGCCAGATTATCTTGGTGAGTGGCAGCGAGGACGCATCCCCAGTTAATCCGGCTTTGCCAAAAGTTGGGTTGAATGGCAAGAGCTTGCTGAAAATCCGCGATCGCCCTGTCGGTTTCACCCAAGTTCAAGTAAACGATGCCGCGACTGTTATAAGCCAAGATGTAGTGAGGATTTAAATTTAAGGCTTCTTGGTAATCGGCGATCGCGTTGTCGTATTGTTGCTGTTGGGCATAAATGCGCCCCCGGCAATAATAAGTTGGATATAAGTTGGGATTCAGGGCAATAGCTTGGGTATAATCGGCGATCGCGGCTTGATATTGAGCGAGTTCGGCGTAGATATTGCCGCGATTGTGATAAGCGTCGGGATTATCAGCTTGACAGCGCAATCCTTGACTCAAATCGGCGATCGCTTCTTGATACTGACCGAGATCGGCTTGCAGTTTGCCGCGATTGTTATAAGCCAAGTAAAAATCCTGGTGAATTGCTAGGGCTTGGGTGTAGTCGGCGATCGCCCACAGAGAATGTCCCAAACGGGCTAAAACTCCAGCCCGTCCGTGATAAGCCCAGTAAAAGTCCGATTTCAGATTAAGAGCCTGGGTATAATCGGCTAAAGCGTCTTGCAGTTGACCGACATCGGCATAAAGATTGCCGCGATTGTTGTACGCGAGGTGAAAATCGGGTTGTTGTTGAATCGCTTTACTAAAGTCAGCAATTGCCTCTTCGTAACGTCCGAGATAATAAAACGCCGAACCGCGATTATTATAGGCTTTGGGACAATGGGGCGAGATGGCGATCGCTTCTCCCCATAACGCGATCGCCCCAGACAATTCTCCCGCTTGATATTGTTGTGCTGCTTGATGCAACAAAGCCGACAAATTCTCATCCCCCGCGCTGGGTGCAACTGTCGCTAAATCTTCCTGTAAAGTCGTGCTAGGACGCTCTGGCAGCGATCGAATGCGAGCGGTAGTGGACTCAATTTTGAGCGGCAGGGTGAGGCTGAGTTGGCGCGGTTCGGAATGTTCTTTTTGACTCAATTCCCGCGCTAATCTACTAAAATCACCCCAGTTTTGCCCTCCGATTTGTTTTAATCCCCAACTGAATTTGGCAACTTGCGGTTGTGTCAGCTTTTGAGTCCGACTATAGCGACGCAACCACAGCAAAAACCAAAGATCGTCTTGATAAGGCTGGAGTTTGAGGAATATTTCTGTGGCGGCTGGGGAAGATTCTATTGCTGTGAGTAATTCCCAAAATAACGTCTCATATTCTACATCAGCCAGTGGCATTATGTCGTTGGCTTCAGGACTCCAAGAAAAAGTAGAAAAGCAGTATTGCCAAAGCTGGCAAAATCTCCTTTTCAGATTGCGGAACATCATCATAGTCGTTAATGAGAGGGGTTATGAAGGTTCTACTTTCTTCTTACAGAGATAAACCGTAAAATCCGGTTGCCTGGAGGGATCGAGTGCTACAATGGGCAACCGCACTTTTTCCGCAAATCCTTTGACTTTAAGGGTTTCGGGCAAGACTCAACAATTAAGTAGATTCCGCTTCAAAACTGATGCGACGTTCTTTGTATTCTGGTGGCTCGACGTGAATTAAAATGCGGGCTGGATCGTAATACTGTTTCAAAGCGTTTTCGACGGCTTCGGTAATCCTGTGGGCAGTTTCGACATCTTGGGTATCAACTACCAAGTGCATTTCGATGAAAACTTGTCGTCCGAGTAAACCCCGCGAAGCAATATCGTGGCAATTCAAAACACCAGGGACTGCCATGACAATATGATGAATGGCTTCTGGGGCGATCGCCATTTCATCAATTAGCCAGGGTAAGTTTTCTTTGAGGACTTCCCAACCACTGCGAAACACTAATAAAGCGACGGGAAAAGCGAAAATTGTGTCCAACCATTGCAGTTGCGGCAGATGCCATAATCCTCCTAACCATAAGCCGACTAAGCCGATTAAAACGGTAATCGTCACCCAAACATCGCTCATGGTATGTTTGGCATCAGCCAGAAGAATGGGGCTGTTGATTTGCTTCCCGACTCGTCGCTCGTATAAAGCCACAAAGATATTAATTGCCAAAACTAGGAGTAAGATGGCTAATTCGGGGATAGAAACGGAGAGAGTGGCCGATTCGCCCCAAATTCGCGCGATCGCACTCTGGATAATTTCAAAACAAGCAATACCGAGAAAAGCGGCAATCCCCAACGCACCGAGAGCTTCAAATTTTTGGTGACCGTAGGGATGTTCGCGATCGGGTTGAGGGGAAGAAAAGCGATTGGTTACTAATCCTAAAACATTGTTGGCGCTGTCGGTGACGCTGTGCAAGGCATCAGCTTGTAAGCTCAACGACCCAGTTATCCAACCGACAACCATTTTTAAGATCGTAACTAACAAGTTGAGGAGTAGGGTCAAAACCAAGACCTGACGCACTTTTTGACGATAGTTGTGGGTCACTCCTCTTGTGTCCTTCAGAAATCGCGATCGCTGCTTTCGTTATACCAAAAATCTGGGGCGATCGCGCTATATCTAAGGTTGTTGTCGATCTCGTCTTGAGTTTGGGCGATATTACAAAAGGGAAAATATTTGCTACAGTGAGAACAAGTTAATAATTCGCAATAAACTTACGGCACAGTTATTGATTACTTTTGGCTATAGCCCTTTTTGGCTGGCTTTTTTTCGCTCCACCTTGTATTCGTAGCAAACTTGAATATGGTATCTAATACAGCCCAAGCGCTTACAGCCCGCCTATTTTCACCCCAAGATACCCATGCGATCGCCCGGACTTGGGATCGCTTAGATGAAAAAAGTTGTCCGTATCGCTACAATTTCCATTTACACACCCTTTGCTCTGACGGTCAATTACATCCTGTCGCTTTGATGCAGCAAGCTCTGGATTTAGGTTTGCAGGGTTTAGCGATTACCGATCACCACACGGTTTCAGGGTTCGCGATCGCCCAGGATTGGCTCGAAACCACTCAACAACAAAACCCCGAACTCCCCTTACCGCAGCTTTGGACGGGAGTAGAGATTACTGCCAGGTTGCTGGATGCGGATGTTCACATTCTCGGTTATGCTTTCTCTCCCGAAAACGACGAGCTTGCCCCCTATCTTGAAGGAATCGCCCCTGAAGGCGCAGCAGCCCAAGCCGAGCGCGTCATTGCGGCGATTCACCAAGCCGGAGGATTAGCCGTACTGGCTCACCCCGAACGCTACCGTCGTCCCGGTAAAAAGCTGATTCGCGCCGCAGTCGCTGTGGGGATTGATGGGGTAGAAACCTATTATGCTTATCGCAAAACTCACCCCTGGCGACCCACTCCTGGCATTACCGAAGCTGTTGCCGAACTCGCTAGCAAATACGATCTCTATTCTACTTGCGGTACGGACAGTCACGGTTTAGACATTTCGGTGCGCTTTTGAGATTTAGCCTTTCCTCTTGACAAATTCAGGGTTATGTGGTAAGCAGTAACCCTAGTCTAATTCGATCTTTTTTGTATTTTTATCGTTCATGTCAGCGATTACCCCCGAAGAAATCCAAGAATGGCGATCGCAATTCGCCAACTATCCCCCTGCCCAAAAAGCCCTCACGGAACTCGAAGACTGCGAAGGCGACCTCGAAGACGCAACCATGTCCCTTGCCATTCGCGTCGGCCAGCAACCCCAGCAAGACAACGCCGAGTGGTTAGCCTCCCTAGCCAAACGCTGTCGCGCGGCCTTATGTCAGGAAGTGGTACGGCAAAACCTCGAACAAGGGGAACTGGAAAAAGCCGCGATCGCCCTGGCCAACGTCGGCCTCGTTCCCCCCATTTTAGCCACCCCAGTGATCATTTACGTCTTGAAACAGGGGTTAGAACCATTTTGCGAACCCTTAGAAGGCAGAATCTAGATTTTACAATCTAATCCCCCAGATTTCTGAGAAAAGCGTAAATTCTCTTGATAATCCACCGGGCAATCAATCACCGTTGGCACATCTTGAATTAAAGCTTCTTGCAATGTCGGGATCAGATCGGCAGCCGATTTGACCCGATAGCCTTTGAGTCCCATACTTTCAGCAAACTTGACAAAATCAGGATTGCCAAAGCGAATAAATGCGGGTTCGCCAAACTGATTCATTTGTTTCCACTCGATTAAGCCGTAGCCATTATCGTTGAAAATCAAGGTGACAAAAGGCGTACCCACCCGCAAGGCCGTTTCTAATTCCTGACAGTTCATCATAAAACCGCCATCCCCAGTGACGGCTACCACATTTTTTTCGGGATAAACCAATTTCGCGGCCACTGCCCCTGGGATCGCAATTCCCATCGCGGCAAAACCGTTGGAAATCAAGCAAGTATTGGGCGTATCGCAGTGATAATGGCGGGCCATCCACATTTTATGCGCCCCCACGTCAGAAATCGCAATATCTTCCGGGCGCATCACCTGTCGCAGATCGTAAATGATTTTCTGCGGTTTGATGGGGAAACCCTCATCGTTGGCATATTGTTCGTAATCTTGGCGGATTTCTTCGCGCAATTCCACGGCGGCAGGTTGGGGTTTACCCGTGCGATCGCAACGCTTCATAATCTCACTCAACGCATCGGCAATATCGCCAACAACCTCTACTTTCGGGATATAACTACTATCAATTTCTGAAGGCGTTGACCCAATATGAATAATCGGCGTTTTTCCGTCAGGATTCCATTTTTTCGGGGAATATTCAATCAAGTCATAGCCCACAGCAATGACTAAATCTGCTTGTTCAAAAGCACAAGTAATATGATCTCGCTGTTGTAAACCCACTGTCCACAAAGCTAAAGGATGAGTATAAGGAATTACACCTTTGCCCATGAAAGTATTAACAACGGGAATATTTAAGCGGGTGGCAAATTCCGTTAAAGCTTCGCTGGCTTGGGCGCGAATTGCCCCATTTCCCACCAAAATAATCGGATTTCTAGCTTTAGAAATAACTGAAGCGGCTAGGTTACAACTGCGAAAAGAAGCATAAATATTTTCCCGGCGATCGCGTGTCAAAGATGTTCCTTCGACGGGCATCGCGGCGATATTTTCGGGTAAGTCGATATGTACCGATCCGGGTTTTTCCGCTTGAGCAAGTTTAAAGGCTTTACGGATAATTTCGGCGGTATTACTCGGTCGCACAATCTGAGTATTCCACTTGGTTACCGGGTCAAACATTGATACCAAATCGAGATATTGGTGGGATTCGATGTGCATCCGGTCTGTTCCCACTTGCCCGGTAATGGCAACTAAGGGCGCACCGTCTAAGTTTGCGTCAGCTACCCCCGTCATCAGGTTGGTTGCCCCCGGACCGAGGGTAGATAAACATACCCCCGCTTTGCCGGTGAGTCGTCCGTAGACATCAGCCATGAAGGCTGCTCCTTGTTCGTGACGGGTGGTGATAAACTGAATCGAAGAAGTTTTTAATGCTTCTAAGACGTGGAGATTTTCTTCTCCGGGAAGCCCAAAAACGTATTCAACGCCTTCATTTTCTAAGCATTGAATTAATAGTTCTGCGGTGTTTTTTTCGCCCATGACTGTTGCCCCTTATACAAAATGTGCTAGTTAGAAAATACTGTTATTTTTATGGCCAATTGCGATCGCCTTTCTTAACTATAGTCGATCGTCGAACTGGTTATTTGTGCGGCATTATCGGGATAGATTGTGGTAATTTATCTACCGGAGTAACAATTACTTAATCCATAAGGTTTTGATATTAACAAATTCGTGAATCCCATTTTGGCTTAATTCGCGTCCGTAACCAGAACGTTTGATGCCGCCAAAAGGCAAACGCGGGTCGGATTTAACTAAGCCGTTGATGAATACTGCCCCGGCTTCAATCTCATCTAAAAGACGCGATCGCTCTTGGGGATTTTCTGTCCAAGCACTTGCCCCTAAGCCAAAGTCAGTGCTGTTGGCAAGTTGAATGGCCTCATCTAAATCTTTAACTTGAAAAAGTAATGCCACTGGTCCGAAAAATTCTTCGCGATCGCCCGGAGAATTCTCTGGTATATCTTTGAGAATCGTCGGCGGATAAAAGTTCCCTGGTTGGTCTAAAGGTTGTCCTCCCATGACAATTGTTGCGCCCATTTCTACGGTTTTTCGCACTTGTTGATGCAGTTCGTCTAAAATCCCCGGTGTGGCGAGGGGGCCAATTTTGGTATTCTCGTCGGTAGGATCGCCGACTGTCAGGGCTTGAAATTTCTCGATCAGTTTTTGCTCGAATTGGTCAGCGACAGACTCAGCGACGATAAAGCGTTTGGCAGCGATACAGGACTGACCATTATTCAGCATTCGGGCAGTGGTTGCAGTCGTCGCGGCAGCTTCGATATCGGCACTTTCTAACACGATGAAGGGATCGCTACCCCCCAACTCTAGCACCGTTTTCTTAATCGCTTGTCCGGCGGTGGCAGCCACACTAGCTCCGGCGGGTTCGCTACCCGTGAGGGTAACAGCTTTGATGCGGTTATCTTTAATAATAGCTTCAATTTGTGACGACCCGATGAGGAGGTTTTGGAAAACGCCTCCAGGAAAGCCCGCTTCGGTGAAAATTTCCTCAATGGCGATCGCGCATTGGGGTACATTAGAAGCGTGTTTCAGTAAGCCCACATTCCCCGCCATCAAGGTTGGGGCAGCAAAGCGAAATACTTGCCAAAAAGGAAAATTCCAGGGCATCACGGCTAAAATAATGCCCAAGGGATCGTAGCGAATCATACTCGAACTGGCATCGCTTTCGATTTCCACATCCGCCAGAAATTCCGCCCCATTATCGGCATAATAGCGACAAACGGTAGCGCATTTTTTCGCTTCTGCGATCGCCCCAGTAATCGGTTTCCCCATTTCTAGGGTCATAATTTGGGCAAACTTCTCCGCATCTCGTTCGAGAATTTCTGCCGCTTTGTAGAGTTTAGCAGCGCGATCCTCAAACTCCGTCCAACGATACTCTTCAAAAGCGACTTGGGCTAAAGCAATTTTCTCCTCAATGACAGCAGTCGTCAGAGGGTCAAAAGTTTTAATTGTTTCTCCTGTAGCTGGGTTAATAGTAGCGATCCCCATTGTGTTCTAATCCTTCGTTTTTTTGCGGGTCAATTCTTCCTTATTTTTAGTGTAGACTGCTGATTCCACCATCAACCGTACAATTGTGTAATCCTTAACAATTTTCCCAGGCGATCGCTTATTCTTGGTTATTGAAATAATACTTTCCTCAGAAAAAATGGGAAAGTCATCCTCAGACAGTTGACAAAAACCAATAAACATCAATGCTGACTCAACTCACAACCGAAATTTTAATTGTTGGGGGGGGAACAGGAGGAACTGCCGCCGCCCTACAAGCCGCCCGCAAAGGCAGGCAAGTCATCCTCGTTAGCGAGTTTTCTTGGCTGGGGGGAATGCTCACTAGCGCGGGTGTTGCTGCCCCCGATGGCAACGAATTACTCCCTTTACAAACGGGGATTTGGGGGGCTTATGTGCGCGAATTGCAGCAACGCCAAATCGAAGGATTAGATCAAAATTGGGTGAGTTTGTTCGGTTACGATCCCCGCGTAGGGGCTGAGATTTTTGCCGATTGGGTGGCAGAGTTACCTAATTTGCAATGGCTTCAAAATCAAACGCCGCAAAAAGTTATTAAACCAGAAAATCGCGTTGTCGGCGTTGAATTTGAGGATTATGAGATTTTTGCCCAAATTATCCTCGATGGTACGGAATTGGGCGATTTACTGGCGTTAGGAGAGATTCCCCATCGCTGGGGGTGGGAACTCCAAGGCGAATACAACGAACCCAGCGCCCCGACGGAGTTTAACGAATTAACGCAACGTTATCCGGTGCAATCGCCCACTTGGGTCTTTTTATTGCAAGATTACGGCGAAAATAACGCTGCACTGCCAATTTCTGCCCCCAATCTCGATGTTTTACCCGATTTCGAGGGCGCATGGCAAGGTTACGGCTTACAGAAGTTCCTCAATTACGGGCGTTTACCGGGGGACTTGTTTATGATTAATTGGCCCCAATGTGGTAATGATTATGGTCGGGATTTAAACCGTTTAATTGGTACAAAAACTGAGCAAGATGCTTATCATCAAGAGGCGTTTAATTATAGTCTCAGTTTCGCGTATTATCTGCAAAAGAATTTGGGAGACTGCTACGGATTAGCCCAGAATATCTTTCCCAACCTTCAAAACTCCGGCTTTGCCCTACATCCCTATTACCGCGAAAGTCGGCGCTTGCAGGGGAAAAAAACCATGACAGAACAAGATTTACTACCTCAGACAGAAGGATGTGTTGCCTCCCTCCCAGTGAATCAAAAAGGGGAAATTAGTAGCATTGCCATAGGAAACTATGCCAACGATCATCATTATCCCGGCGTTAAGTTCCCCCTGCAACCCAAATCCATGCGCTGGGGAGGCAGATGGACGGGAACACCTTTTACCATTCCCTACGAATGCCTGATTCCTGAAACTATCGACGGCTTTTTAGTCTGCGAGAAAAACATCTCCGTCTCTCATATTGCCAACGGTTCGACTCGCTTGCAACCCACGGTACTCAATATCGGCCAAGCGGCAGGAATGGCAGCAGCCCTGGCTGTTGAGTTAGACTGTCAACCGAGGGACTTAGCGCCGCGTCAAGTACAAGCAGGGTTATTACAGGATACCATTGCCCCTGCTGCCGTTGTGCCTCTGCTCAATCTCCCCCCAAGTCATCCTCAATGGTTGCATTGGCAAGAGTATTATTTAGATCATCCGGCAGATTATCCCCTGGATGGGTGTTGTCCCCTGGATTCTGACTTTAGCGAAGAACGAGAAATTGGGACTTTTCACACGGGAATATTGCGTAAGTTGGCAAATGAGGGCTATTCTCTACAGCTTTACTATTCTGCTGCGTCTAAGAAAAGTTGGGCGTTGATTACGACTTCTCCGACGGTGAAAACGAAGTTGGAAAGTTGCCGAGATGGGGAAATGATTTCAGTTTGGGGTTGTTGTAATTATGCGGGGGGTTGGTTAGTGGTTCACAAACTTTGCTAACCCCAAGAACTTTGATTGCAAGCCCTGAATAGCTTACTACGAAAAGGTTTAAGCCTCAATCATTAGATTTCCCATCATTCCTAAATCTTCATGATCGAGAACATGGCAGTGATACACGGTTTTTCCGGTATGATCGCGAAATGGTATCCGAATCCTGACAGTTTCGCCCGTTTTCACTAATACAGTATCTTTCCAAGCGCGATCGCGTTCTGGTATATTATTCCGACTAATCACTTGAAAAGCATTACCATGAACGTGAAAGGGATGATCCATCATGCCAGTATTGATAATTTCCCAATCCTCTACTGTATTTAATCGCACTTGGGTATCAACGCGATCGCCCTCAAAAGGTTTCCCATTAATCAGAAAAACCATCCCCATACCGGGACTCATGCCGTGATTAAGCTGAAACTGCCGGACTTGATTGGGTTCGGGCAACTCCGGTACATCAATAAGCTGCGTCGGTAATGCCTTCGCTTCTGTCGCGACAGCATCTTGATAACGAACAGTTGCTAAAGTCGTGGGGGCTTCATTACTAGGATTTCCGCCCATCATACCACCGCCACCCATCATACCCATGCGACCTCGGTTATAGGGCAAATTCACCAAACGATAATCTTTCGCTTCAGCCGTACCTTGAATCAAAACCTCGACTCTTTCCCCCGGAGTCAGCAACACCTCAGACTGAGAAATTGGCTTCGCAACAGCCCCACCATCGGTAGCAATAATATGAAAAGAATGTCCTTCCAAACTGAGGCGATAAAAGCGAGACGGCGACGCATTCACAATCCGCCAGCGTACCCAACCATTTTGGGGAATTGTCAGTTGGGGTTGCGTTTGACCGTTGATCGTAATAATATCCCCTTCTCGCCCCGTCATTAACGCAAGTTGCGCTTCATCCAAACGGTTTCCCGACTCATCCACAGCAAAATCTTGTAAAACCAAAAACTCCTCTTGCGCCGCTTGAATTTCGGGAATTTCGTCTAATTCTCCGCGAATCGCAAACAAACCCGCCAAACCGCCAAAGAGTTGTTTTGCCACCAAACCATGCCGATGGGGATGATACCAAAATGTCCCGGCTTTGTGATTTGTCGGAATGTCAAACTCGTAGGTGAAAGTCTCTCCTGACTCAATGTTGAGAAAAATATTATCGGCATTTCCGGTAAAGGGAATATGCAAGCCGTGGAAATGTAGATTTGTCGGTTCGTCGAGATTATTGGTAAACCGAATTCGCACTTTATCCCCCGGTTGGGCTTCTAAGCGAGGGGCAGGAATTTGGCCGTTATAAGTCAGCAATTGGGCGGTTTGACTTCCCAGAGAAACCGAACTAAGACGGGCTTCTAAATCAACTTCAAGTAAGCCGTTACTGCTGCTATAAATCGCTTGAGACGAAGATGAGGAAGACGACGATGCCCTATTTTCCTGGCTGCGGCTACTATCACATTGAGAAAGAAGGACTGCGGCGGCACTTCCTCCACTCAAAATTAAAAATTGACGGCGGTTGAGTTTTGTGGCGACCATAAATTATTAATTTAGCGCGATGATTGGGGTTTGAGACAAGCTCAAAGCCTGAGTTGGTGGGCGATGCCCACCCTACATCTATCTCAAACTCCCCATCAGTTAATAGCCTTGATGTTCTTGAAACACCTCAACTTCCCCAGCATCATCAAAAGCTATTACTGCGAAATCTTGTTTGCGTTCTCCGGCTTCCATCCCAGGACTACCGAGGGGCATTCCGGGAACAGCAATCCCGGCAATATCGGGCTTTTGGTTGAGGAGGGCAATAACGTCACTGGCGGGAATATGACCTTCGAGGACGTAGCCATCGACAACGGCAGTATGACAAGAAGCGAGGTTTGAGGGTAAGCCTTGTTCGGCTTTGATGGCTTCCATGTCGTCGGTTTGAATGTCTTTGACTTGGAAACCGTGTCTTTCGATGTGCTTAATCCATTCCCCACAACAACCACAACTGGGACTGCGATAAACGGTGACTTCGGCAGTTCCGGTGTAGGGCTGAATGTTGCTGTCCCACACGCTGGCAAGAACGGCAGCAGGGGCAGTATTTTCGGCTGTAGGTGGGCGGGTAGTCGCGGCGTTTTCTGGGGGCGCTAGGGTGGCATACAGGATGCCTGCAACGCTAATCGTGGCGACGCTGATACCTACAATTGACCATTTTTTCCAAGCTGACTTCATGGGTTGAGTCCTGTGCAAAAGTACGGATAGATTAGGCACTATTTTTTTATTTTATATTCTCCAGTCTAGGGGAGATTCAAGGGGGATGGAGAAAGTGTAGTTATTTTTATTCATCAATTTAATGGAGATACTGGCTGCGATCCCGTTTTTTGCTACCATGACTTTTTAATAAATTAAATTAGTTTTTATTTGTCTTTGAGACAATTTAACTTGAGAAGGTGACAGTTATAAAAGAGTCCACTAACGGCTAAATTGGGAAACCTTTAAAAATCTTTCGGGTCTTAAGCCCCATGACGGATCGTTTTTAAGCTTAAAAAATTAAGGGCGATCGCGTTTTCCGAAGACTAGCAGCTTGGGAAAATTTAACTTCGTTATCATTAGTTTGCAAAAAAAAGAATCATCTCTCGCGGAACTTTTCGATTTCAGCAAACGACATAGAAAATAACAATTCAGCGCTCACTTATTTGGGTTTAAGGACAACAAACAATGAACATTTTTAAAACTACCATTGCACTTTCTGCTGTAGCCGCAACAATGTTAACCGCAGGAATCGCCTCGGCTAACCCCTATCAAGTAGAAGTCGATAAACCGGGGATGAACTCTAGCTACGTTGGGGCTGGGGTAGCCGCAGGGATTACCAACGGCGGTCAAAATGGCGATGCTGCTAACTTAGGTGGTAACTTACAAGGTCGTTTTGCCATTCCTAACGCGCCCGTTTCTATCAGAGGGGCAGTGCTATACAGTGGTGAAACTAGCGCCATTATGCCGATGGTTTCCTACGATGTACCGATTACCAACCGAGCTAATGTTTATGTTGGTGGTGGTTACTCTTTTGTGGAAGATAATGGCGAACCGACTCCTATGGGTAACGAAGATGCCCCCATCGTCGTTGTCGGGGGTGAAGCCGAATTTGGCGATTTCGTCGTCTACGGTGACGGTAAATGGGGCATCAATGCTTATCAAAATAGCCCGGCAGATTCTCTCACCATGCAAGCTGGGGTGGGCTACCGCTTCCCTCAATAAGACTCATTGGGTGCATCAATTTGGGGAATAACAACATAGAGTGGATTCAACGCAGCTTTGTAACAAGTTGCGTTTTTTTTGAGGCGCGATCGCGTCCTTTATTCTAATGCAGATAAAATGCTATCAGGTTCACTTCGTAGACAATATGACTCAACATCATCAAGACGTTTTAAAACTGCGAACTCAAGCAAAATCTTTACATAAAATTACTACGCCAATCCGCGACATTGTTAATGCTTCCGGAATCAGCACTGGATTGTGTACCCTGTTTGTGCGCCATACCTCAGCTTCTCTGATTATCCAAGAAAACGCCGATCCTGACGTTCTCAAGGACTTTTCCAGCTTTTTTGCCGATTTAGTGCCAGAAAGCCGGGCGTACATCCACGATACTGAAGGCCCCGACGATATGCCCGCTCATATTCGTTCGGCCTTAACCCACACTTCCGAACAAATTCCCATTGCCAACAATCGCTTAGTCTTAGGAACATGGCAAGGGATTTATCTTTGGGAACATCGGGCTTATCCCCATCAACGGGAAATTGTTGTGCATATTAGTGGCATTTAGCGCGATCGCCTGGCAAAATTAAGACAATGTATCTACTTCTTCTACTTTTATCCCTTCTTTGAGTTTGACCTAAATCTCCTATTTTTATCTCAAGGCAAACATTTGAATTAAAGGCAACAAAAACAATGCCTGACCCTGAAAAGTTTTCTTCCCCCTCAACAGAATCTTCCTCTCCCTATGTACAACAAGATCAACGAGCGCCAAATTCATTTAATTTTGGCCGCGGTACGGTAGTTGGTTGGTTTAGAAGTTTAGTTTTTGTCCTTCTCGATACTCTATTAGTAGCATTGAGTTGGAAAGCTGCACAAACCATTGTTTTGAATATTCGTTGGTTTCAATCGGTTCAAGATTTTCAACTCCTAGGAGAAACCCTCAGAAAACCGGGATTTTTGCTGCCAATTTTGCTAATTACTATTGCAACTTTAGCTTCAGCCGGACTTTATAGTCAAAGGGAAAGTCGTCGGCGTTTTGCTCAGTTAGTTAAAAGTTTAACTGTGGCTCAAGGCATTTTATTAGTCCTAGCTTATCTTGACAATCCTGGCTTAATTTTGTCCCGTTCGATGTTTGTTTTATCGTGGATTTTCAATTTATTATTTATCATAACAGGACGACTCATTGCCGAATCAGTTATTACTAATCTACGTCAAAAAGGAACAGTATCTCGACCCATTTATTTAGTCGGCGCACCTCGCGATCGCCTTGTGGCTCAAATTGCTCTAAAATTAGTGAGCAATCGCGAATTCAGAATTGTCGGTCAGATGGATTTATCAAATCGTCAAGCACGCGATCGCTGGGCAGAGATTGTTAAAGAAATTGCCGAACAAGGTGTAGGAGAAGTTTTTGTTTGTTCTTGGCAATCTATGGAAGACCCAATGGCTCTATATTGGAGTTTAAAAACAGCCGGGATTCATTTACGAATTCTACCCATTGGTTTAGAAGTACCGCACCAATCTCCCAAAATCGAAATGATTGGCGGTTTACTAACCATTCAGTTTCAACCCCCCGCTTTAGTAGGTAGTGATTTTTGGACAAAGCGAATTTTTGACTTAGTTGTTGCTACCAGTTTAATGATTGTACTCAGTCCAATTCTAATTACGATTGCGATTTTAATTAAGTGGGATTCTCCCGGGCCCATCTTTTTTAAACAAACTCGTATGGGATTGCGAGGTCGTCACATCAAAGTCTGGAAATTCCGCACTATGGTCATAAATGCCGACCAATTACTCAAAGAATTAGAAGCCAAAAACGAAATTAAAGGCGGGGTTTTATTCAAAATGAAAAACGATCCCCGTATTACCAAAGTGGGCAACGTTTTACGGCGTTATAGTTTAGATGAATTACCCCAGTTGATTAATGTTTTAATTGGGGAAATGAGCTTAGTCGGTCCTCGACCTTTACCCTTGCGAGATATCGAAGGCTTTGCTTCTCATCACTATGTCCGTCATAATGTTTTACCGGGAATTACGGGATTATGGCAAGTATCAGGACGCTCTGATATCAACGATTTTGAATATGCTTTTCGTTTGGATATGGCTTATATTCAAAACTGGTCTTTAGCCCTTGACTTTCAGATTTTACTCAAGACAGTCCAGGTTGTATTAGGCAGTAAAGGAGCTTACTAAGTTTTTTTTTCTGAAATTAATGACTTTGAATTTACTTTTTCCTCAGATAGGGCTTATATTGAGAAATCAGCACTAGATATTGAAATTGCCAAAATTTCGGCAAGACTTTTCGACTGATTCAAAATTGTAAAGGGTTCTACTCAGGTAATAATGTTAGCAAAGTCATCGAATACAGAAACACTGGCAGATGCGATCGCGAAATATGCCCGCAGTTTAAGCTTATTAGAAGACCCTAACTATAAGCCGAATCTGGCTGAGATTTTAGCCATTATGCTGGCCCGGGACGAAGTACAAAATGCCATAACCCTCAGCAAAACCTCCCCAGAAAATTCTGCCAAACTCATTAACCTAGACAATCAACTCAAAGCTGATAAAGACCGCTTAAATGAAGATGACAAACTCGCGGCTTGTCGTCAAAGTTTTCAACCTTCTGAATCAGCTTGGTGGTGGTATCTACCTGCACCTGTTCCACTGATCCAAAAAGACCCCCGCAACCGCTATGATTGGATTTGGAATACCTTAACTGGGTTGTGTTTAGTCGGTGCAACCACCTTTATGGTCAATACAGCTAAGGCTTTTTCCACCGAAGGTTTTGACTTGATGCAAACTTTTGGAACTGTGGCTCAAGGAGCGGGTTTAGCCGTCGTGGCTAAAGGGGCTTTAACCGAAAAAGGAAACGAACAAGTCAAAAATGTGCTTAATAGCATGAATATCCCGCCTCATTATCATGCAGAGGCAACTTTTGGGATGTCTTTTGCTTTACTTTTGGTAGCCGGTGGAATTAATAGTTCCTTGCCTAGTCTGGGGGATTGGTACGCCCTCCGAGGCACAGAATACTATCGTAAAGGACGTATGGCTATAGCTTTGGATGAATACGAAGAAGCCTTGCGTTTTAATCCCAATTCCCAGAATGTCAGCGTCTATAAAGGTCGCATTTATGAGTCTCTCGAAGAATACGATAAAGCGATCGAAAATTACAAAAAAGGCATGATTAAGGGGAATCCTGCCGCATTTCACGGCTATGGTAAAACCTTGGCTTTGAAAAATCCAGCCGACGAAAAGCAACTAGCCAGTGCGAAAAATTATTTGTTGGTGGGAGGCGATTTAATTAATGAAAATACCCCGAATCGCGATCGCCTACAATTGAGAATTAAGCGCGATATGGGTTGGGTCGATCTCCTCCGGGTGCAAAATTTACTCAATCAAGGGGAATCTGTCGAAAGTCCTGCGGTTCAAAGCCTTCTTACTGCCTCTCGCGATAATCTCCAACAAGCCATCGATTTACAAGCCAAAGCTTCTGAGAGTATGCCAGGTTGGGGGATGAGTCAATGCTATCTCGGTCGCGTTTTAGACTACACCAATACCAAAGCCGCAGAACCGTATTTTGATTTTTGTTTTAATTCGGCAAAACCGGAAACTGTGGCTGAGTACGCCTTTTTGACCAATATCGACGAATATGAAATTACCCAAACCAAAATCAACGTTAGTGGTTTGGTAGCTACTGACAATGGTCAAACTGAGAAAGTCGGTGAAGTCAAAAATGCTCAAAAGCTAAACGAAATCGCTACCCGAATTCAGCAAAATATTACCGAAAATTGGCGAGGCGAAGTAAAATTCACCGATAACTTAGTTTATCAAGTTACAACGGATGCTAACGGCATTCTAGTGAGCTATACTGCCATCGAGCCTAAAGCTAAAGAATTTGTGAGTGCTACCCCTCTACCCCAACTGCGGAATGAAAACATTACACCCAAGCGAGTTGCTAAATTTAGCGTGACTTTCACCCCAACTCGTCAAGTTACAGTTGAGCCAATTATCACGGAAGTGGGTATTGAGTAATACTCTCTAGCCGTATAAAATCTCACTTTGAGGGGCGCGAGCGGTTTCCGGGTCAAATCGCCGCAGCCCCGCCATTTGTTGGCTCAATAGCCAGACATAATGAGGGTTAAGCAAGACATAGCGCTTCCAGAGGCGTTTGGGTTCTTTGGTGAGGCGGAAAAACCACTCTAAGCCCGCATCCTGCATATATTTGGGGGCTTGGGCGAGGAGTCCGGCATGGAAGTCAAAGGCTGCACCCACCGCCAGCAGGGGCATGGAGAGGGCATCTCGGTATTCGTAAGCCCAGACTTCTTGCCGGGGACAACCCAAGCCCACGAAGGTAATAGCTGCACCACTATTGTGAATTTGCTCGACGATTTCTTGTTTCTCTTCCGGGGTGACGGTGCGGAAACGGGAGGGTTGGTAGCCTGCGATTTCGAGTTTGGGGTAGCGCGATCGCAAGTTCTCGGAAAATGCCGTTAAAACCTCACTACGGCTACCATACAGGTAAATGGGTAATCCTTCCTCGGCGGCTCTTTGGGCGGTGTAGAGGGTCAAATTCGGTCCGTAGACGCGATCGCGCAACTGAGCCTTATACATCATATTCAATGCCCAACGCACCGGCTGACCATCCGGGCAAATCAAGTCAAAATGGTTGAGACGGTAACGGTGGGTATCGTCTAACGCCCCCGTCATCACCCCATGCACCGCCAACGCCGACACCGACAATCCTTGTTGATTTTTCGCCGCTTGGATAATTCTTTCAACGGCAGCTTCGTAGTCAATGACGTTGACGTTTACACCTAAAACGTTGCGTTTTCCTGCATCAATCATAGTTAGTTGTTGGTTGTTTGTTAATTTTTGCTATGGATTTGCCAGCCCTACTTACTCAGGTTTGTCCTACCTGCAAAATTAAATCAACTATAATCCAAGAAAACGTACCTTATCCACAATTTTTTATGGTTAATACAACTTACGATGATATTTTTAGCGCCGCTATCAATTTATCTCCCCATTATAAGAGTCATGTTAGCAGAACAGTTATTAAACAGTCTGGATACAGAAGAACAAAATGAAATTAAGGCAGCTTGGGCAGAAGAAGCCGAAAAACGAGTATTAGAGATTCAAGAAAATCGAGTGACACCCATTTCTGGGTCAGACGTTATTCAGGAATTGCGGATGAGACATCAAAAATGATTTATGATTTTCATCCTGCTGCTCAACAAGAGTTAAATAATATAGTTAGCTATTACAACAATATTAATCCTGACTTGGGAGATAATTTTTTAGACGAAGACGATTATAATTGAGAAGCAGTAATTTCATACAATTTACCATCCTCGATGTGATAACGTTCTTCTAAATCATTTAAGTTTAAGTTGCTAGAATCAGGATACTGTTTCAGAATTTTTAAACACCAGGCAAAAAGTGTGCGTAAAGCAGCACAAGTTTCAGGATTCCCTAAAATTCTAGTCATATCTAGCTCTTGTATTATTTTTCCGCCATCTTCAACTTCACGAAAACCGCGATAGCTTTGCTTTAAGTTACCTTTAGGATGAGATATCGTTTCTACATCTCCGTCAAATTCTTGTAAACTTGTGCCTAAAATTTGATTGATTGCTTGAATGTCAGCAAAATAGTAAGCCTCCAGCATATTGACTAAAAAATGAACAGAAGCTCGTTCTCTTTTGTTTAATAAAAAAGCATCTAGCACTTCTCTATAGCGATCGAAGACTTGTTTTGCTTTACCTTCACGAGACGCTTCTAAGTCATCAATCAAAAGAACATAATTACAATCATCGGAATCAATATATTGCCGAGCAGGTATACCAATTCTTTTTTCATCTTCACTCGGAATTTTTTTCCCACTTCCAACTATTTCTATTCTTGCTTTAGATGTAATTGGATTAAGTTGCTCTATTTTTCTAATAACTTCAAAAGAGCAAATTTCTGTTGCCATTAACGATCTAAATAACTGAGGTAAATATCGTTCTTCTCCTTTTCCTGTTACCAGTAAGCCAAATTTAAAAAAATAACAGGTTGGTTGCGAATGAGACGGATTACTCATACTTTTTCCTCTTTCATTCCAGATTGACTTTGAGGTGCAACCATTTCTGCCATATAAAGTGAACCTAGTGCATAGTTTTCGAGTAAATCTTGAATTTCTACTATTTTGCTGACTCTTTTAATAACCGTTTGTCCTCGCTCGTCTAATTCTACAGCTAAGATATGCTTGGCTTCAAATTGACTTAATAAAACTGGAGAATGAGTTGCAATAAATACCTGTTTATTCCATTCTTCTGTTGCTAATTTAACCGCTTTACCCAAAATAGCTAATGCCCAAGGATGAAGAGAAGTTTCTGGTTCATCCATTAAGATTAAAGTTTTATTTCTACCTTCAGAAAACAAAGCAGTTAAATTAATTAATAACTGTAAATGTCCATCGGATATTCCAGAAGCTTGAATCGGTTTACGTCTTTTTTTATCGAGAAAGTAAGCATAGATACTTAAACGTCCTGTTTGTTCAAAATACAAGTTTTCAAAGTTTGGGAAAGCTTCTCTCATAAATTGAATAATTGTGTTATAACGGTCGTCTATAACACTGCGATCGTGTAAATTCCGCAAAACCGACCATAAGTTTTCAGCACGATCTTGTAAGCGATCGCTATAATCTGATTCAGAACCAAATTTCTTTAATTTGTATAAAGGATAGGAACGAGAACTATAAAAACGAACTTGCCTTAATAAATCATCGATTTCAGCAGCAATAGGATTACTTTGATCGAGTTCAACATATTTTGTTAAAGCAAGTTTTTCAGGGTCTTTCAGCGCATTTGGTTTTGCTTCTGATTCTCCAATTTTAAATAAAGCTCTGTTGCTTCCAATGGTGCGGTCAATAATTAAATTATCTACTTTTTTGTCAACTAATTGTTCGCCCACAAAAGACTCAATTCTTCCTGCTGAATAGCCAAAAGAGACTTGATATCGTGCTAATGTACTTTCGAGTTCAATGATTATGCGTTCCTCTTCCTCAGCTTGATCCCAAAATAAG
The DNA here is from genome assembly GCA_035968055.1 of Jaaginema sp. PMC 1080.18. Taxonomy (GTDB): domain Bacteria; phylum Cyanobacteriota; class Cyanobacteriia; order Cyanobacteriales; family Spirulinaceae; genus Jaaginema. Next base: position 24,194 of record JAWQFT010000004.1, on the reverse strand, counting down.
CCAATGCCATGATCTCGATCGGATGAAGCAAATTCAACCCCTCGAATTGCACAATCCCTCAAAAACCAGATGGTATCTAAAAATGTAGATTTCCCCACTCCATTCGGCCCAAACAAAACATTCAAGGCATTGGTTCGGACTGATATATTTGCTAAACATCGATAATTTTTAGCAGTAATGTTAGTTAATGGAATATTCATGAGTATTCATTCAAGTCCTGATGCAATTGTATAATTTAATTAAGCTCAAAAAAGCATAGCCATCCTACTTAGCGACTAAACATTTTATCAAAAAGAAACGAAAATGTTTTGGTCACTAAATAGGATGAAGGTAATTACGCCGCTTCTTTTGCCCAACGCTCCTTATTAAATCCGTAAATTTCTTCTAAAATTTGGCGAACATTGTACTTCATTTTCCAATTGGGATAATGTTCTTGGAAACGCCCATTATCGCTAATCCACCAAATATGATCCCCGATGCGGTTGGTTTCCGAATAAGTGTAATTCATCTTATTTCCGGTAATTTCTTCGCAGATTTGGATAGCTTCTAACATCGAACAATTGCTGTGACGACCGCCCCCCGCGTTATAAACTTCTGCTACGCGGGGGGCTTTATAAAACTCGTAGAAAATGTTAATTAAATCGGCGCTGTGGATATTGTCGCGGACTTGTTTGCCTTTGTAGCCAAAAACCGTGTAAGACTTTCCGGTTGCCGCACACTTCATTAAATATGCCAAAAAGCCGTGTAATTGCGTCCCAGAGTGATTTGGCCCTGTGAGACAGCCCCCCCGGAAACAAGCGGTTTTCATGTCAAAATAGCGACCGTATTCCTGTACCAAAACATCGGCGGCCACTTTCGATGCGCCGAATAAGCTGTGGGTGGTTTGGTCGATGGACATATCCTCGCGAATGCCGCCAACGTAGGTATGATTGGGGTCGATTTCCCAACGGCTTTCTTGTTCAATCAGGGGGAGGCGGTTGGGGGTGTCGCCATAAACTTTGTTAGTAGAAGTGAAGATAAAAGGGGCTTCTATGGCGTGTTGACGGGTGGCTTCGAGGAGGTTGAGTGTGCCGTTGGCGTTAACGCTGAAGTCCATGTGAGGGTCGCGGGCTGCCCAATCGTGGGAAGGTTGGGCGGCAGTATGGATAATCAGGGAGATATCTTTGCCGTACTTTTGAAAGAGTTGAGAAATGGCTTCTTGGTCGCGGATATCGATTTCGCAGTGGGTGTATTTGTCCCCAAGTTCTTTTTCCAGGCGTTGGCGATTCCAAGTGGTGGAAGCATCATCCCCGAAAAAGACGCGCCGCATATCGTTGTCAATCCCGACGACATCCATGCCTTGTCCGGCGAAAAACTTAGATGCTTCCGAACCGATTAAGCCAGCAGAACCAGTGATAATTGCTACAGTCATGGAAATAAAGAGTAGTAATGTGAAAATTAGCGTGAAAAGCGAACGAAAATCTAGATTTTTGAGACTTGGCTGACTTTTTCGTACAATTGCGCGAAAAATTCCCCCTTCTTATCCCAATCATATACAGTGCGAATGCGATCGCGCCCCCCCTGTCCCAAACGTTGCCGTAATTCCCCGTCAGTCGCTAAACGATTCATGGCCGCAGCCATATCTTTAACCACTTGGTCGGGATTGTGGGCAGGAATTTTAATTCCCGTTTCCTCAGTCACTTGGGTATCAGGCCCCCCTAAAGCCAAACACAAAATCGGTCGTCCCGCAGCCATGCCTTCTAAGCAAGTCCACCCCCCAGAATCGTGTAAACTCGGATGCACCAAAATGTGAGATTGACCCAATTTTTTCAGGGTATCTTCGCGGGGAATGCGTCCCCAAAACTTGATTTTGTCCCCCAAGCCGGATTCGCGGGCGATTTGTTCTAACTGTTCCCGATAGGGCCCGTCTCCTAACAGCCAGTATTCGGCGTTGGGCAGATTCGCGGCAATAAACGCCCGCACAGACAGATGATAGCCTTTCCAATGCAACAAGCGCCCCATACTAATAAAACGGATGGGTTGGCTGTCTGGGAGGGGATATTGGGCGAGTTGGTTGATTCTGGCGGTGGATAGCCCCGCTTCGCCGTAAATCTCGATATTTTTTGCCCCCATCGGACGCACTCGTTTGGCGGTGTCTTCGGTGGTGACGGGAGTATAAACGCTCTTTTTGGCGGTAAGGCGAGTAAAAGGGTCTGCGGCCCCGATACGTTGGGCAATATCGCGGGCAGTTTCGTACAGTTTGGCTTTAAAGCTGAAATCCCGCCAAAAAGGTTTCGGGGCTGCTTCTCCCCCACCAATGGGCCCCCAGATGAAGGGAACAGGCAATAAACAGATTAAACTGGGCGACCAAAACTTAACATAAGTGACATGACGAGCTACATCAAATTTAACTTTTTGATGCACTTTTTTAGCTGCCCGATATGCTAGAACTTGCCACATATAGTAATGCAGTTGTAAGCCTCCTTGTCTACCTTTAAAGCTTTCTTGCCAGTTGAAAGGTTCGACATAAATAAAGTGCAGATTGGGGTTGGGATTTTGTTGTAATTCGGCTTCAATGGGAGGGCGACAAAATTCCCGCGTGACCACCCAAACTTCATTGAATCGGGCTGATTGAACGGCGACATTCCAACCTACACCTTCTTCTGAACCTTGACCGGGTTCGCAAGCAAAACAAGAAAGTAGAATCTTCATCGGCACTGTTTAATACTGGTTAAGATAATTCCTTGACGCTGAATTTCGTGAATTGTCTGGCATTCTGAGTATTTTTCCGGCAAATTCCATTTATGCAAGGTCAAGTAATAATCAGGATTGCCTGTTAGTTTTTGTTCGGGATTATCCATTTCGTAAAGGGTGAATTTTTGACTATCGGCATAAATTCGGGCGGAGTGAAATGAGCCACCAACTAATACAGTAGAATTGGGTTTGCCATTTTCATTTAACCATTTCATGCCTTCACTAAGACTGGTTCCCCAGTAATCCGTGTCGTAGTATTTTCCGGCTTGGGCAATACCTCCTACTGCCCGGTTAAAGTAACTATATTCGTAGGGATGAAGGGCGACCATATCCACAATAATAATACTCAGAAGTACGGCAGTTAAACCTACCGCAAACCAACGCAAAAATTGAGGTTGGAGGATTTGATAAATCCAGAGTAAGGAACTACTGGTAATGACGGCAACCCCAGGCAGGATAAAGAGGAATTGGCGCATTCCCCCATAAATGGTAGAATCTCGCAGAATCGCGATCGCGGGAATTAAGCAAATTTGCAGTAAGACTAAAATTACCGTCGCTTTTTGTAAAGGGTTAAAGGACTTAAATTTGAAGATAATCAAGATTAATCCCACCCAGAAAAAGACTTGGAAAAAGACAGGAATGCTAATCGCAATCCAGCGTAATAAGTAGTACCACGGTAAGTCCTGAGAACTCCAGTTTTGCCCCATAAAAAAGTCCCCTGAGTCGCGCACATGAGCCGATAAATATTTCAGGGTTGCGATAAACCAAATTACGGGATTTGACCAAGAAGCCGGATGCAAAATAGTGGTCGTGATTCCCCAAGCGAAACCAATCAGCAAATAAAATTTCCAAAAGCGGCGTACATATTCTAGAAAATTACCCTGGAAAACTCGCAGAAGAAGATGAGTTAAGCCGAAGTGAAATAATAAGAAAAAGCCGCCAATGCGGGTACTGGTGACTAAGCCAATTAAGACTCCATATAACAGCGAAGTTAGAGTGATTTTGTTCGCACCAAATTGGGTCTTATTTTTCTCTTCTTGCTTGAGGTAATACGCCACGAGATAAGCACTTGCCAGCGTCCCTAGGGTAAACATTGCCGCGAAAGGAATGTCCTTGGGATTAAAGAAACTGTGACCCCAAAAGCGGGGGAATAACGCCAGGATAATCGGGGCAAACCAAGCATATTGTTTTCCCGCTAAAATCCCAACTAAAGCCGCTACCGCAATGTAGGTAATCAGGGCAACTAAAAAAGTAAAAGGATGCTTAACGGCGATGCGATCGCGTAATCTTTGGTAGACAATATCTTGGAAGTTAGCTTGGTCATTATCTACATTAATGCGACTGTCTGCTAAAGGGTCATAATCTAAGCCCTGCTTGGCGAATTGCGTTGCCTGAAAAGCCACTTCCGCGCTGAGATTAAATAACACCCCATAATGCTTCAAATCTGTGGGTAAAGGCTTACCTTTGGCAATCAGATCGAAGTTATTTTTAACCATGCCAATTTCCAGGCTTTCATCCCAGGATACCCCGTAATGACCCACAATTGAAAAGCCCAAAATCGCGATCGCGCAAATAACTCCTGCAACTTTCAAATAAGCTCGATCTAACCCATTTTTCCGGTTAACTGGCTTGAACATCATAGTTAGTAATTAATGTTACTTATCGCCTTCTAAGACATACCGGACGCGATCGCCCAAAAATTCTGCTGCCGTCACTGGGTTATAATCAGCTACACGCTCTTGCGACTTTTGCCCCATCGTAGTTGCTAACTCAGTATTCTCGATAAACAGCTTCATCTTCTGGGCTAACGCCTCCGTATCGTAAGGGTCAATCACATAACCTGTCTCCCCATCCACCATCATTTCTACAGCCCCAGCCCATTTTGAGCAAAGTATCGCCTTCCCAAACGCCATCGCTTCAGGCACAACCATTCCCCAAATATCCTCCAGGGTAGAAAACACAAACACATCTGCGGCTTGGAAATACGCCCCCAAACGGTTATATTCCAGCCAACCCGTCCACTGCAACTGTTTATCTATCCCTTGCTCCTTCCCATAAGCTTGGAGGGCTTCTCTTTCCTCTCCATCCCCCACAAGAATCACCGTATAATCCTCATACCCCTGCTGCTTCAAGAGGCTACAAGCTTCGAGGAGGTACTTCACTCCCTTACGCGGTGTTAGCAAGCCCACACACAGGAAAATCGGGCGTTTCACCTTCAATTCTGCTGCCGTTGTTTCTGCTTGGCGTTGCAGCAACACTTCTGTATCGGGGACGATATAAGGACGGGCTTCAATTTTCTCTGGGGGAACGCCAATCAAATCAATCAAATATTCCTTCCCCGCTTCGCTATTCGTCGCAAAAGCATCTATCGATTTCACCATCCAACGACGGCTATTAATGCGGAAATTATCATCGCGAAAATCCACATTCGGAGAACCCCCATCGTAAACCAAAATCAACTTCCAACCGCCAATCGGCTTAAACAAAATTGCCAATAGCGTCCACAACGAAAAGCTACTCACAAACACCACATCAGGCTTGTAACGTAATGTCGGAAAAATTACTGTTGGAGAAGTCAAAATAAAGCCACGACTGTACCCTGTGTCAATTTTCTGCGTCTGAGCAAAGCGATATTTGCCTATTAATTGAATCACTGAAGCCCCAGGTAATTCTGGGTCAAAATCCGGCCAAACCTGACTGGTATAAAATACCGTTTGCGGAAAGATTTTGATAAATTCCCGTAAAACGGGCTGCCAGTACGCCCCCCGCATAATCGCTGGAACTAGCCAAACAATACGAGTTTCTTTCATTTTTTATTGGTTGTTGGTTGTTGGTTGTTAGTTGTTTGTAGGGAACAGGGAATAGGGAATAGATTGTCCAAATCCCTTAATTGGTAATTGGTCATTGGTAATTGGTAATTTCCTACCCCACTCCCCCCCCAATCCCTACTGCCCAATGCCTACTGCCCCTTAGTCGCTGATGACTGAAAAAACCCTACTGCCCTTTCTTCAACAAACCCTCCAACAACAACTTGCGATAAGGCAGAAGCCAGAAAATTGGCCACAACACCCCACCGTGACGCTGCATCAAAAGTTTCCATTCCTCCATCGGCTGTAGAGTAACAGTTTGTAAATCTAGTCCCTTGGGAGTCGCCATTTTTTGCAAACCTTTTTGTAAATCGGGGGTATTACTGGGATTAGGTTTGGGGTTGCGGGGACAAGTTCCTTGGAAACCGGGGGCAATCCAGACACTACAACCCGCTTGTCTTGCTCGTAAACCGTAATCCCAATCCCCGGCATAATGGGTGAGTTGGGGGTCGAGGTTGCCAATTTTTGCGACGACAGTTTGGGGAATAAGGACAAAGTTGCCGCACATCATATCGCAAACTTGGGGTGCGTCGGTGGGTGGGATTTTCTGGGCTTTGAAGGGGGGATATAGGGGCCCTTTTTGTCGCAATCCCCCATAGGTTAATACTTGGGTTTCGGGGTCTTGGACTGACCCAGCAACGATGGCTGCGTCTTCTCCTTTTTGGCTGAGTTGGTGGGATGTCTCCAAGAGCGTGTGGAGGGCATCAGGGTACAGTAGGGTGTCGTCGTTCAACCAGAGGTAGTAATCGGGGTGAGATGGCATCGCAGCATCCCAAGCCAACCGCATTCCGCCATTCCAGAACAAGTTACCCGTCCCGGTAAGGATATTAACTTGGGGATAAGTCTGGGCAACAGCCGCCGCAGTACCATCGGTGCTACCATCGTCTACAAGATAGACTTCGAGGGTTGCATCTGAAACTCCCGCTTGGGCAAAGAGTAACCGCAGGCATTCAAGGGTTTTTTCCTTACGGTTGAAACAGGTCAATAAAGCAGCAATTTTGACAGTCAAAGTCGTGGGGGCAGTCGGTTTCCCTTCTGCTGATGAAGGTTAATCGACCAACATTATAAGAGCATTGTTTTTATTCGTCGAAAACTAGAGAATGTTTACGCAAAAATCTTTAAACTCTAGCGGCTGATTTGTTAAGAGAAGATAAAGCCATTCCGAGAAAGAGAATTTTATTGGTGAGCTTGGCTGGGATTTGATATAACAGGATAGATGTTGTGATTGAGGGCGATCGCGTGACTGGCTGATATTTTACTTATTGTAGAGTTGGTATTCTGCAACGGTCACAATCGTTAAAGATATAACCGTTTTGCGGTTTTTTCCAACTTTGATTTTCTTGTTAAGGAGACTAATCTGACAATGATGGGTAGAATTTGGACACTTATTCAACAATTAGTGGCTGACCCAGGTTCGGTAAAAGATTTATCGCTACGAATTCGCAATGAAAATATATTACAGCAGTATATTGACGATCCTTATTTTCCTTTTTTTATCAGCTTTCCCCGCACGGGCAGTCATTGGTTACGCTTGTTGATGGAGCTTTATTTCGAGCGTCCTTCGTTGGTGCGGATTTTCTATTTTAAAGATTCACGGGATTTTCTTTCACTGCATACCCATGATGAAGATTTGGATGTGAGCGATCGCAAAAATGTGTTGTATTTATATCGCGATCCCGTCTCTACAATTTATTCGCAGCTCAAATTCTACAACGAAGATACTAACGATATTGAATGTCTTGAAAAGTGGGCAGCGCTTTATGGTCAGCATTTGAGTAAGTGGTTGGTTGAAGAAGAATGGACGGAAAAGAAAACCATTCTACGTTATGAGAATATGACGAAAAATTTAGAAAGCGAGTTTGCGAAGGTTACGGCTCATTTTGGTCAAGAATTAAACCCCAAAAAACTCCAAGAAGTGGCAGCACAAGTTTCTAAAGCAGAAGTGAAAAAGAAAACGGCTCACGACCAAAGAGTGATTAATTACAGCAATAATTATGCGGACTCGCGAGAGGTTTTTGCCGAGAAACATGGCGAGAAAGTGATGAATTTTGTGTTCGAGCAAAATGCCCAACTGCAACAATATTTTTAACGGAAAAAAACAATGGAAGACTTTGGAATTATCGTCATTTGTTGCGACCAAGACTACGCTTTGGCCAAAGGAACTTGTGCCAGCATTCGCTATTTTTTAGGGGATGTCCCCATCTGTTTACTTGTGGACGGATCGTTAAATGTTGATGATATGAAACGGGCGTACAACGTCAAGGTAATTAATGCGGATAACATGAAATATGATGTCCTCAAAAAGCGCAGCTTTGGTTGGGGAACAACCCGCATGATTGCTTTTTGGGAAAGCCCATTTGAGCGCTTTTTGATTATTGATTCGGATGTCGTCGTTTGGGGAAATGTCCTACAACACGCTAACTTTGACGAATATGATATTATTATTGACCAACCCTGTTACGGCTATTCTCAAGAAATGGTGCAAGAATATTTCTTTAACTTGCCTGTATTTGAGAAAGATTATCCGGATTTTGAATGGCGATCTCGCCCCTTTGTTTGTCCGGCGGTTTTATTCGCCAAACGGGGTGTTTTTAACCTCGATGAATACGTCAAAATCTTGGATTATGTAGACGAAAAGCCCGGCGTTTTTAAGTATGGCGATATGGGCTTTATTAACTATATGATGTTCAAAGGAGACGAAGAAGGTAAATTACGTTTAGGTAATGCAGATATTCAGTATATTGTCCAGGATTTTCCTTTAGAAGATGTAAAAAAACGTTTCCCAATGGGCGCAGATGGGCCAATTGTGTCGGAAAATGACGGTACAGTGGTTCACTGGGCTGGGCCAAAACCCACACTTTCAACCAATAAAACTTATGCCGATCCCATGACTTTCTTCCGTCGTAAAGCGATTAAAGATGCTACGGGAAATACAGGTTTGGTGGCAGATGCGATGCTGCAATTAGAAGATATCCAACGCAATTTCTTTGTTTATAACAAGAAAGTTCGGAAGAAGTTAGGCAATTTAGTCAAAGCGAAATAAGCTGATGTTTTTTCACCATTTTTAGAGATAGCGAGAAGGAGTTTGAAGCGTGTCATCGAGCAAGTCAACGGTTTTGGTTACGGGGGGAGCAGGTTATATCGGGTCTCACGCCGTTTTAGCTTTACAAAAAGCCGGGTACAATGTCATTGTTTTAGACAATTTGGTTTACGGTCATCGAGAAATTGCTGAGGATATTCTCAAGGTTAAACTAATTGTTGGGGATACGAGCGATCGCGCCCTTTTAGACGATTTGTTTGCGAACCATGATATTACGGCGGTAATGCACTTTGCGGCTTATGCTTATGTGGGAGAATCGGTCAAAACTCCAGAAAAATATTACCGCAACAATGTCCTCGGTACGCTGACACTACTTGAAGCGATGTTAGCCGCAGGAATCAAAACTTTTGTTTTCTCCTCAACTTGTGCGACTTATGGTGTTCCTGAAAACGTCCCGATTACCGAGGAGGAATCGCAAAAACCGATTAATCCTTATGGTAAGACAAAGTTAATGGTGGAGGATATTCTCGAAGATTTCGATACTGCTTACGATTTTCGCTCGGTGCGTTTTCGCTATTTTAACGCGGCAGGGGCCGATCCCAGTGGGAATTTAGGAGAAGACCACAATCCCGAAACTCATCTCATTCCTTTAGTATTATTAACTGCCCTGGGAAAACGGGATTCAATTTCAATTTTCGGCACGGATTATCCTACCCCCGACGGCACTTGTGTACGGGATTATATTCATGTTAGCGACTTAGCTGATGCTCATGTTTTGGGTTTAGAATATTTGCTGAATGGAGGAAAAACTGCTGCTTTTAATTTAGGCAATGGTAATGGTTTCTCGGTGAAAGAAATTATCGAAGCGAGTCGGACTGTAACCGGGAAAGAAATTAAAGCGATTGAATGCGATCGCCGTCCGGGAGACCCTCCTATGTTAGTGGGAAGTGCCAAGAAAGCCAAGGAAACTTTAGGTTGGAATCCCCAGTTTGCCGATATTAATAAAATTATCGCTCATGCGTGGCAATGGCATCAAAAACGACATCAGTAGTTTCTGTTATTAGCGATCGAGAAAAGAGGAAAAAAATCAAAGGGTGATGGATAACTGATAAATACTAACAAATAACCCATAACAAACAATAAACAACCCAATAATTATGGTCAAACCTCAATTAGTTTGCTTGCGCTTGCATCATCTTTGTTTAAATTATTTAGACAAAGACTCTGTAGTTGTGGATTTAGGGGCAAATCGCGGTTATTTTTCCCAGGAAATAAACGACCTTGTTGGCTGTGAATGTTACGCGGTAGAAGCTTCTCCAGAATTGTTTGAAGTTATTGAAAGTAGCGATCGCATTCATAAATTTAACTACGCGATCGCGGCAGAAAATAAAACTTTGACGTTTAATATTTCTACCAACGAAGAATCGGGGAGTATTAAAAATTTACCCGATAGATTAACCGATACTAATACCGTTGAAATTCAAGGTATTACTCTGGATGATTTCTTAAAACAAAATAATATTGAAAAAGTCGATTTACTGAAAGTGGATATCGAAGGCGCAGAAGTAGAAATGTTTAAAGCTGCCAGCGATGAAACGTTAAAGAAAATCGGACAAATTGCGGTAGAGTTTCACGATTTTCTGGATTATTTTGATATGCGGGAGGATGTAAAAGTCTTAGAAAAGCGGTTTAAAGAATTAGGCTTTTACAACATTTCTTTTTCGATTTTCTCCCATGCGGATATGCTGTTGATCAATCCTGAAAAAACCGGGATGACAAAAGAGGATTATTTGTATTTAAATTATCTTGAAAAATATCGCCGGGCTGTGGTGCGGGGCATTAGCTGGCGCATTCGCAAGTTGAAGGAGCGTTTACAATCGAAAAGCTAACCTAATCCCAAACCTTCCCATTAATCAATTAACTAGAATTGCAGCCAGAAAAATAACTTGGCAATGAGTTTGTATTTAGGTATTGATTTTGGTACATCGGGGGCGAGGGCGATCGCGATTGACGATTTAGGTGAGATTCAAGCCGCAGCGCGATCGCATTTTATCGAGGGTAAAAGTCTCGCTTTAATGTGGAGAAAAGCTCTGTTTACCCTCTTAGAGCAATTACCCAGTGAGATTTGTAGTCAAATTAAGGCGATCGCCCTTGACGGTACATCCTCAACGGTATTATTGTGCGATCGCGCTGGCAATTCTCTGGATCAACCCCTGTTATATAATGATGCTCGCGGTGTTGCTGTCCAAACCCAACTACAAGAAATAGCCCCTCCTCAAAACGTTGTCCAGAGTGCCACTTCTAGCCTTGCCAAGCTGCTGTGGTGGCAAAGTCAGGGGAAAACGAGTCAAGCTGCTTACTTCCTGCATCAAGCCGATTGGTTGGGCTTTCTACTGCACGGCAAACTGGGAATCAGCGATTATCACAACGCCTTGAAACTTGGCTACGATGTCCATAACCTCACTTATCCCGATTGGCTGCGCTCTTTGCCCAGCTTTCCGCTCTTACCGCAAATTCTCCCCCCTGGTAGCCCGGTTAGTTCCCTGAAGCCGGAATTAAGACAGCGTTTTGGCTTTCCCAATACCTGTCAAGTTTGCACCGGAACAACCGACAGTATTGCCGCCTTTAACGCCAGTGGTGCGACGCAACCGGGAGAAGCTGTCACTTCCTTGGGGTCTACCTTGGTACTCAAGCTCCTCAGTCATACCCCCGTTGACAATAGCGATTGTGGTATTTATAGTCATCGGTTCGGGGATTTGTGGCTCACTGGCGGCGCATCCAATACCGGAGGAGCGGTTTTAAAACACTTTTTCAGTGACGCAGACCTGGATATTCTGAGTCAACAGATTAATCCCGATCGCGAAAGTCCCCTCGAATATTATCCCTTATTGAGCCAGGGCGATCGCTTTCCCGTCAACAACCCTAAATTAGCCCCCAAACTCGACCCTAGACCCGACGATCCGGTACAATTTCTCCACGGCTTACTCGAAAGTATCGCCCGGATCGAAGCCCAAGGCTACCAACTCCTGCAAAACCTCGGTGCAACCCCCCTCACGCAAGTTTATACCGCCGGAGGGGGCGCGAAAAACCCCACTTGGGCTGCAATTCGTCAACGGCATTTGCAAGTCCCTGTGGCGATTTCTCGTCAAGTCGCTGCGGCTTATGGTAGCGCCCTGCTTGCCCGTAGTAGCGCTGAAACAGGCTACAAGTAGGGTGTCGTTAGCGTAGCGTAACGCACCGAAATTCAAGCATTTCAGAGGTTTGTTACGGCAGTAGTGGCGCGACACACTCTAAACGGTGGGTTACGGCGGATTGCGCTTATTACAGTCATAGTATGAGTTGTAGCCGCCTAACCCACCCTACCTAAAACTTGCCCGTAGTAGCACCCAAACCGCCTAAATTCAGGGTTTGACAAAAGCTGCAACGCGAGATTATACTCAACCGATCGGCTTCTTATTTTCAACCTTGACCGTATCTAAAACTTCCGATGCACAACTTTCTTCCTATTGCTTACTTTCAGAATCAATTTGTTGATTTTCAAAACGCTAATATCTCCATCGCTACCCACGCCCTACACTATGGCACAGGGGCATTTGGCGGCTTGCGTGGCATCCCCGATCCGAATAATCCCAAGCAAATTTTACTCTTTCGTTTAGACCGTCATTGTCAGCGTTTGAGTAATAGCGCCCGCTTCCTCAAATTTGATTTACCCGCCGACAAAATCCAAAGCGTTATTGTTGATTTTATTAAAAAAAATAGCCCCAAAACTTCCTTTTATATTCGTCCTTTTGTTTATACTTCCGACCTGGGAATTGCCCCTCGTTTACACAAAATTGAAAAAGACTTTTTTGTATATGGCTTGGAGCTAGGAGACTATTTATCTCCCGATGGGGTAAGTTGTCGCATTAGCTCTTGGTATCGTCAAGAAGACCGCAGTTTCCCCCTGCGCGGTAAAATTAGCGGGGCGTATATTACTTCCTCTCTCGCGAAAACTGAAGCCGTGGAAGCGGGTTTTGATGAAGCGATTTTGATGAATTCCCAAGGGAAAGTTTGCGAAGCGTCGGGGATGAATATTTTTGTGGTGCGAAACTCCCAAATTATTACCCCCGGTTTCGATCAAGATATTCTCGAAGGCATTACTCGCGATAGTGTAATTCAAATTGCGCGGGATTTGGGACATGAGGTAATTGAGCGTCCGGTAGATAAGACGGAATTACTAATAGCAGATGAGGTCTTTTTAAGCGGAACAGCCGCAAAAGTTACTCCCGTAAAACAAATCGAAAATTACAAATTGCCCTCAGAAAAACCGATTACTACAAAGTTAAAAGAAAAGTTAACTGCCATTACCGAAAATTGCGATCGCGCTTACGAAGATTGGGTGTTCAAAGTCGCCATTGATTAACCCAGCAAAGATACTCAATATTGTGATTGAATTATGCACGCACTCTCAATTCCGACTTGGATGGTACATATTTCCAGTGTAATTGAATGGATGGTCGCGATCGCGCTAATTTGGCGTTACGGAGAAGTCAAGGGCGATCGCGCTTGGTGGGGCTTATCTCTAGCCATGTTACCCGCCCTCGTCAGCGCCATGTGTGCCTGTACCTGGCACTTTTTCGACAACCCCGATACCCTCTCCTGGTTAGTCACCCTCCAAGCCGCCATGACAGTCCTCGGTAATACCACATTATGCCTTGCCGCTTGGTGGATTTGGCGCTCGTCTCGTTCCCCAGAAGCCAGTTAAAACCATGTTTTCCAAAGAAACTTTATTCGCCGTTTCCCTATTTCCCTACTTGGGTTTTCTCTGGTTTATGACGCGATCGCGCCAATTTCCGCGTCTGGCGGTTATCGGTTTTTATGTCTTGTTGCTGTTTGTCGCCATTACCATCCCCGCCGGAATCTACGCTCAATCGGCTTATCACCAGCAATTAGCGGATGTAGACTGGTTACACGGCAGTGCGGAGTTATTTCTAACGCTTTCTAATATTTTGGTGGTTTTGGGCTTTAGTCAGGCTTTACGAGAGGGCGATCGTTCGTCTTAAGGTTTTGCCGTTTTTTCTTGATATAGCAGTATGTTTTTGAGGAGCGGACATAAGAGTTGCTGTCAGCCCTCACCCCAAACCCATCTCCCACGGCAGGGATTATTCACCGAGGAAAGAAAATTGTGGCAATCTCTTATTTTTCGTGAGCAATCAGATATTCTGTAACCACGTCACTGGATTCACAGCTTTTTTCTCTAGTCAGTTAATAATCCCTGCTCTCCCACGGGAGATGGGCTTATTTTTTAGGAGTGAAACGAAGTATATTGAGGCTTTGTCGTACGGCTATAGCAATAAAGGTCTAGGTTTGCTACGCCTAGACCTTTTTGGGGTTTTTATGAAACTACAGTCATTCCCACCAAGTTTTGTAGATTCAAACTCGATCTTTTGAGTCCGTGAAAGCGGACTTTGCTTTCGTTAGCCCCAGATTTTAATCTGCGGGCGGGAGTCGCGGTTTTTACTAGGATTGACTACATTTTCCGTACAGAGTGGGGAGTGGGCAGATCAGTGGGATGCCCTTAAAAAAGCTGTGTTTCCATTCAACTAATTTCTCCACAGAGTGGAGAGTTACGCCGCAGCTGAAGCGGCTCGGTTCGCCTTCGAGGAAGGGTTGTTTCCATTCAACTAATTTCCCCACAGAGTGGAGAGATAAGACAATGGCAAACTTTCATGTCTCTGAATCGGGCTGGTTTCCATTCAACTAATTTCCCCACAGAGTGGAGAGGCACCCCCATTAAAACCCAGACCTGGCGGGATGTCCAGACCCCGTTTGCGAGGGGGCCGAAAAACGTGGCCACAAAAAACAGAAAAAACTCAACTTCGATCGCTGAAACCCTTGTGGCATAAGGCGGCGAGGGGGTCAACGAGAGAATGGGGGTTTCGGGGATGTGGCGTACCCCCTCGCTCCACAGCACACAAAACTTCACAAAAGCCCCCCAAATCCCATCGAGTTGTAACAAAATCACTATTTTTTGGCGACGAGAGGATAATCTCAAAGAAAAAGAGGAGAGTCACGGTTGTAACTCCCCCCAATCATCAGGGTGCATCTACTTAACATAATATAGCACAATGGGGATGAGGGGCAACACCCCCTTTTTTTAAAGATTCGGTAAAGCACAGCATCACCCCGACTTTACACAGGTTATCCTCAGCTTCTTTATGGTGAGCCGCTGTTGAGCGAGAGACTGTTGTAGTGATTGATTTAGGTAGCTTTTGTTCCCCAACCTAGGGAGGCGAAAAGCCGCTCAAAAGCCTTGCCTGATAAGACTCTCCAGAAACTTAAATCCAACTTTTAAGGTTGAAACCCTTAGTTTGATATGGAGCAACTAAAATGTTTCAATCAGTAGGCTTAGTGTCGATCGACACACCTCAAAAGCAATCAGACTTCTTCGTTTTTTCAAAAAAATAGGGACTGTCTTTTTGGTTCTTCAGTAGGGGTACAATGTAGGCACAGCTATAGAAAGCATTATCAATGGCAACTCCAAAAGTAGCAAGAACAAGCCAAAGAACTGAGTCCTTAAGAATTCGGATTAAGCCTAGTCAACGCCACTTGATTGACACAGCAGCAAGCTTACAAGACAAGACGCTAAGTGCCTTTGTCTTAGAAGCTGCTCAAAAAGCCGCAGAAGAAACTCTACTCGATCGAGTGGTTTTTCCCTTAGACGAACAACAATGGGCAGCCTTCAATGCAGCTTTAGAGCGTCCTCCTGAAACCAATGAAGCTCTAAAGTCAATGTTAAAGCAAAAAACGCCTTGGTCGTAAATTGCACTTTATTTTGTACTGTTTACCTTACCTTCAAAATAGAATACTAAAGGTAGTAAAACATGAAATTTGGTCGTCTTTTTCTTTCCTTGTCTTTTCTCGCACCATTAGTTTTGGCTAGTCCGTCATTTGCTTCTTTGTCTCTACGACAAGGATTATATTGGGGAGGTGGATCGCGTTATATTGTAATCGCAATTCGTGGAGATCGCGTCTGTTATTCAGGAAGTTCTCCCAACGGTTATTCTATTTCTTCTGTGTCTCCTATTCCTCAGCAACCTGGATTTCATAAAATTGAAGGCTTTGAAGATATAACTCTTTCTCAAGTTAATTCTAATACTGTATTGTTTGGTGGCTCTGAATACACTTTAGAAGATTCAGATATTTTTGTTGCCGATGAGTTAGCAGATTGTTTGAACTCCTCTATTCCTTACTTTCACAGAGAATCTTTTTGATTTTTCACAACAAAACCCCAGTAACTCACAAGAAACCGGGGTTCTAAAACCTAAACCTACTGGCGTGACACAGCTAAAATGAAGCTATAAGTAACGCACCGAAATTCAAACTATCGCCTTATTTAAAGTGTGTCACGCCACTACAGCCAACGCACCGCATCTTTGGCGTGATAAGTCAGAATCAGATCGGCCCCAGAACGTTTAAACGCCGTTAGAGTTTCCATTACCACCTTCTGCTCGTCTACCCAACCATTGAGGGCTGCGGCTTTGACCATAGAATATTCCCCGGAGACATTGTAAGCCGCTACGGGTAAATCGGTCATTTCCTTAATGCGCCAGATAATATCCATGTACGCCAAAGCGGGTTTAACCATGACCATATCTGCGCCCTCAGCGATATCTATTTCGACCTCCTTGAGGGCTTCGCGGGCGTTGCCGGGGTCCATCTGGTAAGTGCGGCGATCGCCAAACTGAGGAGCAGATTCGGCGGCATCTCGGAAGGGGCCGTAATAAGCGGAGGAGTATTTCGCAGCATAGGATAAAATCGGCGTATTGCTGAATCCCGCTTCGTCTAATGCCTCGCGAATTGACGTGACAAAGCCATCCATCATCCCCGATGGGGCAATAATATCAGCCCCCGCTTGGGCTTGAGAAACGGCGGTTTTTTTGAGTAATTCTAAGGTGGGGTCATTGAGGACGCGACCGGTTAAATCCCCGACTTCTAGGTAGCCACAATGACCGTGGGGAGTATATTCGCACAAACAGGTATCGGCAATTACTACCAAGTCGGGGACGGCTTCTTTGACGGCGGTGGCGGCTTTCTGGACAATGCCACAATCATGCCAAGCCCCGGTTGCGTCGTTGTCTTTTTCTGTTGGGATACCGAATAAAATAATGCTGGGAATGCCGAGATCGTAGACTTCTTTGGCTTCCTCGACGATTTTATCCACAGAGAGTTGATACACTCCCGGCATCGATTTGACTTCTTTGGCAATGCTTTCACCGGGAACGGCAAACAGAGGATAAATTAAATCGTTAGGAGTAACAATAGTTTCCCGTACCATCCGGCGTAAGGAAGGGGATTGACGAAGACGACGGGGACGCTGAACTGGGAACATAAGACGATTTTTATAGAAGTATTTTTGACATTGCTCAAAATAGTGTAGGGCGATCGCTCTGTTTCCAGGGACAATTCTTGACAACTCTCAATGTTTTGTAATGTTCCTCAAAACAAAATTAAAGCACGCCCAAAAAGAGCGTGCTGCGATGCACCTTGATGGTTACAGGGGAGTTATGGAGCTTTAGCCTGCTGGATAAATGCTGACTTTTTTGCGAGAGCGATCGACTTGCTCAAATTTCACAATACCATCGATTAAAGCAAATAAAGTGTCATCGTTACCGCGACCGACATTAACACCGGGGTGAATTCTAGTACCGCGTTGACGTACCAAAATATTACCGGCTCTGACGACTTGACCGCCGTAGCGTTTCACACCTAAGCGTTTTGAGTTCGAGTCGCGACCGTTGCGGGTACTACCTGTTCCTTTCTTGTGAGCCATTGTTGTTACTGTTGATGGAGGATAATTTATTTATTTTAAAGCCTGTTTTTACTCGGCGGCGGTATCGGCAGTTTCTGGAGTATCTACCACTTCTACTTCTGCGGTGGTGACTTCTTCATCTGCGGCTGCGAGGGTTTCACCATTGAGGGTGATAGCCGTAATCAGCAAGCGGCTTAATTCTTGACGATGACCGCGTTTTTTGCGAGTTTTCTTCTTGGGACGCATTTTGTAGACAATAACTTTGCGACCGCGCAGATGGCTTAAGACTCGACCTTCGACTGTGGCATTCGCGACATAGGGCTGGCCGACACTAATATCGCCATCATTACTGATTAGCAAGACTTTATCAATGCTGTAACCCTCTTCCGCTTCGATGGGAAGGAGGTTGATGTCATAAAAACGACCGGGTTCAACGCGGAGTTGTTTGCCCCCGGCTTCAATGATTGCATAGGTCATGGTTTTTTCCTTCAAAAGGGCCGTACGGGTAGCTGAAATACTGATGATTTCGGCTTTGGTTAGCGATTCACCCGATCCGAGCTTGGGTTTACACGCAATTTCCCATTATCGGTAATGGGTTGGGTATTTGTCAAATTTCCTGGCTTTTAAATTTTGTAATATTCTTTGTACCAAGCGACGAATTTCTGTAACCCTTCAGCTAAGGGGGTTTGGGGACGAAAATTGACATCGGCCATGAGTGCGTCTACATCGGCATAGGTGATGGGAACATCCCCCGGTTGCATGGGAAGGAGGTTTTTCTGGGCGGTTTTGCCGAGACAGTTTTCCAGGGTTTCGATAAAAATCAGTAATTCTACGGGTTGATTGTTAGCAATGTTGTAAACTTTGTAGCGGGCTTGGCTTTGACCTTGAGGATCGGGGATTTTGGCCATGACGCGCACGATGCCTTCAACAATATCGTCAATGTAGGTAAAATCGCGTTTCATGCGACCTTGGTTGTAGACATCGATAGCTTGGTTTTGCGCGATCGCGTGGGTGAATTTAAAATAAGCCATATCGGGACGACCCCAAGGCCCGTACACGGTAAAAAAGCGCAGTCCGGTAGTGGGGATATCGTATAAATGGCTGTAGCTGTGAGCCATTAATTCGTTGGCTTTTTTCGACGCAGCATAAAGGCTAATGGGTTCGTCTACGGGGTCTTCAATGGAGAAGGGAATCTTTTTATTTACGCCATAAACGGAGCTAGAGGAAGCAAAAACGAGGTGTTTAACGTTTTGGTGGCGACAACCTTCGAGAATGTTGAGAAAACCGACCAAATTGCTGTCGATGTAAGCGTGGGGATTTTCTAAAGAATAGCGTACCCCGGCTTGCGCGGCGAGATTAACGACCACATCGAAAGTATAATCAGCAAATAGTTTTTCCATCCTGGCGCGATCGCTCAAATCTAATTTTTGGAACTGAAAGTTCTCAGCTTGGTTTAAAATCTCTAAACGACCGTGTTTGAGTCCTACATCATAATAATCATTCAGATTATCAATGCCGATAACGATCTCGCCCCTTTCGAGCAAACGTTGACTCAGATGAAAGCCGATAAAACCTGCTGCACCTGTAACTAAAATTTGTTGAACCATCGTTTTTCAGACTATTTTGAGCGAACTTAAACAAAAGATCGACTTAACCAGAAATTAATACCATAACCATTCCCTGAATATCGCCAGCAACTCTCCGACCCAGCCAATTCAGTCAGGAATTAAAATGGCTATGCTGGTAAGAAGTGCGACCCTATCTCAACTCTATACCTTATGAAAATGTTTTGGTCTGCTTTCGTTGCGCCTGTGAAGGCAATGATTCAATACGGAAGCCAAGTCATAGACTATCGTACTGCGATCGCCCTGGTTTGCGCCCTACTGCTGACAGGAAGCGCTTTTCCGGGTGTTGCGACAGCCCAGAATTCCCCCTCCTCTCCCCAATCCATTCAACCCTATCTCGATCGCGTGATCGATCGCGTCAGTGAGTTTCAACTGGATAATGGCATGACCTTTTTGGTTTTGCAACGAGACAACACCCCGACGATCTCGATGGTGACTTACGCCGATGTCGGGGGGGTAGACGAACCCGTAGGTAAAACCGGAGTAGCGCATTTTCTAGAGCATTTAGCCTTCAAAGGTACACCGCGCATTGGCACGACGAATTATGAAGCAGAAAAGCCGTTATTGGCAAAATTAGACGCAATTTTCGCCGAAATCAAAGCCGCTCGCGCTGCCGGAAACACCGAACAAGTCGCAGCCCTAGAAGCCGAATTTGACCGCGTACAAGCCCAAGTCAACGAATATGCCAAACAAAACGAATATGGGCAAATCATCGAGCGAGAAGGCGGTTCTGGGTTAAATGCCGCCACTTCTGCCGACTATACCCTGTATTTTTATAGTTTTCCGGCGAATAAGTTGGAGTTGTGGATGTCTCTCGAATCCGAGCGCTTTTTAGAACCCGTATTTCGCGAATTTTACAAAGAAAAACAAGTGGTTCTAGAAGAACGCCGCTTACGCACCGATAACTCTCCCATTGGTCAACTCATCGAAGCTTTCCTAGACAAAGCCTACACCACCCATCCCTACAAACGTCCCGTCATTGGCTACGACGAAGATATCCGCAACTTAGAAAGCCAAGATGTTCGCGAATTCTTTAAAACCCATTATGTCCCCAGCAAGCTAACCGTTGCCATTGTGGGAGATGTGAAGCCAAACCAAGTACGAGAACTGGCTCGGACTTATTTCGGGCGTTTTCCCGCGCAGCCTGCCGCAACTGCCAATATTCCCACAGAACCGCCCCAACAAGCCACTAAAGAAGTTACCCTGCGCTTAGAATCGCAACCCTGGTATCTCGAAGGCTATCATCGTCCTTCAGCCAACGATCCTGATAATGCCGTATACGACTTGATTGTGAGTTTACTCAGCGATGGTCGCACTTCTCGGCTGTATCAATCCCTGGTCGAAAAACAGCGCATTGCGTTGACGGCTCAAGGATTTAGCGGTTTTCCGGGGGAAAAATATCCGAACTTATTAGTATTGTATGCCCTGACTGCACCGGGTCAATCCGTCTCCTCTGTGGCTGAAGCCTTTGAGCAAGAACTAAACCGTCTCAAAACCGAAGCCGTGACTCAACAAGAGTTAGAACGAGTCAAAACCCAAGCTAGAGCCAGTTTACTGCGGAGTTTGGATTCTAATATGGGGATGGCCCAGTTATTAGCCGAATATGAAGTCAAAACTGACGATTGGCGTAATTTATTCGAGCGACTCGATAAAATTGCTGCCGTTACCCCGGCTGATGTGCAACGAGTCGCTCAAGCCACGTTTATCCCTGAAAATCGCACAATTGGCCGCATTTTGCCTAAAGAGTAGTATTTAAGATAATGAAACCAAGAATTTCTGCTTCGAGACGCTTGTCGTGGCGTTGGCTGCACTTAGCGGTAGCGACGTTATTATTAGTAATTGTTTGTCATCGTCCCGCGATCGCGTCCGAGGCCAAGCATTACACTGAGTTAGAATTTGGCCCCCTCCCCGAAGTCCAAATCCCCGATTACGAACGCTATCAACTCGATAACGGCATGACGGTATACTTGATGGAAAACCACGAGTTACCGTTGGTGAGTGGGACGGCGTTGATTCGCACGGGATCGCGCTACGAACCTCTCTCGGAAGTGGGTTTAGCTGCCATTACCGGGACGGTAATGCGGTCTGGAGGCACAACTCAACACCCCCCTGACGAACTCAACCAACTCCTCGAACAACGAGCCGCAGTGGTGGAAACTGATATTGATACGAATTCGGGGAGTGCGTCGTTTAGTGCCTTGAGTGAAGACTTGAATTTTGTCTTTGAGTTATTCGCTGAAACCCTCCAGCAACCCGCTTTTCCTCAAGATAAAATTGACCTTGCCAAACAGCAAATTCAAGGCAGTATTGCTCGTCGCAATGATGACCCCGATGACATTGCTTCGCGGGAGTTCGAGAAGTTGGTGTATGGGGAAAGTAGTCCTTATGCGCGGATGGTGGAGTACGAAACCCTGGATAATATTACGCGGGAGGATGTTGTCGCGTTTTACGAGGGTTATGTGCGTCCTGAGAACCTGATTTTGGGGATTGTGGGCGATTTTGACCCGGCAATGCTGAAGCCCCTAATTGCCAAAACTTTGGGGGGTTGGCAACCTGCGGGTAATATGGCTCAAGTGGAAGTCCCAGAAGCGACACAAAAAAATCTGGGGGGCTTGTTTGTGGTGGATCGCCCGCAATTAACCCAGAGTTATATTCAAATGGGTCATATTGGGGGAGAGTTCAGCAGTCCCGATTACCCAGCGTTGAGTGTTTTGAATGGGGTACTCAATGGTTTTGGGGGGCGCTTGTTTAATGAAGTGCGATCGCGTCAGGGTTTGGCTTATGTAGCTTATGGATATTGGGGCGCTCAGTACGATCATCCGGGTTTATTTACTGCCGGGGGTCAAACTCGCTCCGATGCAACAGTACCCTTTATTGCGACCATATTTGAGGAGTTGGAAAAGTTGCGATCGCAGCCCATTAGCGAGGCAGAATTAAGTTATGCCAAAGAGTCGATTTTGAATTCTTTTGTGTTTAATTTCCAAAACCCCGAACAAACTTTGTCGCGCTTATTGCGATATGACTATTACGACTACCCCACGGATTTTATTTTTCAATATCAACAAGCGGTGAAAAATGTCACCATCGCCGATATTCAACGAGTTGCTCGCGAGTATTTACAACCCGAACAAATTGTGACCTTAGTTGTGGGCAATCAAGCCGAAATTCAGCCGCCCTTAAGCAGCCTTTCTCCCAAGGTAACAACAGTGGATATCTCAATTCCTGCTCCTCAGAGTTAATTTTGCCCAAGTTAGGGAGGCGAACATCATGGATTTCTGGAAAAGATGGCAGCTTTGGCGTTACGGGTTCGCAACTTTGATGGTTGTGGGGTTCGCGATCGCGTTTTCGACTGGGATAGCGCGATCGCAAGCCCTAGAGTCAGATATTGGCACCATGCTCGACCAAGGCAAAGTCAGTAGCGCGATCGCACAGATAGAAGCCGATTGGGAAACTTTATACGAAGACTACTTTAACACCGACTTTGCCAACTATCAACGCCAAACCTCGGAAATAGCTCAGATTCTCGCAACTCGCTACCAACAAACTCAAGAAAAGGCGGCGGCAGTATGGCTCGTTCCCCTAGAAGACCAACTGTGCATTATGCTCATTACTCCCGGTCAAACGCCGCGTAATTGGCAAAATAAAACAGTTTCTGCCGCTCAACTCGACCGCACCCTCGCAGACTTCCGCAATCGCCTAATTTTACCCGTGCGGCGACGAACTAACTCCTATTTGCAACCCTCCCAACAACTCTACACTTGGCTCATTGAACCGATGGCAGAAGTTCTGGCCGCCGAAGACATCGATAGCTTAATTTTGTGTGTTGGGGAAGGTTTGCGATCGCTCCCCTTTGCCGCTTTACACGACGGCCAGCAGTTTCTGATCGAAAAATACAACCTTTCCCGCGTTCCCGCTTTTAACCTAACCGACTTCACCGCCACCCACTGGCAACAAGCCCAAGTTTTAGCAATGGGAGCATCCGAATTTGAGGAATTGAGTAGTTTACCCGCCGTCGAACTTGAAATTGCCGCTATTACCCCCCATTTATGGCCGGGGGATATCTTACTCAACCAAGACTTTACTATCAATAACCTCATAAAACAACGCCAACAACAAACTTACCAAATTGTTCATCTCGCAACCCACGCCGCCTTTAACCCCGGCGACCCCGACCAGTCCTATATCCAGTTTCGCCGCGAACGCTTGAACTTTGAGCGCTTACCCCAACTGCAACTGAGCCAACCTCCTTTAGAATTATTAGTCTTAAGTGCTTGCGAGACGGCAGTGGGAAACCGCGAAGCCGAATTAGGTTTTGCCGGACTAGCGATTCAAGCCGGGGTTAAATCCGCGATCGCGAGTTTGTGGCGAGTCAGCGATGCCGGAACGATGGCTTTAATGAGCGAATTTTACCAACAACTCCAAACCGCCCCTACCCAAGCTGTTGCCCTCCGTCAAGCCCAGATTGCCATGCTATCCCAAAAAGTCGTTATCGATAGAGGCGAACTCCGTACATCCCGCGAGCGTTTTCCTCTCCCCCCCGATTTAGCCACAAATCGCGATAACTTATCTCATCCCTTTTACTGGGCGGGTTTTTCTCTGATTGGCAGTCCTTGGTAAGTTAGATCGAGGAGTTAAACCACCCCTGCGAGATCGAACATTTTGAGCGTCCCAAATCACCTAAAGTTATCAATAGAAAACCACCGTTCTATAAAACTTACTCAAATTCGTAAGAAACGTTAAACCTGTTCCCAACCGCCGAGGGATTAGAAATCCCCGGCTACTGTTACCAAACCCGCCGTTGCGGGTTATGCCAAATTTGATTACCAAATTTCACCTATTCAAGAAAACCGGGAGCAATGGGGGATAATAAAACATAGCGATTTCCCTCAGTTCTCATGGTGAAAAACTGGCTGATAGCAATTGGCATCAATCACTACGATTATCTGCCCTCCTTAAAATACGCCCAACGGGATGCAGAACGAGTGCGAGACTTTCTGCAATAAGAAGCCCAATTTAACAGAATCCTCTTTTTCAGCGACAATGCCGAAGACTGGAAAATGTGGCCGACACGGGCAAATCTGCTAAATAGGGCTTGCTGAAGAAAGTACTAAGCCAGACAGCGAGGGCAAACCAACGGG